>JAAFIY010000003.1 GCA_013297985.1 Comamonadaceae bacterium | reverse complement strand
AAAAGAAAAACCCCGCTATCCTTTAGATAGCAGGGTTTCTTGTGTGCACTTGGGGTGGCTGATGGGACTCGAACCCACGACGACAGGAATCACAATCCTGGACTCTACCAACTGAGCTACAGCCACCACTAAGCTCGCATTATACGAACCTGCGGGGCCGTTAAGCACACCGGATGGGCGACGCCCCTGGACAGCGTCCCCAGGCGCCCTACCGAGTGGCCGCGCGCACCAGGCTGGCCACCGTGTCTTCTGCGCTGGGCTTAGGCACCAAGATCTTGGCTTTCATGCGCTCTTTAAGGCTGTCTAGGTAGGCACGGCCTTCGGCGCCAGACCACCAGCGGGTGTATTGCTCACGGTCTTGGCCCGCTTGCGCCGCCGTAGGCGCGGGGCGGTCCGCTTTTTTCAGCACTTGCACCACCGCAGTGCCTTGCATGCCCAAATCGATCAGCGTCCATGCTGGGCCTTTGGACAAATCAACGGTCAAGGCGGTGGTGATGAATTCACTGGGCAGGCCCTGGGCAGCGTCACGGGCAATGACCACTGGCGTGCCCATGGCTGCGGCAGCCTTGGCGCTGTCGGCTTGCCATGCCGTCATTTGGGCCTGGGCCTTAGCGCGGGCGGCATCGAAGGACTGCTTAGCGAGCACGCGTTCGCGCACCTGGGCACGCACTTCGTCCAAGGGGCGAGTGCGAGCGGGCTCGTGCTTGACCACGCGGCCTGCGGCCAGCTGGTTGGCCCCCACTTCAATGGCTTCGGTGTTGCGCTTGTTTTGCAGCGCATCGACTGAGAACAAAGCCTCGACAAAGCGGGCGTTGGCAAAGGGCCCCTTGGCACCGGGGCGCGGCTCGCGGGTGACGTCTTCGGTGGTTTGAATGTCGAGCTTGAGCTTCTCGGCCACGGGTTTGAGCGAATCGGCCTGCTCGTACACGCCGTTGGTCAGCAGATCGGCGTATTCGCTGTAGCGGCGTTGGGATTGCTGGCGCTTCAACTCTTTTTCAAGATCGGCGCGCACCGACTCAAAGGGCTGTACCACCGGCGCTTTGATGCTGGTCAGCCGAATGATGTGATAGCCAAAGTCGGTCTCCACCACATCACTGATGTCACCAGGCTTCAGGCTGAAGGCTGAGTCTTCAAAGGGCTGCACCATGGCGCCACGCGGAAAGAAATCCAGGTCGCCGCCGTTGACGGCCGAGCCGGTGTCTTGTGAGTTCTTGCGGGCCAGCTCGGCAAACTGCGCGGGGTTGGCGCGTGCTTGGGCCAGCAGTTCTTCTGCCTTGGTTTTGGCGGCTGCGCGTTTGTCGGCACCCGCGCTTTTGTCCGCCGCAATCAGGATGTGGCTGGCGCGCCGCTGTTCTTTGGTGGAGAAGCGGTCTTTGTTCTGGTCGTAGTAGGCCCGCACATCGGATTCGTTCAGGGTGATGCGCCGCTCGATGGCGGGCAGGTCCAGCAACACCCATTCGACCGTGGAACGCTCAGGCGTGCGGAAATCAGCCGCATTGGCGTCGTAGTAGGCCTGCAAGTCAGCGTCGCTGGGGTTCAGAGTCTTGGAGAAATCGCCCGCAAAAAAGCGCTGGAACTTGATTTCGCGGCGCTCGTAGAAGGTGCTCAAGGCCACGTCGGCAACCGTGGGCATCAAGGGCGTCGAGCCAGTCACTGCGCGCACTAACTGCTGTGTGACCAAGTCGGCGCGGATACCTTCTTCAAAGCCAGCGGGTGTCAGGCCCTGGGCGGCCACCAGGGCCTTGTAGCGCTCAACGTCGAGGCTGCCGTCAGGATTGCGCATGGCGGCAATCGTGGGGTCGGCTCGCAAGGTGTTGGCGAGCCGCGCGTCGCTCACGCTGACATGGCCTTTGGCGGCTGCAGCAGCCAGCACCCGTTCGCGCACCAGGCGCTCGAGCGTCGCATAGCGCGCGCTGGCGGAATCGAGCATGCGCGGATCAATCTCAGGGTTGCGGGCACGCAAGCGGTCGCTTTCGCGACGGTGCGCGGCGTCCCAATCGGCTTGGGTGATGTCTTTGCCGTCTACCCGGGCCACCGCAGCGGTGCGCTCGTTGAAGCGGGTGTAGCCCTCAAGCCCAAACAACACAAACGACGGAATGATGAGCACAAACAGCAGGCCCATCATGATCTTGGTGTTGTTGCGAACGAAATCGAACATGGTGTGCGGGGATATCGAAGCTGCAACAAAAAAGGCGAACCGGGGTTCGCCTTCGGGGACCGGGCCGGTTACGTGCACACCGGTGTGCACGCGGGCCTGGGTGGTGGGTGCTGACGGGTTCGAACCGCCGACCTACGCCTTGTAAGGGCGCCGCTCTACCAGCTGAGCTAAGCACCCGGTGTGCATTGAGAGTGGCGCGCTCAGGTTTAGTTCAGCGCGTCTTTCAAGGCTTTGCCGGGTCGGAACTTGGGCACCTTGGCAGCCTTGATTTTAATCGTCGCGCCAGTGCGCGGGTTGCGACCGCTGCGGGCAGCACGCTTGCCGACCGCGAAAGTGCCGAATCCCACCAGTGAGACTGTCCCGCCCTTGCGCAGGGTTTTCTTGACTGCTTCAATGGTGGAGTCCAGCGCGCGGGTGGCGGCGGCTTTGGAGATGTCGGCGTTGTTGGCGATGTATTCGATCAGCTCTGTTTTATTCACAAAGGGCTCCCCGTGTATTTGGTGCGTCGGTACGGAAGGGTGAACGATTATTGGGTGGGTTGAATCAGACGAGAGTGCCAACGGTAGCAACAGCCGATGGGCCGCGCATGCCACGAACTCTTCGCGAAGGAGCGGCATTCTATGTCGCGCCAAGAGGTGCTCACAGATGTGTCCCATACGCATTCACCCCAGCTTTGCATGCAAGCCACAATCAACCTTGGTTGGGCTTGACGGGCACGGCGCCCGCCTCTAGCAACCTCAGCTCTCTTAAAGGCGCAGCAAGACTCAGACCAGGCTCGCTACCGCCCGGCCGACGTCGGCAGTGCTGGCCGTGCCGCCCAAATCGCGGGTGCGGGGGGCGCCGCTGTCAGGCTGCAGGGCTTTTTCAATGGCCGCCAGCACCGCGTCGTGCGCAGCCCGATGACCCAAAAAGTCCAGCATCAGTGCAGCCGACCAAATTTGGCCGATTGGGTTGGCGATGCCCTGGCCTGCAATATCCGGGGCCGAGCCGTGTACCGGCTCGAACAATGACGGATGCTGGCGCGTGGGATTCAAGTTGGCGCTGGGCGCAATGCCAATCGTGCCGGTGCACGCAGGCCCCAAGTCGCTCAAGATGTCGCCAAACAAGTTGCTAGCCACCACGACATCGAAGAAATCGGGCCGCTGCACAAAGTGCGCGGTGAGAATGTCGATGTGAAACTTGTCGGTGCGCACCTCGGGAAACTGCTGCGCCATCAGCGCATGGCGCTCGTCCCAATACGGCATGGTGATGCTGATGCCATTGCTCTTGGTGGCACTGGTGAGGTGTTTACGCGGCCGCGATTGCGCCAAGTCGAACGCGAACTTCAGTACACGGTCCACCCCTACGCGCGACATCACGGTTTCTTGCATGACGATTTCGCGCTCGGTGCCCGCGTACATGCGCCCGCCAATGCTTGAATACTCGCCTTCGGTGTTTTCGCGCACGATCATCATGTCGATTTCACCGGGCGCACGGGCTGTGCCATCGGGGCGCACAACCGGGGCCGTCACGCCGGGCATCAAGCGCGCGGGGCGCAGGTTGATGTATTGATCAAACTCGCGACGAAACAGCAGCAGCGAACCCCACAGCGACACGTGGTCGGGAATCTTTTCGGGCCAGCCCACCGCGCCAAAGAAGATGGCGTCGTGGCCGCCGATCTGGTCTTTCCAGTTGTCGGGCAGCATTTGCCCGTGGCGCTCGTAGTAGTCCCAGCTTGAAAAATCAAAGTGATCCAGCTGCAGCGGGATGTTGAAACGGCTGGCGGCGGCCTGCAGCACGCGCAAACCCTCGGGCATGACTTCTTTGCCGATGCCGTCGCCTGCAATCACGGCGATTCGATGGGGGGTATTCATGTTCAACGCTCCTTTTTTTGTAGCTGCCAGCGCATATTTTTAGGGCGCAACAGGCTGATTGGGTTTAAAGAAATCCGCACACTCGGCCAACAAGTCAGCCGGGACTTGCTCGGCGATGTAGTGGCCGCTGGGCAGCGCTCGGCCGCTGACCTGAGTGGCCCGTTCGCGCCACAGCGCCAGCACATCAAAACTGGCCGCCACCGCGCCTTGGGCACCCCACAGCACCCGCAGCGGCTGGGTCAGTTGCCGGCCGGAATCGATATCCGCTTGGTCGTGCGCCAAATCAACGCCTGCGCTGGCGCGGTAGTCGCCACACATGGCCTGCGCGGTGCCCGGCACGCGGGCGCAGCGGATGTACTCCGCCAAGGCCAGCGGGTCAAACACCTGCAGCCCGCCGTAACGCGCGCCCATCAGGCTGCGCAAGTAGCGCTCGGGGTCCGACTCAATGAGGGCTTCAGGCAGCGGCGGGGGTTGGATCAAAAAGAACCAATGCCAATACGCCTGGGCGAACACCCGGTCGGTGTGTTGGTACATAGCCAGCGTGGGCGCGATGTCCAAGAGCATCAGGCGAGTCACCGCTTGCGGGGCATCCACCGCCAGCCGGTGCGCCACCCGCGCACCGCGGTCATGGGCCAGCACATCAAAGCGGGTGTGGCCCAGGGCCCGCATCACGCCAAGCGCGTCGGCGGCCATCCGGCGTTTGCTGTAGGCCACGTGTTCCGCGTCATCGGCCGGGCGGTCTGATTCGCCGTAGCCGCGCAAATCCATCATCACCACCGTGTGGCTGCGCGCCAGCGTGGGCGCCACCCGGTGCCACATGGCATGGCTTTGCGGGTGGCCGTGCAGCAACAACAGCGCGGGGCCCTCTCCACCCGTACGCACCTGCAGGCCTACGCCATCCACAGTCAGGCGTTGGCAGGTCCAAAAGGGATCGGGCCAAAGGCCGCTGGTTTCTGGGTTGGCGGGGGACGGTTGTGGCTGGTGGGCGTGCATGGATTCACCTCAGGGGCACTGTAATTGGGCCATCTGCGCTTGGCGCGCAGGTACAGTGTTTCCGCCATGGAAAGAATGCCACCACAACTTGATCGCAGCGATCTGCGCCTGGTGCAGGCCATTGCGCAGGCCGGCCGCTTAAGCGCGGCGGGCCAGGCGCTGGGCCTGGCGCCCTCGGTCGTCACCAAGCGCCTGGCCGCGTTGGAGGCACGCTTGGGCGCCGCTTTGTTTGAGCGCAGCACGCGCCAACTCGCGCTGACCACCGACGGGCGGCTATTGCTGGCGCAAGCCCATTCGCTGCTTGCGCAGTTTGACGCGCTGGAGGCCGATTTGTTAGAGCGCCGCCGCCAAGTGGTGGGACCGGTACAGATTGCGGCCACCTTTGGCTTTGGGCGAACTTGGGTGGCGCCGGTGCTGGCGCGCCTGCAGGCCGACCACCCTGGGCTGCGGGTGCATCTGCATTTGTGCGACCACTTGAGCGACCTCACTCGAGCCGGGCTAGATGCCGCTGTGTGGTTATGGCCGGTGCCGCCCGAGCATGCCCACCATTGGACGGCGTCGCGGCTGGCCAGCAACCAGCGCGTGGTGGTCGGGGCCCCGGCGTATCTGCGCCGCCATGGCCTGCCGCTGCAACCCGCCGACTTACTGGCGCATCGCTGTCTGCTGGCCCTTGAAAACACACCGCCAACCGACCCCGGGCGCACGCCGCAGGCGGCTCGCCAAACCTGGGTGCTGCAGCGCTCGCAGGGCCCGCAACGGCTGGTGGAACGGATTGAAGCCAGCGGCCCGCTCACCAGTAATTCAGGCGAAACCGTGCGCGACTGGTGCTTGGCCGGTCATGGACTGATGCTGCGCAGCCAGTGGGATGTGGCGCCACTGGTGCGCCAAGGTGCCCTGCAGACCGTGCTGCCAGGTTGGGCCATGACCGATGCGGATGTGCAATGGCTGCAGCCGCGACAAAGCCGCAGCCCGCGGCGCTTGCGGGTGGTGCGCGATGCGCTGGCGCAGGCCTTTGTGGCAGCGCCCTGGGGTGGCATTGACGACAGCCCCACGCGACCGGGCGAGCGCTCTTAGGTTTTGGGGGCCTGCCGCGCTTCGGCCTCGCTTGCTGCGGCTGCGCGCACCACCATGGCCACCCCCGCTGCGGTGACGGCTATGCCCGCCGCGCCCAGCCAGCCGATGGGCTCTGCAAACAAGCTCCAAGCCATCAGCGCGGTGGTGGGCGGCACCAGGTACATCACGCTACTCACCGATGTGGCGGCGCCCCGCTGAATCAGCAGATACAGCAGTGAACTACCGCCGAGCGTCAGCACCAACACCGACCAAGCCATGGCCCCCATCAGTTGCGGGTTCCACTGCATCGGCTCAGACTCAAGCAACAAGGCAAGCGGGGCCGTGACGACAAACGCTGCCGCCAATTGAATGCAGTTGGCGGTGCGCACATCACAGGGCTGCACATAGCGCTTTTGGTACAGCGTGCCTGCGGTGATGGCCATCAGCGCCACCATGGCCGACGCGAAGTTAAAGGGCGTCACTTCGCCCAAACCCAGCTTGTGCCACACCACCATCACCAAACCTGCCAAGCCCAGCGCCAGCCCGGCCCACTGACGGGCACTTACCCGCGAACCAACAGCTGACAACCAAATGGCCGTGAGCACCGGCTGCAAGCCCACCAGCAGCGCTGACAGCCCCGCGCCCATGCCGGCCTTGACAGCCACCCACACGCCGCCCAAGTAGCCCGCATGCATCAACACACCAGCCACAGCCAAGTGGCGCCAGGCGCCCGGCTGGCTAGGCCAAGCGGGCCGCGTCAGCGCAATCCACAGCCCAAAGCACAACACCGACAGGGCGAACCGGATCGTGAGGAAAGTAAGCGGGGGCGCATACGGCATGCCGTAGCGGGCCACGATGAAGCCGGTGGCCCAGATCAACACAAACACCACCGGCATGGCACGCACCCATGCCGCGTTAGAGCCTGCTGTCATGGCTTGTTGAGGCGCGGGGTTGCGGCGAGATCAGCGCGCCTTGGCACGAATCTCGGGCAATGCGCGCTGCAGGTAGTACACCATCGACCACACGGTGAGCACGGCCGCCACCCAGATCAGCACCGTGCCCCACAACGCGGTGTCGATCACGCCCAGCAGCATGCCGTCAAAGAGCAAGAACGGGATGGCCACCATCTGCACCACCGTCTTGAGCTTGCCCAACATGTGCACGGCCACACTGCGCAGTGCGCCGATTTGCGCCATCCATTCGCGCAGGGCCGAAATGGCGATTTCGCGTCCGATGATGATCAGCGCCACAAACACATCCGCACGCGATAAATGCACCAGCACCAACAAGCTCGCGCACACCAAAAACTTGTCGGCCACCGGGTCTAAAAAGGCACCAAAAGCCGAGGTTTGATTGAGCTTGCGGGCCAAGTAGCCGTCGGCCCAATCGGTGGCGGCAAACACCACAAACATCACCGTGGCGATCAGGTTGCGCAGGTCGGCTTCCCAGGGCAGGTAGAACACCCCGACGATGAGCGGGATCGCCACGATCCGCGTCCAGGTCAGCAGCGTCGGGATGGTGAAGAACATGCCAACGATTGTGTCATGCGGCTTTTGCAGCGCTGTGTCAGTGCGCCACAGCGCGCGGCGCCGATCAATGCAAGGCCCGATAGATGGTCTCGGCCAGCTCGCGTGAAATGCCTTCCACGGTGCACAAATCGTCCACACCGGCCGAAGCCACCCCCCGCACCCCACCAAAACGCTGCAGCAGCCGCGCCCGCTTTTTGGGGCCCACGCCTGCGATGTCTTCTAGCCGACTGGCCCCCGTGCCGGTGCGGGTGCGGGCCCTTTGGGCGCGCATGCCGGTGATGGCAAAGCGATGCGCCTCGTCCCGAATGTGGGCGACCAGCATCAAGGCCGCCGATTCACGGCCCAGGGCAATCTTGTCGCGGCCGTCGGCAAACACCAGTTCTTCCAGGCCTACCTTGCGGCCTTCGCCTTTTTCAACGCCCACGATGCGGGCGATGTCCAGGCCCAGTGCTTCAAACACTTCGCGGGCCACACCCACTTGGCCGCGGCCGCCGTCAATCAGTACCACGTCGGGCATTTGGTGGCGCGCGGTGTCCGCCTCTGGCCCGGCCAGGGCTTGGGCCAGCTTGCCGTAGCGGCGCATCAACACCTGGCGCATGGCGGCATAGTCGTCGCCCCCGGTGATGCCTTCAATGCCGTATCGACGGTATTCGCTGCTCAGCATCTTGTGGCCCAGGTACACCACGCAACTGGCCTGGGTGGCTTCGCCCCCCGTGTGAGAAATGTCAAAACACTCCACCCGAAAGCGGTTGAGGTCATCGGGCGCCAAGTCCAGCGCGTCTACCAGCGCGCGGGTACGGGCTTGTTGCGAGCCTTCTTCGGCCAGCAAACGGGCCAGTTGCAAATCGGCATTGGTCTGCGCCATTTCCAGCCAAATGCGGCGCTGCTCGCGCGGCTGATGCACGGCATTGATGCGCACACCGGTGGCTTTAGACAAGGCGGCGAGCAGTTCGCGATCAATCGGCTCACCGCACACCAGCACCGTGGGTGGCGGCACGCTGGTGAAGTGCTGGGCCACAAAGGCATGCAGCACTTGGCGGCGCAACTGCGATTGGCGCTGGGCCTCGGTTTCGGTTTCGGCGTTGGCGGCGCTCGGGCTGGCCGCTTCTGGGCTGGCTGGCGGCTGCGGCTCGGCGTCAATCTCGAGATCGCCATCGTCCACCAATGCATCCAGGGTGTGCGACGGAAAATAGGGCCTGTCGCCCAAGTGCCGCCCGCCGCGCACCATGGCCAGGTTGACGCATGCTCGCCCGCCTTGCATGGCCACAGCCAGCACATCCACGTCGGTGTCGCCACTGTTGTCCACCGCCTGCTGGTGCAGCACGCGGCTGAGCGCGGTCATTTGGTTGCGCAACTCGGCCGCTTGCTCAAACTCCAGCTGCTCGGCGTGGCTCGTCATGCGGATTTGCAAATCGTCTAACACCGTCTGGGTTTTACCCTGCAAAAAGGCGGCAGCAGCTTGCACGTCACGCGCGTAGGCAGCCTCATCAATCAAACCCACACAAGGGCCGCTGCAGCGTTTGATTTGGTACAGCAAGCACGGCCGGGTGCGATTGGCAAATACCGTGTCTTCACAGGTGCGCAGGCGAAACACCTTTTGCAGCAGCAAGATCGACTCCTTTACCGCCCAGGCACTGGGATACGGCCCAAAGTACTGGTGCTGCCGGTCGGTGGCGCCGCGGTAGTAGGCCACCCGGGTAAAGGCCTGGGGCGAGGTGCGCTCCATCGGCTTTAAGGGCCTAGTGGCGGTGAGCTTGAGATAGGGATAGCTCTTGTCGTCCCGAAACAGGATGTTGAAGCGCGGGTTGAGCGTCTTGATCAGGTTGTTTTCAAGCAGCAGGGCTTCGGCCTCAGATCGCACCACCGTGGTCTCAAGCCGCGCAATGCGCCCCACCATCACCCCAATGCGGGTGCCGCCATGGTTTTTGTGAAAGTAGCTGGACACGCGCTTTTTCAGGTCGCGTGCCTTGCCCACATACAGCACCTCGCTGCGCGCATCAAAGTAGCGGTACACCCCCGGGCGGGCAGGCAAGGCCGCCACTTCGCGCAGCAGCGATTGCCACAGCGCATCGGCATCGGTGGCGGGCGATTGGGCCGGTTCAGTGGGGCCGGATTCAGGTGGCGAAGCAGACATGCCTACGATTGTGCGTGGCCGCAAGCAACATCCCCGTCGATCCGCACGCCCCTGCTTGGCAGTGGGACGTGTTTTGCCGCGTCATTGACAACTGGGGCGACGCTGGTGTGTGCCTGCGCTTGTGCCGCCAATTGGTCGCCCACGGCCACCGCGTGCGGCTGTGGGTGGATGACCCGACGCCCTTGGGCTTTATGCAAGGCAGCGCAGCCGGGCCTGCGGGCCTGCAAGTGCGCCACTGGCTGCCCACCCTGCCCGCAGCCCAGCTGCAGCAGGTGTTTGCCGATGCGCCACCGCAGGTGTGGGTGGAAGCCTTCGGCTGTGAGATTGCTACAGAATTTGTAGCATCTTACGCCCATTTATTGGGCGGTTCAGGCCAATTGGACCTCAAGCACTGGCCCACCTGGATCAACCTGGAATACCTCAGCGCCGAAGCGGTGGTGCTGCGCCTGCATGGCTTGCCCTCCCCCATCTCCAGCGGCCCGGCGGCGGGGGTGCACAAGCGCTTCTTCTACCCAGGCTTTGTGGCGGGCACCGGCGGTTTGCTGCGCGAGGCCGACTTGGCCGATCGCCAAGCCCGTTTTGACCCAACCGCATGGCGCCGCGCCCATGGCTTGCCCGAAGCGTCGGCAGGCTCAGGCGGCGGCCATGCGTTTGTGGCCAGCTTGTTTTGCTACGAACCTGCGGTGCTACCGAATTGGCTGCAAGCCCTGCAACTGGCGCCACAGGCCAGCCGCCTATGCGTGACGGCGGGCCGTAGCCACCAAGCCGTGCGGGCCGCGCTGGCGCTTGCCCCCAATGCCCTGCTCCCCGCTCGCGTGGGCCACTTGCAGATCAAGGCCCTGCCCTTGCTCAGCCAAGCCGACTACGACCACCTGCTGTGGGCCTGCGACCTCAACTTGGTGCGCGGCGAAGATTCGCTGGTGCGCGCCCTCTGGGCAGGCCAGCCCTTCATCTGGCAGATCTACCCCCAGCACGACAAGGCCCACCACGCCAAGCTGGCTGCGTTTTTGGACTGGCTGGAGGCCCCGCCTGGCCTGCGTCAGGCCCACGGTGTGTGGAACGGGCTGCAACACGGCCCCATGCCGCACTTGACCGGGCCCACGGGGAAAGCGCTCCTAGCCCAGTGGCGCGACTGCGCGCAGCAAGCCCGGGCCCGCTTGCTGGCGCAGCCTGACTTGATGAGCCAACTCTGCATGGTCATCAAGCGGTGGCGCATGGACGCAGGCATTGCCCCCTAAGCGCTCAACACGGGCGCAAACCCACGGGGCGAATCACCAGCCTGCGTTCAGGCCCCACAGCCACCGCAGACCGTCGAGCCCGGACCTACGTAGCCCACACCGTCCGCAAGGGCTCAATCCAATCCCCTGTTCCAATGTCACCGATAAGTGACTATTATTGTCACTACTAAGTGACTTAAAGGAAAACGCGATGCAAAGACGCCATTTCATCCGCCTGGCCGGTGGCGGCACCCTAGCCGCTGCTGCCGCACTGGCAGGCTGCGGGGCAGATAGCTTTCCCGCCGAAGCCCTTGCCCCGTGGCAGGGCCCAGCCGAAGGCACTGAGCTGCGCCGCTGGGCCGTGAGCTGGGCCATCTTGGCGCCCAGCAGCCACAACCTACAGCCGTGGTTGGTGGACTTGAGCGAGCCCCAAGCCATCACCCTGCGGGTAGACCGCCAGCGCCTGCTGCCTGAGACCGACCCGTGGTTTCGCCAAATCATGGTGAGCCAGGGTACGTTTACCGAAGCCCTGGTGCTGGCCTTGCGCCAACGCGGCATTGAGGCGCAGGTGGACCTGTTCCCCGAAGGTGAACCTGCCCCCCGCCAACTGGACGATCGGCCAGTGGCACGCCTGAGCTGGCATTCGAACCAAACCACAGCGCAGCCTGACCCGCTGTTTGCATACCTTCCGCGCAGGCGCACCTCCAAAGTGGCCTTTGATACCGAGCGGCCAGTGACGCCAGAGGCGCTTAGCGCGCTGGTCAGCGCCACCCAAGCGGGCGATGTGGTTCAAGCAGGCGCCACGGTCCAGCCGACCCGTGTGCAAGCCCTTCGCAGCTTGTGCCTGCAAGCGGCGGAAGTTGAAGTGGGCACCCCACGCACCGCTTTGGAAACCCTGCGCCTGACCCGTGTGGGCCCCAGCGAAATCGCTCAACACCGTGACGGCGTGAGCCTGAACGCGCTCTTGCCGCGCATCGCCAGCGCGGTCGGACTCTTTGACCGCAGCCAGGCACCCCAGCGCGGCAGCACCGCGTTTGACCAAACCATGGCCCACTACCGCGCCACTGCGGGCACAGCCATGGGATTTGTGTGGATCAGCACGCCGCGTGCGGCCGGCGCCGCGCACAGCCGCCGCGCCGACGAAGTGCGAGCGGGCCGCGCCTATTTGCGCCAGCAATTGCAGGCCACAGCTGCGGGACTTCAACTGCACCCGCTGAGCCAGGCCGCGCAAGAATTCCCCGAAATGCAGGCGCACCTGCAAAACCTGCACCTCAGCCTGTTGGGCGACCAAGCCCAGCAGCGGGTGGTGCAAATGTTCTGCCGCGTCGGCTACGCTGCAACGCAGGCGCCGACGCCGCGCCGTGACCCCAGCCGCTTGATCCGTGCCTGATGACCCCCCCGATCCTGCCTAACTCAGCTGAACCGGTGATCGACGCCACTCCGCGCAGCCGAGACCGCGCCGCCACCGAGGCCCGCCTTTTGGCCGCTGTTGGCGAGGTGCTGGCGCGTGACGGTGTGGCGGGCATCGGCGTTAACGCCGTGGCGCGTGCGGCAGGCGTGGACAAGGTGCTGATCTATCGATACTGGGGTGGCCTGCCGGAGATGCTGCGCGCTTGGGGCGCCAGCGGCCAGTTTTGGCCACCTGCCCGCGAGGTGATGGGTTCTGACCCTGCCGCCTTCGCCGCCTTGCCTGCTGCTGAACGCTTGGCGCGTTTCCTGGACCATTTCATCGACGGCTTGCGTGCCCGCCCTTTGACGCTGGCCATTCTGGCCGCGGAAGCCAGCCAGCCCAATGAACTCACCGCCATCTTGGAGGCCGAACGCGAGGCCTGGGGCCACGAAGCGGCCCACCTGCTGGGCGGGCGTGAATATGCCGAGCACCCCTATCTGGCGGGGGTGCTGCTGGTGATCGTGGCGGGCTTGCAGTTTTTGCTTTTGCGAGCGCGGCACACGGCCGTTTTCAGCGGCCTTGATTTGCAGACCGATGCCGGGTGGGCACAGATCAAAGCCGCGCTGCGAGCGATGGCGCAGACCGAACTGGCTACATCCAAGCTCAAAAAGCCCACGGTATAATCGAGGGCTTTGCCCAGAGCACTTGGCGCACTTGGTGTTTCGTCACCGCAGCGCCCACTCGTGTCGCTCTGGTTGGCAACCCCACCGACGCACACCGATGAAACTCGCTCAAGAAATCCGCGCTGGCAACGTCATCATGCAGGGCAAAGACCCGATGATCGTGCTCAAAACCGAATACGCCCGCGGCGGCCGTGGTGCTGCCACGGTGCGCATGAAGCTCAAGGCCCTGCTCAACAACCAGGGCACTGAAGTCGTCATGAAAGCCGACGACAAGATCGACAACATCGTGCTGGAGAAAAAAGACTGCACCTACTCGTACTTTGCCGACCCGATGTACGTGTGGATGGACGCTGACTACAACCAGTACGAAGTCGAAGCCGGCAACATGGGCGACGCCATCAGCTACCTAGAAGACGGCATGTCGGCTGAGGTGGTGTTCTACGACGGCAAAGCCATCTCGGTAGAACTGCCCACCAGCGTCGAGCGTGAAGTCACTTGGACCGAACCTGCCGTGAAGGGCGACACCTCTGGCAAGGTATTGAAACCCGCCAAAACCGCCACTGGCTTTGAAGTGGCGGTGCCGCTGTTTGTGGACCAAGGCGACAAGATCGAAATCGACACCCGCACCGGCGAATACCGCCGCCGCGTCTAAGGCGCGCCGCTGAGCTCAGCCCAAGGGCTGAGCCCCCAAAAAAAAGCACCCCGAGGGGTGCTTTTTTTGTTCTTGTGGGCAAGCCGGCCGCCCCACCTGCCCTTGGCGTCAACCGCGCCGCAGCAGCGCCTTCAGCGCGTTTTGCAGGCGTTGGGCAGATTCACTATCCGACGGCGCCGCCAACACGCTGGCCGCGTCGCGCTCCCAGGTGGCAGCGGGGGCCGGGTCATTGCGGCGAGTGAGCAGTTGCAATTGCAGCATCCGCCGAGCGCTGAGGTGTGCGGCCGGTGTGGGCACCTCGGCGGCCATTTCCAAACGCAAGAGCGCTTCGGATGCGGCAGGCGCCGCACCGGCGGCGCGGCCCACGGCCTGTTGCCACGCCCCACGCCCCGCCGCACTCAAGCGGCCCAACTCAGAAGCGGGCGGCAGTTTGGCGGCGTCACGTTCGGCCCAGGCTGACATCAATTGAGTGAGCGCTTCGCCGTGCGCCTGTGCGGCCATCTTGCGCAGCGCGGCATCGGCACGCTCTTGCGCCTCGCGCTGGGCGCGAAACGCGGCGTCACCCAAGCGCGGGCCTCGGTCGGCGTCGTCACGGCTGTCGAATCGGTCGCGCCCAAAACGGTCGCCACGCGGAGCGCCGGGGCCACCAAAGCCCGGCCGGTCGCCACGCGGCGCGCCAAAACCACCGGGGCCGCCGGGGCCTGATCGGGCGCCATCGCGGCCGCCGTCACGCCCGCCGGGCGCACCTGGGCGGCCAGGGCCTTTGGCGTTGCGCGGGTCACCCCGGCCGTCTCGCGCATCGCGCCCTACCGGCGCTGCAGCGGTGCGGCTGCCCGGGCGGTCGTCCCCGCGGCGGGCCACCACCAGGGGTTTGGGCTTGGCGGGTGTGGCAGCAGGGGCTACATCGGCGGGCGCCGCGTCGGTAACGCTTTCGCCCGCAGCGCCTTCTGTAGGTGCGGTATCGGCGCTGGCAGACGCCTCAGCGGCAGAACTCGATTGGGCTGAAGCGCCCTTCAAATCAGCCGATGCAGCTACTGATTTTGTAGCACTCGCCTTGCCGGACAGCGCGGCGTTCAGGGCGCCCACGGCCGCTTGGATCTGCCGCGCATCGCCGCCGGCGACTGCCTCGTCGACGGCCTTGGACAAGCCCAGGATCTCACGGTCGCGGTCGCTCATCGCGGACTGGGCGCGTTCACGCTCCGCCGACTTGGCGGCAAAGGCCGCGTCGATGGCGCCGCGGAAGGCTTCCCACATTTTTTGCTCAAGCTTGCGCTCTAGCGGCACGCGTTGGGCTTCGGCCTGCCAACGCTGCTGCAAACCGCGCACCACGTCCATGCGCAGGCCGGTTTCAGCCAGCCCTTGGGCGTCGGCAATCAGACTTTGGCGCAGTGCCAAGCTGGCTTGTTGGGCGGTTTCCAGCGGCTGGGCCGCCTCGTGGATGGCGTCACGCCACTGTTTTTGCAGGTCATCAAAGGCTTTTTCAGCCACATGGCCTGCGGTGCGCCAGCGTTCGCTAAAGCCGTGGATGTCGCGGGCAAAGCCTTTCCAATCGGGCGCGGACTGCGCCGCCGCCTGTTGGGCGGCTTGTTCGCCCCAGGCTTTGACTTCGGCAATCAAGGCGCGGCGGCGCTCGGTGTGCTCTGCCGCCTGGGCGCGGGTTTGGTCCAGCCAGGTCTGCACCCGCTGGTGGGCCAGGTTGCAAGCCGCATCAAAGCGCTTGCGCAGAGCAAAGTTGGGCGGCGCGACTTGGTCGACTTCTTTCCACGCGTCACGCAGTTGGCGCACGGCGTCTTGCAGCTTGCGGCCGCCGGGCATGGGCTTGCCGTTGGGGGCGTTGCCCGAAGCGGGTCTGGACGGGCGGGCCGCCGCTGGGGTGGCGCCTTCGGCCGCCGTGGCCGACTCGGGCTGAGTCTGCGTTTCGGCAGGGGCTTCGGCGGGAGCAGCTTCGGCTGCGGCGCCGGTGGTTTGGGCGGCTTCGGTAGCCGCTGCGTCGGGGCTTGCGCCGGCGGGGGCTGGCTCTGGTGCGGGCTCTGAGGCCTGCGCGCTGGCGTCGTCTACGGGGGCCACAACCGCAGCTTCAGCCACGGCTTCGACCGCGGCAGCATCACCGGCATCACCCGCATCTTTTGCTACATTTTCAATAGCTGCTTCGGCGGTATTTTCAAGCGTTTCGGCCGTTTTTTCTTCGGGGGTGTCAGCAGCGGGTGCTGTCGCTTGCTTGACCACCCGGCCGCCGTTGAGCGCCTCGGCTTTGGTGATGAGCTCTTCGCGCAACTGGTTGGCGCGCCAGCGTTGCCAGCCGTCGAGTTCGCTGGCGGCAGCCAAAGCAGCCTGGGCAGCCACGTCGAGGTTGTGGCCAATAAAGGCGCCGTGCTTTTTGAGCTCGCCGCGCAACTGGCCCGCTGCGCTGGCAGAAGCCTTGCCGTGGCCTTGGGCCAGCTCGGCTTGCAGGCGGTCCAGGGCGGTTTGCACCGTTTGTTCGGCCAGTTGACGCACTGCGGGCGCTACCGAGGGGCGGGTGGCAGGCTTGGCGGCGGCAGCCGGTTCGGCGGCACTGCGGGCCTGGCGAATTTCATCGGCCCACATGGGCACCGGTGGCAAGGCAGCGTGTGCATCGGCATCGGCGGCCACGGCCAAGGCCAGCGCACCGTCAAACGCATCGCGCACCACTTGCAGCTGCTTGCGCGAGGCTTCCAAGAGCGGCGCAAAGCGAGCGTCAACGCTGGTCCAGTGCGGCTCAGCACCCAGCACATCGGCCTGAGCATGCCAAGCGGCGACATCTTCGGCCAGACCCGGCTGCACGCTTTGCGCGTCACGCCAGCTTTTGGTGGAGAGCACTTCAATGCGCTGGGCCAAGAGCACGGCCGCTTCGCGATGCACCTGCACCCGATGTTGCAGGTCTTCAATACCTTTAACGCGCTCGGCCAGTTGGGCCTTCAACTCTGACAGCGGCTCGCGGCTTAAGGGCGCACCAGCGCGGGCCGCGTCGCGTTGCCAGGCCAAGGCGTCGGCCATATTCAGGCGTGGGCCGTTGAGCAAGGCTTGGGCGCGCTCAGCCCATTCCTGCGCCAGTTGCTCTTGGCCACGGGCGCGGCGCAATTCATCTAGACGCTCACGCACGGCCTTGGCCGCGCCCTTGTCGCGCGCGCTCAGTTCACGAAACACGTCTTGCAGGGCCTCGGCGCTGGGGTCGGTGGCCAGCCAGGTGCGAATGCGTGCCGAACGCTCGCCCGAAGTGGGCGCCGTAAAAGCGCCCTGGGTGAGTGCGTCCAAAGAGGCAAGGTCAGGATGGCGATTGGGTGCTGAAGACATGAGTCGAGCTGCTTGAGTGCAAACACCCGCGACAGGCTGCGGGCGATGTTGAATGCCAGCGCAGGGCAGGTGCCACCCACGCAAGGCCAAAAAAATGAGAACCCGCGATTGTCGGTGCAAACTGACGGGCCCGCAGCGAGCCGTGCGGCGCCTCTGGGAAGCCCAAACAGAAGAGCCCAGTCGCTCCTTTCGGACCAACTGGGCTCGGGCGGCAGCCACAAGGGGCCAGCCGATGGCTAACGGTGCAGACTGGGCCAGTGGGCCAGGGGTGTTCTGCAGCCGAGCCGGGGGCAACGGATTGCCCCCTTTGGGGTGCTACCGGCGCGCGGCCAAGGCTGCATGACGGTAGCGATGCTGAAGCACGCGTTGCGAACCCAGCACCTCCAATATAGATACGCCCGCCAGCCGCTGCAAGCGGGCTTTGGCAATGCCGAATGCTCGAGAGATTTAGCGGAACAACTGGACACAGCTTGCGGGCCTTGGCAGGCGGGCAGAAACGTCGGGCCGCCACCGCGCCGCCCACCAGGGCCGCGTCCGCACGCTGGCGCTATCCTGAGGCCTATGTCGGACCGGATCCATCCGTCACCGTGGGCGCGCATCGGGGCACCGCTATGGGCTGTGGCCTGGCGGGCGACGCTGGCGCTGACCATCGTCATCACCGTGGCCGCGGCGCTCTGGCGCGAAGCGGATGTCCCCGTCAGCGCGCTGGCCCAGCGCTGGGCTGCACCGCCATCACAGTGGCTGCAGCTACTAGTGCCGAGCCCGCCGGGCAGCACCAGCGCGCGCCTGCGTTTGCACTTGCGCGACGAAGGCCCGCGCCAATCGGGTGCTCCACCCATCGTGCTCGTCCACGGCACCGGCGACAGCCTGCACACTTGGGATGCGTGGACGCAAGCCCTCGTGGCCCAAGGCCACCGCGTTGTTCGCTTTGATCTGCCCGGCTTTGGCTTGACGGGCCCGCACCCGCAAGCTGACTACGCCAGCGACACCTACGCCCGCACCACCCTGGCGGTGCTGGATGCGCTGGCGCTACGCCAAGTGGTGCTGGTGGGCAATTCGCTCGGTGGCGAAGTCGCATGGCGCACCGCCGCGTTGGCGCCTGAGCGCGTAGCCGCGCTGGGCCTGCTGGCCGCTAGCGGCATGCCGCTGGAGCCCAAATCCATCCCTGTGGGCCTGCAATTGGCGCGCTCGCCTGTGGGCCGCTGGGTGGGGCAGACGGTGCTGCCACGGCCGCTGGTGCGCGCCAGCGTGAGGTCGGTGTATGCCAACCCTGATCGGGTGACCGACGGGTTGGTGGACCGCTTTTTTGACATCACCCGCCGCGAAGGCAATCGCATAGCACTGGCGCAGCGTATTCAGGCCGTGCTGGCCGAGCGTGCTGACGGCGGCCGAGCGGCCCAAGCCACCTGGGCCACCGTGCGTGCACCCACCCTGCTGCTCTGGGGTGTGCATGACCGCCTGGTGCCGCCCGAGGCCGCCCAGGGCTTTGTGCATTTTCGCCACCCCCAGGCCCCTGCCCCGGTTCAGGTGCTGCTGCCCGACTTGGGCCACGTGCCACATCTGGAAGACCCGGCCAGCTCCCTGCAGCCACTGCTGAAGTTTCTGGCCGACCTGGGTTTAAGCCCCACTAGCCCTGACGCCTCCAAATGACCACCCCCTCGCCAGCGCCCGCCACACCCTTCGCCCAACAGGGGCAGGTGCTCAATGTCAGTGGCTATCTATTCACCGCTCTGGGAGCTTTGCCAGCCTTGGCAGACGAGCTGCGCGCAAGCGCCCGCAATCTGGGCCTGCGCGGCACGGTGCTGCTGGCCAGCGAAGGCATCAACCTCTTCCTAGCTGGCGGCGCCGCTGAGGTGGACACCTGGCTGGACGAAGTCCGCGCCCGGCCCGGCTTGGGCGCCCTTGCGGTAAAGCGAAGCTGGAGCGCACAGCAGCCGTTTCGAAGGCTGAAAGTCAAGGTCAAGCCCGAAATCATTCGCATGGACCAGCCAACGGTGGTGCCGTCGCCTGCCCTACGGGCCCCTGCCGTCAGTCCGACCCAGCTCAAACGCTGGCTGGACCAAGGCCACGACGATGAAGGTCGCCCGGTGCGCCTGCTGGACACCCGCAATGCGTTTGAGGTGGACGTGGGTGCTTTTGACGGCGCTGTGCAGTGGCACATGGAGCGCTTCACGCAGTTTCCGGCGGCCTACCTGCAGCACCGCGACGAGCTGGCTGGAGCCACGGTAGTGAGCTACTGCACCGGGGGTATCCGCTGCGAGAAAGCCGCGCTCTGGATGCAAAGCCAGACCAGCGCGGGCGGCCCCGCCCGTGTGCTTCAGCTAGACGGCGGCATCTTGGGCTACTTTGAGGCCGTGGGGCCTGCCCACTTCCACGGCGAATGCTTTGTATTTGACGAGCGGGTGGCGCTGGACGGCGCGGGTCAGCCGCGTTCGGACCCGACGGCTTAGCAGCGGTCCACCGCTAGGTCCGCCGCTAGATCGGCCCCACGCCAACCCCACGCCCGGCAGCCCACTCCAGATTTCAGCCCCAATTGGGGCCTTGCTCTAAATCAGCCCAGGCGCTCACTCCATGGCTTTGCGCACCCAGGCAGGCCGATGGTCAGAACCATGCAACCCTGCCGAAGCAGCAGCTTGTCGGCGGTCCAAAACAACTCAATGAAAATCGGCTGCTTCGGCCTACCTGATTGCAGTTTTTGCTACGTTTTACATAGCAAAAAAGATACGTTGGATTACAAGCCCAAGACAATTGACGACCATGAACTGGCTAAAAATTCAGTGGCCGCCGATGGCTAAAGCCCAACTCTTATGGGCTATGGGGTTATAAAGAAATTGTTTTTTACTATTGACTGAGCATAAACAGCGCACGTAGCATCCGTCCCGCTGATCACCCGAGTCCGGGTTATCCCCAGCCGCGCAGCGAGCGGCTGGTTCGCTGTCGCAACTGGCGCCTGTTTTTTTCTAAGCAGGCCCCGCGCTCTGGCCGCCCTGCCACGCAGTGGCCCAAAGCGCGATTCGACACCCACCGATGCACCGCGGTGCCGGTGTTGCTGGCGGGCCTGAATTCGTTCGGGCCGCCCGCAACCCGCGCCGCGCCCCACCAGGAGGTGCCATGACTGAGCAACGCCCGTTCATCCTCGGCCTGCGCCACGCCGCGCAAGATATCGCCGACGGTTTTTTTGAAATCACCCACAACGGCTTCGCGCTGTTGGGCTTGGCGGTGGCCTTTGTGGCCCTGACCTTGCTGGTGCGGCCCGAGCTGCGCCAACACGGCGAAAGCCAGTTGGTGCAGTGGCTGCAAGAGCGCCAAGTGACCGAACAAGGCTTTGAAGCCGACACCAGCGCGCATGAGCGCGCCACCGCTGTGCACCTGGCCGAGCTGCCCAAAGAGCAAGCCCGCATGGCGCGCTGGATCAGCACCAAGTACCGCGTGGCGCCCGAGCCTATTGCGGCCTTAGTCGCCGAAGCCCATGTGGTGGGCCAACGCGCCAAGCTCGACCCGGCGCTGATTCTGGCCATCATGGCCATTGAATCGGGCTTTAACCCCTTTGCTCAAAGCCCAGTGGGCGCCCAAGGTCTGATGCAGGTCATGACCCGGGTGCACACCGACAAATACCAAAGCTTCGGCGGCACGCTGGCGGCGTTTGACCCAGTCAGCAACCTGCGTGTGGGCGTGAAGGTGCTGCAAGAGTGCATCGCCCGCGCGGGTTCGCTCGAAGGCGGCCTGAAGTTCTATGTGGGTGCAGCCAATCTGCCCGATGACGGTGGCTATGCGGCCAAAGTGATGGCCGAATTCAATCGCCTGCGCCAAGTTGCCCAGGGCACGGCCGTGCCCACCCAAGTGGCCGAGTTGCCTGCGGCAGCCCCTGTGGCAATGCAGGCGCAGCCGACGGCCGCCCCGGTCGCCGAAGTCGCTTCGCGGGAAGCAACTGTGCCCACCCCCGCGCTGGACATGCGCCAACCGGTAGGCGCCCCGGGGGTGATGCCAGCTAGCCTGAAAGCTTCGCCTGGCCACGCACCCAACCATGGTCCCGCTGGCTCCACCGTGCCAGTGCCTGCGTCCGCTGACGCGGGCTGATCGGCCGCACCTCAACCAGCGCACCTAAAGCGTTCAGCCCCCGGTAAACTACGGGGTGTGTACGACTGGCGATAGGGATTCGCTGCATCACCCCCTGATGCAGGGAAGGCCCGACGTGGAGACCACCACCACGGGGGAGTACACCGGCGCGGCAGGTCATTGGCTTTGAAGGCGATGGCAGGCAGCGGCCGATCCGCCGTGCGCCTGGGCAGCCTTTGCCGACCGACCTGACTGCTTCGCGGCAACTGCAGCGCGGCGGCCAAGGGCATGTACGCAAACCGGAGCCTGCCAGACCATGTACGACCACCGCCAAACCATCGAATCCGTTGACCCTGAGCTTTTTTCTGCCATCCAGGCCGAAAACCAGCGGCAGGAAGACCACATTGAGCTGATCGCCAGCGAAAACTACGCCTCGCCCGCCGTGCTGGCCGCGCAAGGCAGTCAGCTCACCAACAAATACGCCGAGGGCTACCCGGGCAAGCGTTACTACGGTGGCTGCGAGCATGTGGATGTGGCCGAGTTGCTGGCCATTGAACGAGTCAAGCAGCTCTTTGGTGCCGACGCCGCCAACGTGCAGCCGCATTGCGGCGCAAGCGCCAACCAGGCGGTGTTTTTGGCCTTTTTGAAGCCCGGCGACACCATCATGGGCATGAGCCTGGCCGAAGGCGGCCACCTCACCCACGGCATGCCGCTGAACTTAAGCGGCAAGTGGTTCAACGTGGTCAGCTACGGGCTGGACGCCAACGAAGCGATTGACTACGACGCCATGGAACGCCTGGCGCACGAAAAACGCCCCAAGCTCATCATTGCGGGTGCCAGTGCCTACAGCCTGCGCATTGACTTTGAACGCTTTGCCCGCGTGGCCAAGGCCGTAGGCGCCATCTTCATGGTGGACATGGCCCACTACGCCGGCCTGGTGGCCGCAGGTGTGTACCCCAACCCTGTGCCGCACGCCGACGTAGTGACCAGCACCACCCACAAAAGCCTGCGTGGCCCGCGCGGCGGCATCATCTTGATGAAAGCCGAGCATGAAAAAGCCATCAACAGCGCCGTCTTCCCCGGCCTGCAAGGCGGCCCGCTGATGCATGTGATTGCGGCCAAGGCGGTGGCTTTTCGCGAAGCGCTGTCGCCCGGCTTCAAGCAGTATCAACAGCAAGTGGTGGCTAATGCCCAAGTCATGGCGCAAACGCTGACTGAGCGCGGCCTGCGCATCGTGAGCGGGCGCACTGAATCGCATGTGATGCTGGTGGACCTGCGCGCCAAAGGCATCACCGGCAAAGCCGCTGAAGCCGCCTTGGGCCAAGCGCACATCACCATCAACAAAAACGCGATTCCCAAAGACCCAGAAAAAGCGATGGTGACCAGCGGCATTCGCGTGGGCACGCCTGCCATCACCACCCGCGGCTTTGGCGCTGAAGAAACCCGGCTGACCGCCACCTTGGTGGCCGACGTGCTGGAAAACGCGGGCAATGAAGCCCGCTTGGCCGAAGTGCGTGCCAAGGTGTCGGCGCTGACCGCGCGCTTTCCGGTGTATCGCTAAGGCTTTGGCGGGCGCGGCGTTGGGCCAGGCCTAGCGCCCGCGTTTCAGCGCACTGCTGCGATCTGCTATGTTTTTTGTAGCTGCATCGGGCGTATTGATGGGCGCAATCGCCGTATTGGCCACAATGACATCTGGGCTGCACCAAAAGCCGCCACCGATACTCCAACCATGAAGTGCCCCTTTTGCTCGCACCCTGACACGCAAGTGGTGGAAACGCGCGTGGCAGAAGAGGGTGACTTCATCCGCCGACGCCGCCAGTGCGGCGCGTGTGAAAAGCGCTTCACCACCTATGAGCGGCCTGAGCTGAGCTTTCCCAGCATCATCAAAAAAGACGGCCGCCGGGCCGAATACAAGCCTGACAAGCTGGCAGCTTCGCTCAACCTAGCGCTGCGCAAACGCCCAGTGAGCACCGAGCAAATTGACGCGGCCATCGCCCGCATTGAAGAAAAACTGCTCAACCAAGGCCAACGCGAAATCGCATCTAACCGCCTGGGCGAATGGGTGATGCGCGAGCTAAAAAAGCTCGACAAAGTGGCCTATGTGCGCTTTGCCAGCGTCTATCGCAGTTTTGAAGACATCGATGACTTCAAGACGCTGGTGGATGAGGTGCGGCGTTAGGGGCTGGGTGCAGGGTGAGCCGGTAGCCGCCTGCAAGTTCGCTGCGTCTTACTTCCAGCAGTCGCGCACCGCCGCAGCAGCACCGGTTGCACCCGTGCCGTAGCTGCTGGCAAAACTCGCCACGCTGCGAACACCCAAGTTGTTCACGGTGTAGTTGCCGCACCGATCATTGGCCATGCTGCCTTGGCGGGTGGCGGTGAGCGTGTAGCTGGTGGCCGTCACGGCCGTGATGGTGATCGCATACCGCTGTGCTACCCCCGTGTCGGCGGGCACCCGAGTAACACCGGAGTTGGTAATGAAGGTGCCGGAGGTTCCATCAGTAGCTGTGCCGCCCGCGTTGGCCGAATAGCTGTTGTTCTCGGCAAAGTGCCGCTCCATCCACTGTTGCCCACGCAGTAGCGCCGCCTGCGCCTCGGCCCGGTGGCCGCGGGCGATGTACTGCGTGTAGGACGGCAGAGCCACAGCGGCCAAGATACCGAGCACAGCCACGGTGATCATCAGTTCGATCAGCGTGAAGCCTTTCGTTTTGGACTTGTTCATAGGCTTTCTTGGCACAAATGGCTAGCGTACGGTGGTGCGGAAGTTGGGTACGTCGCGCCAGTGGATTCTGCAACGGCTAGAGCCTGCGAACAGCGAGTCGTTGGACGTGTTCTGGACGAGCGCCAAGTTTGACGAGGTTGGCAAGGTGGCTCGACTCGCAACGCAGCTTGGCCCGGTGGAGTTGTCGGTTTTCTTGCAATCAGGGCCGACACACGGATCGTCTTTGGGGCTGCCACTGCCGCCGCTGCCCGGGCCGATGGTTGGGTTCTTGGGAGTCAGATCCCAGCTGACCCGCAGCGGATCACCGCTCTTGAGCTTGACTGACGCCACGTTCAGCGACACACCACCCACCGTCGTTTTACCGGCCACGTTACGAGGCAGCAAGCCCGAAATTGGATCAAACAGGGTGAGGTAGCCATCAGAGCTGACATTGCAATCGGTCGATGAGGTGCCCTTGGGAGCAATCGAGTTCACCCCCATCAAGCCGTCGAACAAGTAAAGAGGGCTGTAGACGTTCATCTCAGTCGTCGCAGCGAAGCGGAAATACCAGCCCGCTTGGCTTGCCCAGTCCACCCCCGGAGTGGTGTCCCCCGTAGGCTCAGACATCGTGCCTAACCCGGTGGTGGCGTTGCGGGCCAGCACGCGCTGTTGCAAGTACTTCAGGCCCCTGGGAAGCGCAGTCCCTAAATCAGCGCCCAACTGGGCGGCGGTCATGGGCGAGGTGGTGCTCGAGAATGCGGGCCGATCCCAAATCCCGAAGGTCATGTCTACCCTGGATGAGCTGGCAAAGTCGCCGCTGAACAAGGCCTGCCCGGTTCCGAACACCGCCACAAAGCCGCCGTTCGGATGACGCTCCAAGCGGATCGTGGAGGTGATGGGCAAGTAGTTGGCCGAAGTCACCGGCATGGTGGTGCTCGAGTTGGCCTGAAACAGGGGCAGGTTCTCGAGTGCCACCTTCCAATTGGCGGGATTCGCGTCGCGGACATCGAACTTCCAGACGTTGCCGCGCAGGTCACCGGCGTAGATGAAGTCCGCCGTGCCGTTGCCGTCCACATCCACCCAAGTGGGTTCAGACAGACCGTTGGCCACGCTGGTGGGGCCCGCGCTTGGCACGACCAGCTTCACGAAGTCTGGGTTGGCCCCACCGCTCAACCACGCGCCACCGGTGCCTGAAGGACCCGCTGCGTTCAAGATGTACAGAGCAGCGCTGGCATTGGCGCTACGCACGCCGTTATTCATCAACACCGCAAACTTGCCGTTGTTCATCAAGGCCACCATGCCGCTTTGACCGCTTTGCGGGTTAATGGTGGTGGCACTCGACACGTTAAAGCCCAAGTCGCCGGAGTTGTCGTTGGTCTCATTGAACTGCCAGCGGAAGATGGAACTGGCTGCGCTCTCGGCAAACGTGCTCGGGTTGGTAACGTCTAGCGCGAACATGCCTTTTCCACCACGGCCCAGCGCTGAGAACAGATAGGTCTTCCAGTTGTGCGAAGTGGAACTCATGGCGGCCAGGTTCACATCCGCAGTAAACGGAGAGCCGTCCATTTGGGCCTGCACGGGGTCTGCGCCGGTGGTGATCCAAGACGGAATCTTCGCGTGCAGGCCTTGCGGCAGGTAAGACAAGATCACCTTGCCGCCGTCCGGATCGGGGGTGGGGGGCGTGGTGGAAGCATCGATGCTGACACTGGCGTTGATACCGTACAGCAGGCCGTCCCCCGACCCCACCCAAAGCACTGGCTTTCGTGCCTTGCTGGTTGTAGACGTTGCAAACGTCCGGTAGCCCGGAAAATTCGGGCCCGCCAAAGCTGCCTGCGGGCGCAGTTGCACATGGGGGTTGCTATTGACAATATTGCCAAGCGACCATGGCACGCCGCTGGCCGTGCGGGCGCGCAAGCGCAAGCCGGCTGGGGTCTCGTCTGCCTTGTCTCCGCGGTACCAATCCAGGCGCTTTTCCACGTCAGCGAACGCGGTGGTTTTGGTGGTGGCCGACAAATTGGCCCAGCGCAGGGCTTTGCCTTCTTGGGCCTCATTGGTGATCATCACCCGGCTGCTTGCTGACACGGGGTTGAGCTTTGCATTGGCAGTCCACGCCGGCGCGTCGTTGAACTCACCATCGGCCTTGATGACAAACGCCGACACCTCGCCCTTGCCGGTGGCCTGGTCAAAGCTGACCGAATAGCGGGCGCTACCCACGGTGAGCTGCGGTGCTGAAAGGGCAGGCGCCGTGTTAGAGCCACTGATGATGGCTTCAAACACGCTGCGCAATGAGTTCTCTAACTCCTGCGGGCGCGTGGCAAAGAAGTAGTTGTCGGGAATACCGTCTTCGCCCGCGGTGCCATCGATCTTTTTGATGTCCCACGAGGCTTTGCTGGTGGGCTTGCTGGTCGAATCGATCGCACCGCTGAAGCCGCCCCACTTGGCGGCGTACCACAGCGGGTCTTCCAGCGAGCCGCCGGACGTGCCCTTCAAGGTGTAGGTGGCCATGGTTTCGCCTTGGTTGCTGCGGCAATCTTTACAACCACCACTGGCATTCACATTGGGGTGAGCCGTACCGTCAGGACGGGTAACAGGTAGATTAGTTGGGTCGTTGTAATTAAAGCCCAGAATGCCCGAGTGAAAGTGCACGCCGTCGAGGTTGGTGCCCGAGATGGTGTAGCCAAAACCCTGGGGGTTGGCTGTGGCGTCCGCAAACGTGCTGGTAAAGACGCGCAGTGTGTCGCCTTCCAGCTTCCAGCGGATGATGCCGGACGCGTCTTGGTCATAGTCACCACCTTGCTCGGAGTCTTCCCACACCACCAGGTAGCGCCCTTCGGTCGCGGACTCATTCACCACCCGAAAATCCACAAGAGTGCCCGAACCCACCCGTGTACTGTTAATCCGCAGCCGATAAGCCGGTTGAATGACGGCAACGTTGTTACCATTGCGCACGACAATGCGGGGCTTGCCTTGGCTGAGCGCCACCGAATAGCTGCGCACCATCAGGCTGCGATTGAAGTCGGTAGCAGCGGTAATGTCAGATCGAATGCGGTTGGTATTGGCCCAATAAGCAAGCCCGGCCATCGCATAGGAACCAAAATAAGCGGGTCCATCCGGGCAAATGCCCCGCACGCTAGACAGCGTGCCCACGGTCTTTGATGTACACAAGCGGTTAGCATCAGTATCGGGATCGGTGCCACCGTTTCCGCCTACAAACCATAGCTTGTTGTGGATTTTCTCTTCGACACCGATGATGTCCACCAAAGCACCCACTGTTTGAGTGCTGCTCAGGTCACTGAAAGGCGCCCATTGGTCATGGTCATATGAGGACACACTGGCGTTAAACGTCAACAAATTGATCGGACGGCACTGAGCCCGACCGAACTTGGCCTCGGTGGCGGCGCGCTCAGTTGGGCTGCCACGTAGCATGGGGTCCACCCAGGCGGGCTGCGAAAGCCCCATGGCAGCGTCCTTGCTGCCGCTGTTGGTGTAGGTGAAGGCAGGCGTGGCAGTCTTACCGGCCAAATACCGCAACGACTCCAGGTACATCTCACCAATCGGATTGCCCCAGCTGGTGCATTCGCCTTCGGTCAAGCCGGTGATCTGGTAGCTGCAGTTGTCCGCGCCGATATAAGTGCCGTCGTTGTAGTCATAGCCGTAGATGCGTAGGCGATCAATGTTATAGACAATGCCGCGCGCACTTGAGCTGAAATTGCCATTGGTGGTGTTGATTTCGTCCCGAAAACTACCCATATTGGAGCGCACGACACCACCACTGATGTTTTTTCGAAAACTACCAGTTAACAGTCCAAATTCAGCTTTCTCGTCCTCGCCGTATTCGTGCAACAAACCAATCGGTTTGAATGAACTTGACCCACCACTGCCATATTCTTTGCAGCGCTCGTTTCCGATCAACGCGCTGCGGCAGGCTTCCACCCGCACAACAAAGTCGGGGCCGCTGCCACCGACTGTCAAGCCCTGAGTGCCTCGCCCGGGGTTGCTGCTAGCCGAATTCAACCCGGTAGTGGCCGGGCTGTTTCCGTTGCTAGCCGCTTTGTCCTCACTCCAATAGCACTGCCAGCGCTCATTGGCATTCCACAGTTGGTAATCACCGCGAGCCACACGCAACAAAGGCGGGTTGTTATTGGTGTGTGAATAGCGGTTGACGCCATTGTTGTCGCCCAACGTGGTGTTGCAAATGGTGACTTCAGTCTGGTCAAACGGCGTCACAGCCGACACCGGCACGGTGGTCGTACCGCGGTAGTGTTTGGCAAACGAATGCGCGTCGGTGGGCAAATTAGCGCGCTCAAGCACCGTCAGGCTCGTGGTGTCGGTGCTGCGCAAGCCGCCATAGAGCACCTTGCGAACGATGTCGATCTTGGTCATCGTGGACCAGTTCAAGAAGTTGCCGCTCCAGCGGCCTGCTTGGCCGGTACAGGTTTTGTCTGCCGTGACGCTGGTGGGTTCAAAACGGCTGCTGGTGCCGTTGTAGTTGTAGCACTTGAAAGAATCGAAGTAGCCGTAGTAGGTAAACGAGTGCTTGTAAGTGGTCTCAGGGGCCAGATCGCCGCCCGGCAGGCCGCCATCGATGTCAGAGAACTCGTCGTAGGCGCGGTAGAAAAGCTGATGGTCGCGCGACATGTTCAGCATGATCATGGGCTTGGCCTGGTCAGTGACCAGGTTGGGCGGGATCACCGGCGGGGGCGAAGGCGTTTGAGCCGCGATAAAGCCGCTGACCGAGAAGATCACCACTGCCAGCGGCAGCGCGATCCATTGAGAGATTCGATGTTTCATGACGATCACCTGTTGTTTAGGCGCTGTTACTTGGCGCCAAGATCGTTTGTGCGAATAAAGCTCTGCAACACCACTTCGGTGGTGCCGTTGCCATTGCTGCTGCCGCCCGAGCCAAAGCCTCGGGCTGTGACGCGCATGATCACGCTGCGGTCACTGAACCGGTATTGGAAGTTCATGAACTCAATCAGGTACTCAGGCTGCTTGGCCACGCCTGGATAGGCGCCAGCGCCAGTGAAGGTGCCAAAAGGCACGCCGCCGGTAAAACTGCATTTTTTGCCCACGCCGTCTGCCACGCTAGGTTTGTCGTCTGGGGTGTCATCCCACCGGCCGTTTTTGGCGGCAGGCCACCACGGCGGAGCGTTGGTGCCCGCGCTGTAGTCGCTTGCGGCGTACACGCCTGCGGTTTCGATGTTGCAAAAGCCTTGGGTGCAGTCGGGCGTGGCCAACAGGCGGAATTGGCCCTGATTCCAGTCTCGGGTGCACAAGGGCGTGCCGTTGGTGACTCGAAACACATCGCTCTCGGCGTCGCGCAGGGCCGCCTCTGCGGCTTGGCGGGCAATTTCAAACTCAAACTGGTTGCGCGTCAGCGCCTCTGACACCACTGCGCGGCGCACACCCAGGGTGGCCAAGGTGCCCATCACCACCAGAAAAATCATGACCACTGGCAAGGCTAAGCCCCGCATGCGGGCGAATGAAACGCTTGGGTTCTTCATGCTCACCTCGTGCTACCAGCGGGAGTTGTTGCGCACTGCCACATTGCGTTCAAAGGCCTTGAACACCCGGCGCTCGCCCGTGGCGTAGTTGGTGGTGGTGCCGTCGCAATTGCGGTAGTTATTGGTTCCACCGACTTGGCGCACGGGGTCAGCCGTGGACATCAGCAAGCACACGCGCACGGTGACGACTGCCCGCCAGTTGGTCAGCAGGTCGTCGTTGGTCGCCGCAGAGTTCAGATCTGCCGCCGTGTAGAAGGCCCTGCCAGCGCCGCCAAAGCCCTTGACTACGTACCCCGGCTGCACCACATAGCGCAGCACCATTTGCTCTACGCCCGACAGCATCGGCTGGCGTGACGCAGTGGCGGCGATGTTGCCGTTGCCTTCGCAAGACAAGCTGTTGGTGCTGACCGCCACACCATCTGAGTTGGTGTAGGTGAAGGGTCGCAAACTGAAGATGTTGGAGACGAACTGCGGTGCGTTCGCGTCGGTGTTCACGCTGTCACCCGCCGAGCCTGACTGCAGTACCGATTGGCGCAGGCAGTCGGTGGCCGATGCGGTGCCCAAGCCAGTCGTGCCACCCGTTTCGCGCGGCCAGACAAAGTAGCTAACCACCAGACTGCCGCCAGCTGAGGCACCCGCCGTGGCGGTGTTGCAGCGTGTGCTGTTGACCGCTGTGCGTTGGGTGTGCTGGACGATGCCGCTGTCACAGCCGAACAACATCGGCAATGCCGCCACCACAGCCGGAAAACCGGTCTGGTTGGACAGGGGGTTGCGGTCGTCGCAGCTGGGGATGGTGGTAGTACCCACACCAAAGGTCATGGGGTAGTAGCACGACATTTGAATTTCGCGCGCGATGATGTCAAGCGCCAGCTTGCCGGACTCGTTGAGCTGCGAGACTTGGTCTAGGCTGCTGGCCGTATTGCGCGTACCCAGGTAAGCCAGCGCGGCGGCCAGCACCAGCACCAGGCCCACCACCAGAGACACCATCAATTCGATGAGCGTCAGGCCTCGCTGGCGTGCCCGCAAGGTCAAGGTACGCAAGCGATTCACACGATGGGCTGTCATACGCTTAATCCGAGACGGTGGCCACGGCGCAGCGGACGCCGGATGCAGCAACAACCGTCAAAAAGTCCGGGCAGCAATTGCGTGCCGCAATTCCGGTGGTGGTGGCTGTGCAAGTGGCCGTGGTGCCTAAAGTGCCAGCGGAATCCACAAAGTCTTTGTCTGTCCAGGCCACCGTGACTTCGTACAAGCCAGCGCGCGGGTTGCGCACTGCGCCGACGCCAGCAGGCATTTGTGAACGTGCAGACAGACGCCAGTTGGCAAGATCGAAAGCCGCCAACTGTGCCGGAGTGCAGGCGGCGGTGTAGCAGTTGGGGCTGGGCAAAGTAACACTGGCGGCTGACAGCGCCGCATACGTGCCGGTGGACACATACGACGCACCCGCGCCTTGGTTGGCGCGCACACGTTCGGACATGTCACTCACCAAATTGGAGGCAGCTGCCCGTACGGCAGAGCCTTTTTCATAGGCCATGGTGCGCACTTGCAGGCCCACCATGCCCAACAGGCCGATAGACAGCAAGAGCACAGCCACCAGCACTTCGATCAGCGTGGCTCCGCGATGGCGACGCCCGGGGCGCACGTGGCCTGCTGGGGTTGAATGCGCCGCTGCGCGGCGGTGTGAACGGTTCAACATGACGCGATCGATTCAGCTACAGGTTGAAGAACCAGCCAAGGTGCTCACGCGGCCTCCGGCAGACACACAGAGCACGCGCTCTGTAAGACGACCCGGCCCGCCGTCGTGCTGGGCAGTCAAAGACCGCACGGCCGTCATGCCAGGCTGGCCTTTGGCATCAAAGAAGAAGAAGCCGGGGTTACCCGAGCCACTGCCTTGGGTCAATGTCAGGTTGGGATAGGCGCTTTGTTGGATGGCGATCACCACCACCCCGGTGCCCCCGGTGCCCTCGGCCGTGTTGCAGGTGGGCGCGGTAAAGATCACCCAGCCAGGCTGCCAGTCACTGCCCGAAGCATCACAGGTGGGTGTGGTGCCGATGAGCGCGTTGGAGGTGTTGGCCGACAGACACATCTTGACGCAGGTGTTACGGCTGATGGCCTCTAGCCGGGTGCGGGCCACATCGCGGGCGAAGTCGGTGGTCAAGCCGCTCAACTGCGAGCGCACTGCAAACTGCTGCAAGTTGGGTACCGCGATGGCCACGATGACGGCGAGCACCGCAATCGTCACCATCAATTCAATCAGCGTGAAACCCGCCTGGACAGGCCAGCGCCGCAAGGCGGGGGGCGTCAAATGGCGTGTTGGGGCAGGAAACTTCATGCCACTGATAGTAGGAGTCGGTCCTGCGCCACGCTAGCCGCGTCACGACCGTTCATCGGCCCCCGCGCACCGTTCGTCGGCTGCCCCCCCTGGTTTTGCGGCACCATGCCCCCATGAGCACGGCGCCCGCACTGCCCCATCCGTCCCCCACTGATCTGGCCCAGCTGCATGCCGCGCTGGCTTTGGCCGAGCGGTCGCTGGCGCTGTCTAACCCCAATCCACGGGTGGGCTGCGTGCTGGTGGCCGCCAATGGCACCGTGCTGGCCCATGGCCACACCCAAGCTGCGGGCCAGGCCCATGCCGAGGCGTATGCGCTGGCCCAGTTGGGCTTGGGGCATGTAGCCAAATCGGCCGCTTCGGCCGTATCTACGGCGCAAGCAGCTACAAATTTAGGAGCAATCAAGGGGGGCACCGCGTTTGTGACGCTGGAGCCCTGCTCGCACCACGGCCGCACGCCGCCCTGCGCCGATGCGCTGGTGGCCGCTGGGGTGGCTCGGGTGGTGGTGGCGCTGATTGACCCCAACCCCCTGGTGGCGGGCCAGGGCGTGGCGCGCCTGCGGACGGCGGGGGTGCAGGTGGATGTGTTGGATGCCAACCACCCTGTGGCGATGGCGGCACGCGACATCAACATCGGTTTTTTAAGCCGCATGCAGCGCGGCAGGCCTTGGGTGCGCGCCAAGGTAGCGGCGTCGCTCGATGGCGTAACGGCGCTGGCCAACGGCGCCAGCCAGTGGATTACTGGCCCGGCAGCCCGCGCTGACGGCCGCGCTTGGCGGGCCCGGGCCTGTGCGGTGCTCACCGGCATTGGCACCGTGCTGGCGGATAACCCCCGGCTGGATGTACGCGAGGTGGCCGCACCGCCCAGCCGTCAGCCGCATTTGGTGGTGGTGGATTCAGCCTTCCAAACCCCGGTTGATGCCGCTTTGCTGCGCCCCACTCAACCCACGCGCCAAGTGTGGATCTACGGCAGCGCCGATGCACCTGGGGCGGCAGATCGCCAATCAGCGCTGCAGGCCCAAGGCGCTGATGTCCGGCGCTTGCCCGCAGCGCCCGGCGATGCCCAGGCAAAGCTGGATCTGGCGGCGCTGATGGCGGACTTGGCCCGCGCCCAAGTCAATGAAGTGCATGTGGAAGCGGGCGCCAAGCTGCTGGCTTCGCTAGCGCGCGCCGAATTGATCGACGAATGGCTGGTGTACCTGGCCCCCACCCTGCTGGGCACCGGCGGGGCGCCGCTGGTGCATTTGGGGCCGCTGAGTGATCTGAACCAAGGCGTGCCCCTGACCTGGGTGGGCGAGCCTCAGCGCGTGGGCCCTGACCTGCGCCTGCTGGCCCGCACCCCGGCGGCTGGGCGTTGCTGGCCCACCGATTTGGCCAGCCCGCCCAAATAGCCTAGGCGACACCGGGCAAACCCGCAGCGCTGCGACAATTGGGGCATGTTTACCGGAATCATCACCGCCGTCGGCCATATCACCGACGTGCTTCCCTTGGGGGCCACCGCCGCCCACGGCAAACGCCTGCGTCTGGCCACCCCAGCGGGCTACCTGGATGACGTGGGCCTGGGCGACAGCATTGCCATCAACGGCGCCTGCATGACGGTGGTTACCCTGGACGCTTCGGCCCCCAGCTTTTGTATTGACTGCTCAGTTGAATCCCTGGAGCGCACCGCTGGGTTGAACCAGATCGGCCCCGTCAATCTAGAAAAAGCCTTGCGCGCCAACGATCGCCTGGGCGGCCATTTGGTCAGCGGCCATGTCGATGGCTTGGGCCAAGTCAGCCGCTTTGAGCCCGTGGGCGAAAGCTGGGCGCTAGACATCGCCGTGCCGCGCGAACTGGCCAAGTACTTGGCCTACAAAGGCTCGATCACCGTCAACGGCGTGAGCTTGACGGTCAACCGTGTGGCCGATCGTGCCGATCACAGCTTGATTGCCATCAATCTGATCCCCCACACGGTGCAGCACACCGCCTTGCATGTGCTGCAAGCCGGTAGCGCCGTCAATCTGGAAGTGGACTTGATTGCGCGCTATGTCGAGCGCATGTTAGGCGCTGGCGCTGCCATGCCCACTGTCACCCCAACCCTTGAAGCTGCCACGCCATGAACGCCCCTCACCTGAGCGCTGACACCGTGGGCATTGCGCCCGTTGCAGAGATCGTGGCCGAACTCAAAGCAGGCCGCATGGTCATCTTGATGGACGACGAAGACCGCGAAAACGAAGGCGATCTGGTGCTGGCGTCTGACCACGTCACGCCCGAGGCCATCAACTTCATGGCCCGCTTTGGTCGGGGTTTGATCTGCCTGACCTTGACGCAAGAGCGTGTGCAGTATTTGGGCCTGCCGCCCATGGCCATGCGCAACGGCACCAAGCACAGCACCGCGTTTACCGTGTCCATTGAAGCGGCCGAAGGCGTCACCACCGGCATCAGCGCGGCTGATCGGGCCCGCACGGTGCAAGTGGCGGTGGGCGCCCGCACCCAGCCGTCTGATTTGGTGCAGCCAGGCCACGTGTTCCCGCTGCAGGCTGTTGAAGGCGGTGTGCTCATGCGGGCGGGCCACACCGAAGCAGGCTGTGACTTGGCGGCCATGGCCGGTTGCGCGCCGTCAGCCGTCATTTGCGAAATCATGAACGACGACGGCACCATGGCCCGCCTGGGTGACCTGCGCCGTTTTGCGCTAGAGCACGGGCTGAAGATCGGCACCATCGCCGATTTGATTGAGCACCGCAGCCGCACCGAGTCCCTCATCCAGAGGGTGGGCAGCCGCGCCATCGAGACCGCGCACGGCCCCTTCACCGTCAACGCCTATCGCGATACCCCCAGCGGCTGCGTGCATCTGGCATTGGTCATGGGCCAATGGGAAGCCGGTGCGGTGGTACCGGTGCGGGTGCATGAGCCTTTAAGCGTGTTTGACCTGCTTGAACCCCAACGCAAGATGCACAGCTGGAGCCTGGACGCGGCCATGCGCCATATGCGCAGCCAGGGCTGTGGCGTGCTGGTGCTGCTCAATGCCGGCGAAAGCGCCGACCAATTGCTGGCCCAGTTTGAAGGCACCGCCCGCGCCGCGCAGGCGCCCCAGCGGGGCAGCCGCATGGACTTGCGCACCTACGGCGTAGGCGCGCAAATCTTGCGCGACTGCGGCGTGGGCCGCATGCAGCTGCTTGGCAACCCGCGGCGCATGCCCAGCATGATGGGCTATGGGCTCGAAGTGGTGGGCTATCTGGGCGCCTAAGGCAAGCGTTTTTTGCCCAATCAGCCGCTAGCGCTTATAAAATCAGCCTAAGCAGCTATATTTTTTGTAGTAAATCGGTTCACCCGGCCGCGCGCTGGGTGGCCCCAACCCCGGATATCTCATGCAAGGCGCAAACCAAGCTCCCCTGGCCGATCTCGACGGAACCGGCCTGCGCATTGGCATCGTGCAAGCCCGATTCAATGAAGACGTCACCCGCGCCCTGGCCACGGCCTGCCTGGCCGAGTTGGCCGCTTTGGGTTTGGCCGAAACCGACATTGACCTCATCACCGTGCCCGGCGCGCTTGAAGTCCCACTGGCCCTGCAAGCCTTGGCCGAACGCGCTGAGCACGACGCCTTGGTGGCACTGGGCTGCATCATCCGCGGCGAGACCTATCACTTTGAACTGGTGGCCAATGAATCGGGCGCCGGTGTCAGCCGCGTCGCGCTCGAATACGGCCTGCCCATTGCCAACGCCATCCTCACCACCGAAAACATGGCCCAGGCCGTGGCCCGCCAAACCGACAAGGGCCGCGACGCCGCTCGGGTGGCAGTTGAAATGGCGCGGCTGATCCACAGCCTGATGCCCGACGATGACGAGTCCGAACTGGACCCGCTGTAAATGCCCGCTCCTTCGTCTTCCAAACCCACCGCTGTGCCGGGCGACGCCCCGGCCAGCACAGACGGCGGCCGCCAAAGCAGCAAGCTCAAGCCCCGCAGCCGCGCGCGCGAATTTGCCTTGCAGGCGCTGTATCAGCTCATCGTGGGCCAGCAGGATGTGGCCGCTATTGACACCTACACCCGTGATTTGTCAGGCTTTGCCAAGTGCGACAGCGCGCACTACGACGCGCTGGTGCACGGCGTGGCCGCGCAACGAGACGCGCTTGACGCCCTCATCACCCCGGCGCTCGACCGCCCACTGGCTGAGATTTCGCCCATTGAGCGCGCCGTGCTGTGGCTAGGCACCTTTGAGCTGCAAACCTGTGTGGATGTGCCCTTTGTGGTGGCCATCAATGAATACGTCGACCTCGCCAAAGACTTTGGCGGCACCGACGGCTTTAAGTACATCAACGCGGTGCTCAACCGCCTGGCCGCGCAATTGCGCAGCGCCGAAGTGCAGGCCTACCAAAGCCAGCGCGGGCGCCGCGCCAGCTAGGCGGCCGCCCCAGCCACCCCAAACCCATGCGCATTGCCCGCCGCGCCGAACGCATCGAACCGTTTTATGTGATGGAGGTGGCCAAGGCCGCCAGTGAATTGGGCCGTGAGCGCCAAGCCCGGGGCGCCGATCCGATGATCTTTTTGAACATCGGCGAGCCTGACTTCACCGCCCCACCCAGCGTACAAGCCGCCGCCCAGCGCGCCATTGCGGCAGGCCAGAGCCAGTACACCCAGGCCACCGGTTTACCGCAGCTGCGTGAATGCATCAGCGCCTGGTATGCACAGCGCTTTGGTTTGGAGGTGGACGCGGGCCGCATCATCGTCACCGCAGGGGCGTCGGCCGCCTTGCAGTTGGCCTGTTTGGCCTTGGTGGACGATGGCGACGAAATCCTGATGCCCGACCCCAGCTACCCCTGCAACCGGCACTTTGTGTCGGCTGCGGGTGGCAACGCACGGCTCTTGCCCACCACCGCCGCGCAGCGCTTTCAGTTGGATGCAGAGCAGGTGGCCGACGCCTGGGGCCCGCGCACCCGGGGCGTGTTGTTGGCTTCGCCCTCCAACCCCACGGGCACGTCCATCCATCCGGCCGAATTGCAGCGCATAGCCCACACGGTGCGCGAACGCGGCGGCATCTGCATGGTGGATGAAATCTACTTGCCGCTGAGTTATGACGACGCCTTTGGCCGCAGCGCACTGGCGCTACCCGATGGTTTGGGCGAGCAAATCATCAGCGTCAACAGCTTCTCAAAATACTTCAACATGACAGGCTGGCGCTTGGGCTGGCTGGTGGTGCCGCCCGCCTTGGTGCCGGTGGTGGAAAAGCTGGCGCAAAACCTGTACATCTGCGCTAGCACCTTGGCCCAGCATGCGGCGCTGGCGTGTTTTGAGCCCGACACGCTGGCGCTGTACGAACAGCGCCGCGCCGCCTTCAAAGCCCGCCGCGATGCCTTTGTGCCCGCCTTGCAAGCCGCAGGCTTGGCCGTACCCGTCATGCCCGACGGCGCCTTCTACGCCTGGGCCGATTGCAGCGAAGCCTGTGCCCGCCTGGGCCTGGCCAGCAGCTGGGAATTTGCCTTTGCCGCCATGGAACACGCCGGCGTCGCGCTGACCCCCGGGCGCGATTTTGGCCACGCCGACACCGCCCGCTTTGTGCGCTTTTCCACCGCCAGCAGCATGGACGAACTCAGCACCGCCGCACAGCGGCTGCAGCACTGGTTGCGCCACGCTTGAAGACGTCCACCACCACCCAAGCCCCCGCATTTGAATGGCGCGTGCGGGTGTATTGGGAAGACACCGACGCGGGCGGCGTGGTGTTCTACGCCAACTACCTCAAGTTTTTTGAACGCGGCCGCACCGAGTGGCTGCGCCACCTGGGCCTGCAACAGGCTGAACTGCGCCAGCGCCTGGGCGGCATGTTTGTCGTCACCCACACCGCTGTGAACTATCTGGCCCCAGCGCGACTCGATGATGAACTGATCATCCGCACCCAAGTGGCCCACATGGGCGCCGCCACGCTGCGTTTGCAACAATCTGCAACGCTATTAAAATCAGAGCACCATACGCAGTCAAATCAAGTGCAAGCGGCCCATGGCACCATTGAAATTGCATGGGTGGATGCAGCAGCCATGCGGCCGCAGCGCCTGCCTGCCGAACTGCGCCGTGCCCTGCAAAGCCCCTGAGTTGCCAGAACCCGCCTGTACCCGCCTGAAGCCTTTTGCCCATGACCCAAGAACTGTCCATTACCCAGCTCATCCTCAACGCCAGTTGGGTGGTGCAGGCCGTTATGGCGCTGTTGGTGTTGATGTCCATTGCCAGCTGGGCGGCCATCTTCTCCAAGCTGTTTGCGCTGGGCCGCGTCAAGCGGCTCAATGAAGCCTTTGAGCGTGAGTTTTGGTCGGGCGGCAACCTCAACCAGCTCTATGAAGACGTCACCAGCGGCAAACAAGAAACCGGCCCCATGGAGCGCATCTTTGCCAGCGGCCTGCGTGAATACCACAAGCTGCGCGAACGCCGCATTGCCGATGTGGCCGCGCTCATGGAAGGTGCCCGGCGGGCCATGCGGGCCAGCTACCACCGCGAAATGGACACGGTGGAATCGTCTTTGAGCTTTTTGGCCAGCGTGGGCTCGGTGTCGCCCTACATCGGCTTGTTTGGCACGGTGTGGGGCATCATGCATGCGTTTACTGGCTTGGCCAGCTTGCAGCAAGTCACCCTGGCCACGGTGGCGCCCGGCATTGCCGAGGCCCTGGTAGCCACCGCCATTGGCTTGTTTGCCGCTATTCCCGCCGTGGTGGCCTACAACCGCTTCGCCCGGGACATTGACCGCGTGGCCATTCGGCTGGAAACCTTCATGGAAGAGTTTTCCAACATCTTGCAGCGCAATATCAGCGTGCAAGTGCAGGCAGGCACCGCAGCCAACCGGTAGCGCACCATGCCCCAACTTGCCAGCCGTGGCCGCGGTCGCCGCACCATCAATGAAATCAACATGGTGCCCTTCATTGATGTGATGCTGGTGCTGTTGATCATCTTCATGGTCACCGCGCCGCTCATCACGCCCAGCGTGGTGGATTTGCCCAGCGTGGGCAAGGCCAGCCGCAAGCCAGATGCGGTAGTGGAGATCATCATCAAACGCGACGAAAGCCTGCAGGTTTCAAGCGCAGGTAACAGCCGCAACACCACGGTGCGGGCAGTGGCCGAGCAAGTGCGGGCGATGCAAGCTGGCAATGCGCAGACGGCGGTGGTGATTAGCGCCGACAAGCAAGTCAAATACGAGCTGGTGGTGCGCGTCATGGACAGCCTGCAGCGTGCAGGCGTGCAGCGCGTGGGCTTGAGCGTGCAGACCAGCAACTGACACCGCAGCGTCAACCCCCCGCCCCTTCAACCCATGCACGCTGGCCGCGCCCCCGCCGAAGCCCTGCTGCCCAGCGGGCCCATCGGCCGCAAGCGCGCCGTAGCGCTGGCCTTGCTGGCCCATGCGGCGCTGATCGCCGCCCTCACCTGGGGCGTGAGCTGGCAACGGCAAGACATTGGCAGCCCGGTACAAGCCGAGCTGTGGGCCAGCGTGCCGCGTGAAGCCGCACCCCGCGCAGTTGAGCCACCCCCACCGCCCCCACCGCGCGCAGAAGCCCCCCGCCCCACCCCGCCGCCACGCGCCGCTGAGCCCCCGCGCGACACCCAACGTGAAGCCGAAATCGCCCGCGACCGCGAACGCCAGAAAGCCGAGCGCGAGCGCGCCGAACGCGAGCGCGAACGCGAAAAAGCCCAACGTGAGCGGCGCGAAAAAGAGCAACAAGTCAAGCTCGACAAAGAGCGGCAAGAACAGCGCGAGCGCCGCGAACAAGCCGAGAAAGCCAAGCGCGCCGAACAAAAAGCCGAGCAAAAAGCCGAACAGGTTGCCGCCGAAGACGCCCGCCGCGCCGAAGCCTTGCGCCAAGAAAACCTGCGCCGCATGGCGGGCCTGGCAGACGCCACCGGCGGCCCAGCCGCTAGCGGCACTGCGGCCCAAAGCGCGGGGCCCAGCGCCAGCTACGCAGGGCGCATCGTGGCGCGGATTCGGCCCAACATCGTGTTTACCGATGAGCCGCGGGGCAATCCGGTTGCCGAAGTCGAAGTGCGGGCGGACGCTAGTGGCAACATCTTGGGCCGTCGGCTGCTGAAAGCCAGTGGCCAGCCCAGTTGGGACGAAGCGGTGCTGAAAGCCATCGACAAAACCGAAGTGCTGCCCCGCGACACCGACGGCCGCGTGCCGCCCCTGCTGGTGCTGTCGTTTCGACCCCGTAATTGACGGGGCTGTGTAGGCCATGCTGAGCGGCACGGCATGATGCGGCGCTGCATGCGTCGGCAACCACTTCCTCACACCCGACGCGCGACCGATTTGTTTTGATTTGCCACCGTGAACGCACCCGAACCACCTGCCCCCGGCCCTGAAGCCGCTGACTGGCAAGCCCTGCGCGATCGCCTGCACCAGGCGGGCATGCATACCGAGGTGCAGCGGCTCAACGCACTGGCCGAACAAGCCCGCACGCTTGCGGCTCACAAAGCGCAGGCGGAAAGGGCGCTGGCCGACACCGAATCCTTGTTTGCATCGCTGGTGCAAAACATCCCTGGTGCGGTGTATCGGGTCGAAGCCACCGAGAAGCTGGCCACCCGGCTGATCAGCGACGCGGTGTACGGCATGACCGGCTATGCCCCCAGCGAATTCGTCAACGGCGAGGTGTCGATGAAGACGCTGGTGCCGGTGCGCGATTGGGAGCGCCTGCGCGACATGCTCAATGAATCAGCCAAGCACTGGCGGCCGTATCGGTACGAGACGCAAATCGTGCGCGCCGACGGCAGCCGTGGCTGGGTGGTCGGTTTGGGTCAGCCGGTGCGCGACGAAGCGGGCCGGGTGGTGTTTGACGGCGTTTTTTTGGACAACACCGAAGCCAAACAAGCCAGCGACGAATTGCGCCGCACCCGCGAAATGCTCGACCGCGCCATCAACTCGATGGACGCGGGCTTTGCCCTGTTTGACGGCCTGGACCGGCTAGAAACCTGCAATCTGCGCTTTCAAGAGATGTACGCCGCAGTCGGCGCCGACAAGCTCAAGCCGGGCACCACACTGGCCGACCTGTTCTTGGCGCTGTACCGCAGCGGCGTGAAGATCACCGGCCGATCGGTGGGCGAAGACGTTTGGCTGCAAACGGTGATGAACGCCTGGAACGCCTTTGGCGGCGCCTACGAATGGCGGGTGGGCGACCGCTGGATACGCTTAAGCAACACCCGCACTACCGACGGCATGACGGTGGCGCTGCACACCGACATCACAGCCATCAAAACCTTGAACCTAGAGTTGACCCAGGCCCGTGAAAGCGCCGAAAGCGCCAGCCGGGCCAAGAGCGAGTTCTTGGCCAACATGAGCCACGAGCTGCGCACGCCCCTAAATGGCGTGATCGGCATGACAGGGCTGGTGCTAGGCACGCCGCTTTCCGCCGAGCAACGCGAACATCTGCAGCTGGCCAAAGACTCGGCTGATTCGCTGTTGGTGGTGGTCAACGACATCCTGGACTTGTCCAAGATGGAAGCGGGCAAGCTGCAAATTGAAAAGCTGGGCTTCGCGCTGCGCCCGCTGCTGGAAAGCTGCTGTGCGCCCTTGGCCCTGCGCGCCCGCGAAAAAGGCGTGGCGCTCGTCATCGATATCGCGCCCGATGTGCCCATGGCCATTGAATCTGACCCGGTGCGCTTGCGCCAATTGATCACCAACCTGGTGGGCAATGCGGTGAAGTTCACCGAAACCGGCTCAGTCACCGTGCGGGTGGAGCGCAGCACCGACCAGACGCTGCCCGATGCGCTGCAGTTCAGCGTGATCGACACCGGCATTGGTATTTCGCAAGACAAGCTGGCCAGTGTGTTTGAGTCATTCACCCAAGCCGATTCGTCCACCACGCGCCGCTATGGCGGCACCGGCCTGGGCTTGGCCATTTGCACCCGGCTGGTCAAGCTCATGGGTGGCGCTTTGGGGGTGAGCAGCGAAGTCGACGTGGGCAGCACCTTTTACTTTGCGCTCAGCGCGCCGGCGGTGCCGCTGACTGAGGCGCTACAGACCAGCCCGGCCCCTGAGGCCCAAGCGGAGCCGCAGGTCAAGCCTGCCTTGGGGCCGGTGCTGCGCGCGGCGGCGCCGTCCCAGGCAGACAGCATTGCTATCAATTCAGAAGCATCATCGGCATATTTGGTGGGGGTTAGCGGTATTTTATCTGCGAGCCAAGCCAAGCCACACGCTTCAACCGGCCTGCAGGTGCTGCTGGTGGAAGACCACCCCATCAACCAAAAGCTGGCCTTGGTGCTGCTTAAACGCATGGGGCATCAGGTGAGCGTGGCGGTCAACGGGCGTGAGGCGGTGGAGCAAACCGCAGCCCGGCGCTTTGACGTGGTGTTGATGGACATGCAAATGCCGGTGATGAACGGCCTGGACGCCACCATTGCCATTCGCGAACGCGAAGCCGCCATGCCCGAAGGCAGCCGACCCGAGCACGTGCCCATCGTCGCCATGACAGCCAACGCCATGACGGGCGACCGCGAACGCTGCCTGCAAGTGGGCATGGACGGCTATGTCAGCAAGCCCATCAACCCCGAAGCGCTCACCAACGAAGTGGCCCGGGTGCGCGCCCTGCTCGGCCGCACCTAGGCGCAGGGGTTTTCAGCCAATCGGGCTGTAGCGCCCGATTTGACTGCCTAATTAGCTATCAACTTTATAGCTGATAGGGCTGAAGAGGCTGACGGGGCTGACTCAGTTGTCAGCCACTCATCCCATCAATCGCGGGCGCCTGGAATGCCCTCGGCCGCAATGCCGCCCGGGCGCACCGGCGTCACGATCACCTGCGGTGCACCTTGCACCGGCTGAGCGGCCGGTGATGGCGGCGGTGGCGGGGGTGCGGGCTCCAAGATGTTGACGGGGGGCGCGTTCTTCATGGCCTCAGCCACGCGGGTTTGCTGCGGGCTCATGCATTCATCGGCCAAGCGGCGGCCCAGCTTTTGATTCATGAGCATGCTTTTGTTGGCCAGTTGCAGCCACACACCGCCGCGCTGCGGGTCTTCTAGCCGCAAGGCGCCGGTGGTGGTCTCCACCGGTTGCATGCGAAAACGCTGGTTGCCCAAAGTCACCACAAACATGCCGGCAATACGGCCTTCGGGCTGCACCTCCACCGCTTGGCCTAATTCGCAGGGAAAGCGACCGGTTTCTACCCGCCGGGCCACGTCGAGTTCGCCCGGGGTCAAGGCGGTGGTGGCCGCCTGTGCGCCGGCGGCCGCTTGGCGCTGGGCGCTGCGCGCATCCACCCGCTCACGGGCGGCTGAGGCGCCGCTGGGCGCGGCTGCGGCCCGATTGGCCGAGGGCGCGGTGGTCGATTGGGCATGGGCCACACCCCAGGGCGCCAGCGCGCTGGCCAGGGTGGCACAGGCCAAACAAACCCGCAGATTGCAAATCGTCATCACGCAGACTCCGTAAACCAACATTGAACACCCGGCGGCAAAGCCAGCCCGGTGCGCTGGCCGCGTTGCAGCACCTGCCAAAAATAGCGGTAGCTGGCGCGGTCGTGTAACTGCCCGTCAACTGCCACCGGCCCCCACTGCGCGGCGTGCGCGGCCTGCAGCACCTGCGCCGCACGGGCCAACTCATCCGCCGACGGGGCAAAGGCGGCCAAGATAGGCTGAATCTGATCGGGGTGGATGCTCCACATCCGCAAATAGCCCAGCTCATGGGCCGCCGTGCGGGCGGCTTGGCTCAGGGCTGCGGCATCTTTGAATTCAGTCACCACGCAGTGCGAAGGTACCTTGCCATAGGCATGGCAGGCCTCGGCAATGGCCAGCTTGGCGCGACGCACGAGCGGGTGGGCAAACTGCCCCTGCACACCCATGGCCGACGCGGGAATTGCGCCGCCATAGCTGCTCACAAAGTCCATCAGCCCAAAGCTGATCGAATGCACCGCCGGGTGGGCCGCCAGCGCGGGCGCTGCCATCACGGCTTTTGCTGATTCCACCAGCACATGCAGCGGCAGCCGAGGGTGGCCCGCACGCGCCACCGCTTGCACGGCCTGATCCACATCGGCCACCGATTCCACCTTGGGCACCATCAAATGCACCAGCCGATGGCCCGCCGTACCCACGATGGTGGCCACATCGGCCGCAAAGGCGGGGTGGTCGACCGCATGCACCCTAGCGGCCACGCGGGCAGTGGGTGCGGCGTGCAAGGCGAGTTGCGCCACCCGTTCGGCATGGCCTGCTTCCGCCCCAGCGGCGGCGCCGTCTTCGCAATCCAGAGTGACGTCCATGACCGCCGCGCCAAACTCCGCGTGCAGTTGCTGCTGCAAGGCCAGCGCCCGCTGCATGCGGGCTTCGGTGCCGCAGTAGTGGTCTACCACCGGCAAGGCCCCCAAACGGGTACCGGCCTCGCGCAGCACTTGGGCGGGATGCAGGTCAACGCCAAGCGCAGCGGCTTGCGCGGCGCCTGGGGCTGTTGCCGACATCGACACGCGGTGCGCTTACAGCAGGTGGGCCACGCCCGCTTGCTCGTCGGTGAGTTCTTTCAAGGTCTTGTCGATGCACGACTGGCTGAAGGCATCAATCGGCAAGCCTTCCACCACCGCATAGTCGCCATTGGCGCAGGTCACGGGGTAGCCAAACATCACGTCTTTGGGAATGCCGTATTGGCCGTCGGACGCAATGCCCATGGTGACCCAGCCGCCGTGGGTGCCCAGCGCCCAGTCGCGCATGTGGTCAATGGCCGCGTTGGCGGCTGATGCGGCCGACGACACACCGCGCGCGGCAATGATGGCCGCGCCGCGCTTGCCCACGGTGGGCAAGAAGGTGTCGGCGTTCCACACCTGGTCATTGATCATGTCTTTGACGCTGGCGCCATCAATGGTGGCGAATCGGTAGTCGGCATACATGGTGGGGCTGTGGTTGCCCCACACCGCCATTTTTTGAATGCTGGCCACAGCCTTGCCGGTTTTGGCGGCGATTTGGCTCAACGCGCGGTTGTGGTCCAGGCGCAGCATGGCGGTGAAGTTGCGGCGATTGAGGCTGGGCGCGCTCTTCATCGCGATGTAGGCGTTGGTGTTGGCGGGGTTGCCCACCACAAGCACCTTCACGTTGCGGCTGGCGCTTTTGTCCAAGGCCTTGCCCTGGGCGGTAAAGATCTGCGCATTGGCGGCCAGCAGATCGGCGCGCTCCATGCCGGGGCCGCGCGGGCGGGCACCCACCAAGAGCGCGTAGTCGGTGTCTTTGAAGGCGGTCACTGGGTCGCTGTGGGCCTCCATGCCAGCCAGCAGGGGGAAGGCGCAGTCTTCTAGTTCCATCATCACGCCCTTCAGAGCGTTTTGCGCTTTTTCGTCTGGGATCTCCAGCAATTGCAGGATGACGGGCTGGTCTTTGCCCAGCATTTCGCCCGAGGCGATGCGAAACAACAGGGCATAGCCGATCTGGCCAGCGGCGCCGGTAACGGCGACGCGCACGGGTTTTTTGCTCATGGGAAGGCTCCTGAAAAGCGCAGTGATGGACGACGAAAACTGGCTGCGAAGTGTAGCGAGGCACAGGCGGCATCTGCCGCTTTGTCTTATGTCTTATATAAGATAACATCCGCAGCATCGCGTCAGTCCACACGCCGGGCGCCCGCGCCACACGCACCCGCCACATGCACCCGCCACCTGCGGGTAGGCGCTGCGCCGCTGGCCAAAACGCCCCGCGCCACCTTTTGCACGCCCCCATGCCCGCATCTGCATCAACCCTGCAAGACCCACCCACCGGCGTCGGTGTTGCGCCAGCCTTTAGCCCGCTGTACCAGCAGATCAAGGCATTGCTGCTGCAAAGCCTGCAAGATGCTGAATGGAAGCCTGGCGAGGTCATTCCGTCTGAATTCGACTTGGCCGCCCGCTTCAAAGTCAGCCAAGGCACGGTGCGCAAAGCCATCGATGAACTGGCGGCTGACCACCTGCTGGTGCGCCGCCAAGGCCGCGGCACCTTTGTGGCCACCCATGCCGAACGCGGCGTGCAGTACCGCTTTCTGCGGCTGCGGCCTGATGCGGGCGAAGCCGCCGACGAAGGCCCCACCCAGCGCCTGATGCATGACCTGAAAAAGCTGCGGGCCCCGGCCGAGCTCGCCCGCCAGCTGGGCTTGCGCACCGGCGACAGCGTGCTGCAAGTGCGCCGACTGCTGGCCTTGGCAGGCACGCCCACCATTTTGGAAGACATCTGGCTGAGCGCCGCCGCCTTCAAAGGCCTGTCAGTCGAGCGCTTGGCGGCCTACAGCGGCCCCACCTACGCCCTGTTTGAGCAAGACTTTGGCGTGCGCATGGTGCGTGCCACCGAACGCATTCGCGCCGTGCAAGCCGACGCCGAACAAGCCGAGTTGCTGCAGGTGCGGCCTGCAGAACCCCTGTTGAGCGTGGAAAGGCTCACTTTTACCTACAACGACGCCCCGATGGAGCTGCGCCGAGGGCTGTATCGCACCGATACGCACCACTATTTCAACGAACTCAACTGATCCCAAGCGGCTTGCGCCCCGCATTTGTGGCGAAAGGCGGCTTGGGCGGTGCTGCAATGCAATAGAATTTTTGGTGGGTTCTATTGCTGGCGCCATCTGGCGCCCACAGCGGCGGCCATTACACCTACATCTACCCGCCCCACGCGCTGCGTGGCCCCCACCAACCCATTGAAGCATTCCAAATCATGAGCAACGTCCCCAAGGCCGCTGCGGCTCGGCCGCAGTTTCGCAACCTGAACGTCTTTGCCGACCTGACCTCTTACCGCCTGCCCGCGGCCGGTTTTGTGTCGATCTTGCACCGCGTGAGTGGCGTGCTCATGTTCCTGTTGATGCCTTTCATCATCTGGATGTTTGACACCTCGGTGTCGTCTGAAATTTCTTTTGCACGATTCACGTCCCTGTTCAACGCCGGTGTGTGGGGCTTGCCGGGCTGGATCTTCAAGCTGGTGGCGCTGGCGCTGATCTGGGCGTTTTTGCACCACTTCATTGCCGGCGTGCGGCACTTGTGGATGGACGCCACCCACGCTGTCACCAAAGAGGTGGGCGAGTGGTCGGCCAAGGCCACGCTGGGCTTGAGCGTGCTGCTCACGCTGGCGCTGGGTGCCAAGCTGTTTGGCTTGTACTGAGCGTTATCGGCCCCAGCTTTTTAAAGGCAATACCGCTGTAGCGCCCTTAAATAAAGCGCAGACAGCTATATTTTTTGTAGCAAACGGTTTCTTGCAGATTCCCGGAGAAGGACGCAGCGATGGCAGTCAACTATGGTTCCAAGCGAATCGTCGTAGGGGCGCACTACGGCTTGCGCGACTGGCTCAGCCAGCGCATCACCGCCGTATTGATGGCGCTGTTCACCCTGGTGGTGCTGGCGCAGGTGTTGTTTTCGAGCGGCCCCATCGGCTACGACAAATGGGCCGGCATCTTTGCGGCCCAGTGGATGAAGGTGCTCACCTTCGTCGTGATTGTTTCGCTGCTCTACCACGTGTGGGTGGGCATGCGCGATGTGTGGATGGACTACGTCAAGCCCGTGGGCGTGCGCCTGGGGCTGCAGGTTTTCACCATCGCCTGGTTGGTGGGATGCGCGGGTTGGTCCGTGCAAGTGCTTTGGCGGCTATAGGGCGCGCACAAGCTCATCTTGATAAGAGGCATTGAACCATGGGATTCAAGAAAGAAGACGTCACCACCCGCAAGTTCGATGTGGTGATCGTGGGCGCAGGCGGCTCAGGCATGCGCGCTTCGCTGCAGTTGGCGCGTGCGGGGCTGAACGTGGCGGTGCTGTCTAAAGTGTTTCCCACCCGCTCGCACACGGTGGCCGCGCAGGGCGGCATCGGTGCCAGCTTGGGCAATATGTCAGAGGACAACTGGCATTACCACTTCTACGACACGGTGAAGGGCAGCGACTGGCTGGGCGACCAAGACGCGATTGAATTCATGTGCCGCGAAGCACCCAAAGTGGTGTACGAGTTGGAGCACATGGGCATGCCCTTTGACCGCAACCCCGACGGCACCATCTATCAGCGCCCCTTTGGCGGCCACACCGCCAATTACGGCGAAAAGCCCGTGCAGCGCGCCTGCGCGGCGGCCGACCGCACCGGCCACGCCATGCTGCACACGCTGTATCAGCAAAACGTGGCGGCGCGCACCAACTTCTTTGTGGAGTGGATGGCGCTTGATTTGATCCGCGACGCCGACGGCGACTGCGTGGGCGTTACCGCCCTTGAGATGGAAACCGGCGACGTGCATGTGCTGCACGCCAAAACCGTGCTGTTGGCCACCGGCGGCGCGGGCCGTATTTATGCCGCCAGCACCAACGCCTTCATCAACACCGGTGACGGCTTGGGCATGGCCGCCCGTGCGGGCATTGCGCTGGAAGACATGGAGTTTTGGCAGTTTCACCCCACCGGCGTGGCCGGTGCGGGCGTGCTGCTCACCGAAGGCTGCCGAGGCGAAGGGGCCATTTTGCTCAACAGCAATGGCGAACGCTTCATGGAGCGCTATGCGCCCACTTTGAAAGATTTGGCCCCGCGTGACTTTGTGTCGCGCTCCATGGACCAAGAAATCAAAGAAGGCCGGGGCTGCGGCCCCAACAAAGACTACGTGCTGCTCAAGTTGGACCACTTGGGTGCCGAGACCATCCACAAGCGCCTGCCTTCGGTGTACGAAATTGGCATTAACTTTGCCAACGTCGACATCACCAAAGAGCCGATTCCGGTGGTGCCCACCATCCACTACCAAATGGGCGGCATTCCCACCAACATCCATGGCCAGGTGGTGATGCAAAAGGGTGGTGACCACAACGCCATCATCAACGGCTTGTATGCGGTGGGCGAATGCTCTTGTGTCAGCGTGCACGGTGCCAACCGCCTGGGCACCAATTCACTGCTGGATTTGCTGGTGTTTGGCCGCGCGGCGGGCAACCACATCGTGGACTACAACCTCAAGACCCGTTCACACAAGCCGCTGCCGGCCGGTGCCGCTGACCTGAGCTTGGAGCGCCTGAATCGCCTGGACACCCGCGCCAAAGGCGAATACGCCCAAGACGTGGCCAACGACATCCGCGCCAGCATGCAACTGCACGCGGGCGTGTTTCGCACCCAGGCCAGCATGGACGAGGGCGTGCGCAAAATCAAAGCGCTGCGTGAGCGCGTGGGCGCCATTGAGCTCAAAGACAAGTCGCTGGTGTTCAACACCGCCCGCATTGAAGCGCTGGAAGTGGAAAACCTGATCGAGTCTGCTCAGGCCACCATCGAATCAGCCGCCGCCCGTAAGGAATGCCGTGGCGCCCACACGGTGAAAGACTACGAACGCCCCGCAGACGACCCGGTCGCTCCGGTGGGCCGTGACGACGCCAACTGGATGCGCCACAGCCTGTGGTATTCCGAGGGCAATCGACTCGACTACAAACCCGTCAAGCTCAAACCCCTGACGGTTGAAAGCGTGCCGCCCAAGGTGCGCACGTTCTGATCTGTGTTTGCCTTTTGTTGTTGATTGCACGTTGTTGACGGCATCTTCCGTCGCCCAAGTCGCCAGAGACTCTGCCTGAGAAGAAGACCATGCAAAAACGCACCTTCAAGATCTACCGCTATGACCCGGACGTGGATGCCAAGCCGCGGATGCAAACGATCGAGATTGAGCTAGACGGCAACGAACGCATGCTGCTTGACGCGCTGATGAAGCTCAAAGCGCAAGACCCCACGCTGTCCTTTCGGCGCTCATGCCGCGAAGGCGTGTGTGGCTCTGACGCAATGAACATCAACGGCAAAAACGGTCTTGCCTGCCTGACCAACATGCGTCAGTTGAAAGACCCCATCGTCTTGAAACCACTGCCGGGGCTGCCCGTCATTCGCGATTTGATCGTGGACATGACGCAGTTCTTCAAGCAATACCACAGCGTCAAGCCGTATCTGGTCAACGAAACCGCCCCGCCCGAAAAAGAACGCCTGCAAAGCCCCGAAGAGCGCGAAGAGCTCAATGGCTTGTACGAATGCATTCTGTGCGCGAGCTGCAGCACAAGCTGCCCCAGCTTTTGGTGGAACCCCGACAAGTTTGTGGGCCCAGCGGGCCTGTTACAGGCCTATCGCTTTATCGCCGACAGCCGTGACCAAGCTACCGCCGAACGGCTGGACAACCTGGAAGACCCGTACCGGCTCTTTCGTTGCCACACCATCATGAACTGCGTCGATGTGTGCCCCAAGGGTCTCAACCCCACCAAGGCTATCGGCAAGATCAAAGAAATGATGGTGCTGCGCACGGTTTGACCTTGCCACGCTCGCTCCATCCGTCGATGCAAACGCCGTCCCACCGTGCTTGTTGACACCCCCATCGCCCCGGCCGACCCCGCAGGTCAGCCGGTGGATGAACGCACGCTCAGCCGCCTGCGCTGGCGCTGCCGCCGCGGCATGCTAGAAAACGATCTCTTGATCGAACGCTTCTTGGCCCGCCAAGGTGACAGCCTCACGCAAGGGCAAGCGGGCACGCTGGGCGGCCTGATGGACATGACCGATAACGACTTGCTCGACGTGCTGCTGTCGCGGCGTTCGCTCGCGCAGGTCGAAGACGGCCGCTTTGATTCCCCCGAAGGCACACAACTGATCGAACTGCTGCAAAGGAAAGCCTCATGAAACTCGCAGACAACAAAGCCACGCTGTCGTTCAGCAACGGCAAGCCCAGCGTCGAAATGCCGGTGTATTCGGGCGCGGTGGGCCCTGATGTCATTGATATCCGCAAGCTGTACGCACAAACGGGCATGTTCACTTATGACCCGGGCTTTCTGTCTACGGCGGCGTGCCAGTCGGCCATCACCTACATCGATGGCGACAAGGGTGAATTGCTCTATCGCGGCTATCCCATTGAGCAACTGGCCACCAGCTGCGACTTCATGGAAACCTGCCACCTGCTGCTGTACGGTGAGCTGCCTAATGTTGAGCAAAAGGCTGATTTCACCAAGCGCGTGACCATGCACACCATGGTCAACGAGCAGATGCAGTTTTTCTTGCGCGGCTTTCGCCGCGACGCCCACCCCATGGCCATCATGACGGGCTTGGTGGGGGCCTTGTCGGCCTTCTATCACGACAGCACCGACATCAACAACGCCGAGCACCGCGACATCTCAGCGGTGCGCCTGATCGCCAAGATGCCCACGCTGGTGGCCATGGCCTACAAGTACAGCGCGGGGCAGCCCTACATCTATCCCAAGAATGACCTGAGCTACAGCGGCAACTTCTTGCGCATGATGTTTGCCACGCCGTGCGAGGACTACAAAGTCAACCCGGTGCTCGAGCGCGCGCTAGACCGCATCTTTATCCTGCATGCTGACCACGAGCAAAATGCGTCCACCAGCACGGTGCGCCTGTGCGGCAGCTCGGGCACCAACCCGTTTGCCGCCATTGCCGCTGGCGTGGCTTGCCTGTGGGGCCCTGCCCACGGTGGCGCCAACGAAGCCTGCCTGAACATGCTGGAAGAAATCCAGGCCATGGGCGGCGTGGCCAAGGTGGGTGAGTTCATGAACCAGGTCAAAGACAAAAACTCAGGCGTGCGCCTGATGGGCTTTGGCCACCGGGTGTACAAAAACTACGACCCGCGCGCCAAGCTCATGCAAGAGACTTGCAACGAAGTGCTCAATGAACTGGGCCTGGCCAATGACCCGTTGTTCAAGTTGGCCAAGGAACTCGAACGCATTGCGCTGGAAGACGACTACTTCGTGCAGCGCAAGCTCTACCCCAATGTGGACTTCTACAGCGGCATCGTTCAGCGCGCCATTGGCATTCCGGTGAAGCTGTTCACCGGTATCTTTGCCCTGGCCCGCACGGTGGGCTGGATCGCGCAGCTCAATGAAATGATTGCCGACCCTGAGTACAAAATTGGCCGCCCGCGCCAGTTGTTCACCGGCTCCGTACCCCGCAACGTCAAGCCCTTGGCCCAGCGCTGATTGGGCCCAAGGCGATGCGGCGCCAGTGGCGTCGCCGGGTCTTGCAGCGCACCCAAAGCCCGCCGACGATCTCGGCGGGTTTTTTTCTTTCAAACCGGTCTGAAGCGCCCTATTTATCTGCCTAAGCAGCTCTTTATTTTGTAGCAAATCGTGGGTGCTACCCAGCAGCCACGCCATACCGCTTAGGCTCGGTTTTCTAGAATCAGCCCGCATCTAGGTTTATCTACGCAGGAGACCGCCCCCGTGGCCCGCACCCTCTACGACAAGATCTGGGACGAACACGTCGTCCGCTCCGAGGCCGACGGCACCGCCTTGCTCTACATCGACCGCCATCTGGTGCATGAAGTCACCAGCCCGCAGGCGTTTGAGGGCCTGCGCGTGGCCGGGCGCCCGGTGTGGCGCATCACCTCAGTGGTGGCCACAGCCGACCACAACACCCCCACCACCGATTGGGAGCGCGGCTACGACGGCATCACCGACCCCATCAGCAAAGAGCAAATCACCACCCTAGACAGCAACATCGCCCAATATGGCGCGGCGGCGTACTTTCCGTTTTTGCACAAGCGCCAGGGCATCGTGCATGTGATCGGGCCCGAGACCGGCGCCACCCTGCCGGGCATGACCGTGGTGTGCGGCGACAGCCACACCAGCACCCACGGCGCGTTTGCGGCCCTGGCGCATGGCATTGGCACCAGTGAGGTCGAGCACGTGCTGGCCACCCAAACGCTCATTGCCAAAAAGGCCAAGAACCTGCTGGTGCGGGTGGAGGGCCACCTGCCCAAAGGAAGCACTGCCAAAGACATCGTGCTGGCCATCATTGGCCGCATTGGCACCGCAGGCGGCACCGGCTACACCATTGAATTTGCAGGCAGCGCCATTCGCGCCCTCAGCATGGAAGGCCGCATGACGGTGTGCAACATGGCCATCGAGGCCGGCGCCCGCGCGGGCTTGGTGGCGGCCGACGACAAAACCATCGCCTACCTCAAAGGCCGTCCCATGGCCCCCGGCACCGACCCCGCCACCGGCCAATTTGTGGGCGGCCCCGATTGGGACGCCGCCACCAACCACTGGCGGACCCTGCACAGCGACCCCGGCGCCCACTTTGACGCGGTGGTGGAGTTGGACGCCGCGCAGATCAGCCCCCAAGTCACCTGGGGTACTTCACCTGAGATGGTGCTGGACGTGCTCGGCACCGTGCCCGACCCCGAACGCGAACGCGACGACAGCAAGCGCGGCGCCATTGAACGCGCCTTGGCCTATATGGGCCTGCAACCGGGCAAGCCCATCACCGACATCACTATCGACAAAGTCTTCATTGGCAGCTGCACCAACAGCCGCATTGAAGACATGCGCGAAGCCGCAGCGGTGGTCAAACGCCTGGGCCAAAAGGTGGCGCGCAATGTGAAGCTGGCCATCGTGGTGCCGGGTTCAGGCTTGGTAAAGGCGCAGGCCGAATCGGAAGGCCTGCACGAGATCTTTACTGCGGCCGGCTTTGAATGGCGCCAGCCCGGCTGCAGCATGTGCCTGGCCATGAACGCCGACCGGCTGGAGCCCGGCGAGCGCTGCGCCAGCACCAGCAACCGCAACTTTGAAGGCCGCCAAGGCGCAGGCGGCCGCACCCATTTGGTCAGCCCCGCCATGGCAGCAGCGGCGGCCATCCATGGGCATTTTGTGGACGTGCGTCGCTTTAGCTGACCAGGAGCCTTTGGCACTATGAACACACTCATTCGCTTTGTCGCCGTCGCCGCCGTGCTGATTGGGCTGGCGGGCTGTAACACGGTGGCCGGCTTGGGCAAAGACATCCAGCGCGGTGGCCAAAAAATTGAAGACGCAGGCCGACGCTAAATGACCCCCTTCACCCTTCACACCGGGCTGGTGGCGCCCATGGACCGCGAAAACGTGGACACCGACGCCATCATCCCCAAGCAATTCCTCAAGTCCATCCGCAAAACCGGCTTTGGGCCCAATTTGTTTGACCAGTGGCGCTATCTGGATCCTGGCTTTCCAGGCCAAGACTTGGCCAGTCGCAAACCCAACCCCGACTTCGTGCTAAACCAGCCGCGCTACAGCGGCGCCAGTGTGCTGTTGGCGCGCAAAAACTTTGGCTGTGGCTCTAGCCGCGAGCACGCGCCGTGGGCCATTGACCAATACGGCTTTCGCGCGCTGATTGCACCTAGCTACGCCGACATCTTCTTTAACAACTGCTTCAAAAACGGACTGCTGCCCATTGCGCTGCCCGAAGCGGTGGTGGCGCGCCTGTTTGACGACGTCGCGGCCTTCCCTGGCTACAAACTCACCATCGACTTGGGCCGCCAGGTGGTGGTCAAGCCCGACGGCACCGAGCTGCCGTTTGAGGTGGAGCCGTTTCGCAAGCACTGCCTGCTCAACGGCCTAGACGACATTGGCCTGACGCTGCAGCACGCCGACACCATCCGCAGCTTTGAAGCACAGCGCATCGCCCGCATGCCGTGGCTGGCCAATTCGCTGGGCGCCCGTTGATCTCACCAGGGCACTGAGTCTTTTTGGGCGTTTGCGCCCTATTCATGGGCCGAAGTAGCTATAAAAAAATGAGCAAAACACACCGCATTGCTGTCTTGCCGGGTGACGGCATCGGCACCGAAATCGTGGCCGAAGCCATCAAGGTGCTGCACGCCCTGAAGCTGCCGCTGCAACTCGACACCGCCCCAGTGGGCGGTGCCGCTTATGAACTGCACGGCCACCCGCTGCCGCCCGCTACCTTGGCGCTGGCCAAGCAAGCCGACGCCGTGCTGTTTGGCGCCGTGGGTGATTGGAAATACGACAAGCTCGACCGCCCCCTGCGCCCCGAGCAAGCCATCTTGGGTTTGCGCCGCGAGCTGGGCCTGTTCGCCAACTTTCGCCCCGCCATTTGCTATCCGCAACTGGTGGGCGCCAGCAGCCTGAAGCCTGAGCTGATTGCCGGGCTGGATATCCTCATCATTCGTGAGCTGACGGGCGACATCTACTTTGGCCAGCCCCGCGGCCGCCGCACAGCGGTTGACGGCCATTTTCCCGGCGCCCCCGAGGCCTTTGACACCATGCGCTACAGCCGCCCCGAGGTGGAACGCATCGCGCATGTGGCCTTTCAAGCGGCGCGCAAACGCAGCAAGCGGGTGACCAGCGTGGACAAGGCCAACGTGCTGGAGACCTTTCAGTTTTGGAAAGACATCGTCACTGAAGTAGGCCAGCAATACCCCGACGTCGAGCTAGACCACATGTATGTGGACAACGCCGCCATGCAGTTGGTGAAGGCGCCCAAAAAGTTTGACGTGCTCGTCACCGGCAATATGTTTGGCGACATCTTGAGCGACGAGGCCGCCATGCTGACAGGCAGCATCGGCATGCTGCCTAGCGCCAGCTTGAACGCCAGCAACCAGGGCCTGTATGAGCCCAGCCACGGCAGTGCGCCCGACATTGCGGGCAAGGGCATCGCCAACCCGCTGGCCACCATTCTGAGCGCCGCCATGATGCTGCGCTTTAGCCTGAACTTGCCCGAGGCCGCCGACCGCATTGAAGCCGCTGTGCAAACCGTGCTGGCCCAAGGCCTGCGCACGGCCGACATCTACAGCGAAGGCAGCACCCGCGTGGGCACGGCGCAAATGGGGGACGCGGTGGTGGCGGCCCTGGCCTGAGCCCGCGCCCGCGACCGCGCCCCAGCGCTGGAGTCAGCTGGGGCCCAGTCGCACTGCGGCTAAAATCTGGGCCATGCCCACGCAAGCCACGTTCGCCTTGAACACCGCCGCCTTTGCGCTCGCGGCCGCCTGCGCGCGCACCACCAAAACCACGACCACCATTAAGGGCTAGCCAAAGCCTGGTTCGTCGTGCGCCCTCCCCGGCCAGACGAGCCGGGCCGAAGGCAGGCAGGTCGATTCCTGTTTGTTTTTTCTAAAAGAGGGTGTCTTTTCAAATGAGCAGCAAATCTAATCGTGTGGGCCTCGTTGGCTGGCGAGGCATGGTCGGCAGCGTCCTCATGGATCGCATGCAAGCCGAAGGCGACTTTGAGCTGATCGAGCCGCTGTTTTTCAGCACCAGCAATGCTGGTGGTGCCGCCCCGGCCATGGCCAAAAACGAAACCAAACTGCTCGATGCGCACGATGTGGCGGCCCTCAAGCGCTGCGACATCATCATCACCGCGCAGGGCGGCGACTACACCACCGAAGTCTTCCCCAAACTGCGTGCCGCAGGCTGGAACGGCCATTGGATTGACGCCGCCAGCACCCTGCGCATGAAGGACGACGCGGTCATCATCTTGGACCCCGTCAACCTGCCGGTGATTCAAAACGCATTGGCCAAGGGCGGGCGCAACTGGATTGGCGGCAACTGCACGGTGAGCTGCATGCTGATGGGCGTGGGCGCCCTGTTCAAGGCGGGTTTGGTGGAATGGATGAGCACCATGACCTACCAAGCGGCGTCGGGTGGCGGCGCCCAGCACATGCGCGAACTGCTCACCCAATACGGCAGCCTAAACGCTCAGGTGCGGCCCCTGCTGGACGACCCCAAAAGCGCCATTCTTGAGATTGATCGCCTGGTGCTGCAGCGCCAGCAAGCCATGTCGGCGGATGAAACCGCCAACTTCGGCGTGCCGCTGGGCGGCTCACTTATCCCCTGGATCGACAAAGATCTGGGCAATGGCGTCAGCCGCGAAGAATGGAAAGGCGGCGCCGAGACCAACAAAATCTTGGGCCAGGGCGAAGGTTTTGGCACGGCAGGCGTGCCAGTAGACGGCTTTTGCGTGCGCATTGGCGCCATGCGCTGCCACAGCCAGGCGCTGACCTTCAAGCTCAAGCAGAACGTGCCGATGGCCGATATCGAAGCCATGATCGCTGCCGATAACGCCTGGGTGAAAGTGGTGCCCAACACCCGCGAAGCCACCCTGCAACACCTCACCCCGGTGGCTGTCACTGGCACCTTGGGCATTCCGGTGGGCCGCCTGCGCAAGATGGCCATGGGGCCCGAGTACCTGGGCGCTTTCACCATTGGCGACCAGCTTTTGTGGGGCGCTGCCGAGCCGCTGCGCCGCATGCTGCGCATCGTTTTGACGCACTAAATGGCCCGGAGCTGCGGTCGGTGGCGACATCGGCTGGCGGCTTGCTCGCGTTGTCCTAGGGCAACACCTTACAGATGCTTACCCAAAATGTAACGGCACCATCGAAACTTACCTAATGCGTGAGCTTGTCGCGCTAACGCATTGCTGCTAAGTTACTTTTTCTGTTTTTGTCAGAGGTGAGCGGACATATGGCCAACCCTGCGCATCGTTCGTCGAGCGATGGCGTCTTGCCGCGTCGATCGTCCAAAGCGGTGCTAACCGCAGCGGCCGCGGCGGTGGCGTTGGCGCTGGCGTCGTTCACCCCGTCGGCCCAGGCTTTGAGCCTGGGGCGCGTGAGTGTCTTGTCGGCCCTGGGGGAACCCCTGCGAGCTGAAATCGAGGTGCCAGAAATCACCACGGCAGAGGCCGAGACGCTTCGCGTGGGGCCCGCTTCGCCCGAACAGTTCCGCGCAGCAGGCCTGGACTACAGCCCCGCCCTGACCTCGCTGCAGATCACCCTGCAGCGCAACGCCAGCGGGCGCACTGTGCTAAGGGTGAGCAGTGACCGCGTCGTCACCGACCCGTTTGTGGATTTGATGGTGGATGCGCAGTGGTCCACCGGGCGGCTGTTGCGCAGCTACACGCTGTTGTTTGATCCGCCCAACCTGCGCCAAGCGCCGCCCGCTGTGACGGTGGCGCCGCAGATCAGCCCGGCTGCCGCGCCGGCGCCCACCCCCGCTGCCTCTGCCGTGCAGGCCGCACAGGCGCCAGCGTCGGCTCCCGCTGTGGTGGCGCCCGTTGCGCCCGCCACGGCAGCCCCTGCAGCCCCCTTGGCGCCTGCGGTGCGGGCCACCCCCGCGCCGCGCCCGGCCGCAGCGGCCCCTGCGTCTGCCGCGCCTGCGCCAGCCGCCACGGCCAGCGGCTCTGTGACCGTGAAGTCCGGCGACATCGCCAGCCGCATCGCCGCCGCCAACAAGCCCGCCAGCGTCTCGCTCGACCAGATGCTGGTGGCCATGCTGCAGCGCAATCCCGACGCATTCATCGGCAACAACGTCAACCGGCTGCGCGCCGGCGCCACGCTGGAGTTGCCCACCACCGAGGAAGCCAACGCCACCCCGGCGCCCGAAGCCACCCGGATCGTCGCGGCCCAAGCGCGCGACTTCAATGAACTGCGCAATCGCGTGGCCAGCGCCGTGCCGCAAGTGGCCAGCGCTGCACCGGCACGCGAAGCCGCAGGCCGCGTACAGGCCCAGGTGCAAGACGGCAAAGCCGGTGCGGCGGCCAGCGACAAGCTCACCCTGTCCAAGGGCACCAGCGCCGCTGAGGACAAGGCCGCCAAAGACGCCCAAGCCCGCGAATCCGCCCAGCGTATGGCCGAGCTGTCGCGCAACATCGGCGACCTGAGCAAACTCGGCGGCACAGCGCCCGCTGCGGCCCCTGCAGCTCCGGTTGCCTCACCCGCACCGGCGGCCGCAGCGGCCCCCGCAACTGCCGCGCCTGCGCCAGCTCCAACGGCGGCTGCGCCAGCCCCGGCAACGCCCGCAGCAGCGGCGACGCCCGCCGCGCCCGCCCCCGCGGCAGCTGCACCAGCGCCTGCAGCGGCGCCCGCCGCCCCGGCAGAGGCAGCGCCCGCACCAGCCCCGGTGGCCGCAGCACCAGCCCCAGCGCCCGCGTCGGCGCCCGCTCCCGCTCCGGCCCCCGTGGCCGAAGAGCCCGGCATCGTTGACGCCTTGCTAGAGAACCCGCTGGTACCCGCCGCGGCGGGCGGCTTGGTCGCCCTGTTGTTGGGCCTGGGCCTGATGCGCATGCGTCAGCGCAAAAAGGCACCGCTTGACTCAGCCCTAGAAAGCAAGCTCCAACCTGATTCGTTCTTTGGCTCCAGCGGTGGTCAGCGCGTGGACACCAATGAGGAGACCGGCGCCAGCTCCAACATGAGCTATTCGCCCAGCCAGCTCGACGCGCGGGGCGATGTCGATCCGGTGGCCGAAGCCGACGTGTATTTGGCCTATGGCCGCGATCTACAAGCCGAAGAAATCCTGAAAGAAGCCTTGCGCAACAACCCCACGCGCACGGCCATTCACACCAAGCTGCTTGAGATTTACAACAAGCGGCAAGACGTCAGCCACTTCAACCAGTTGGCCGGTGAGCTCAATGCCATCAGCCAGGGCTTCGGCAACGACTGGGAGCGCGCCGCCGAAATGGGCCGTTCGCTTGACCCGAACAATCCGCTGTACGCGCAGCACGACCGCCCAGCCACCGCGCCCGGCCTAGCCGCCGCCAGCACCGGCGCGGTCGATATTGATCTGGATTTTTCTGGCGACGACAGTGAATTGCCCTTGTCCGCCCCCGGCGCGCTACCCGCACCTGCGGGCGCTGCCAAAGCCGCTGAAGCGCCCGCTAGTGACTCTGGGCTGATGGATCTTGAATTTGACGTCGACGCGGCCCTCAGCCAGCCCGCCGCGCTCACGCCGACGCCCACCCCTTCCCCCGGGCCTGCTGCGGCGCCCGCACCCACACCCGCCGCAAAGGCTGAAAGCGCCGATCAGGGCCTGGACTTTTCGCTTGATCTGCCCGGCACACCAAGCCCTGCACCCGCCGCCGCCAGCGCAGCCGCGCCAAGCACCGACAAGCCGCTGGAGTTTGACCTCAGCAGCATCTCGTTGGACTTGGACCCGCCGGCGCCCACCCCGGTGGCTGCAGAAGCCAAAGGCGATCTGGGCAACGCCGCAGGCACCACAGCAGACCCTGCAGCCGACGACCCCTTGGCCACCAAGCTCGCCTTGGCCGAAGAATTCAACGCCATTGGCGACGCCGACGGCGCCCGCGCCTTGGTGGAAGAGGTTCTGGCTGAAGCCAGCGGGTCAGTCAAGGCCAAGGCCGAGCGCCTGCTGGCCGAACTGAGCTGATCCAGCCGCTTTTGCGTGTGAGCCAAAGGCCCAGCCGCGCGCTGCATCGCACCGCGCTGGGCGTCTGCTACCGCGGCAGCGCCTACCACGGCTGGCAAAGCCAGCTCGGCCTGCCCACGGTGCAAGATGCGCTGCAAGCGGCCTTAAGCGCCTTTGCCGCCCAGCCCCTGCAGGTGATCTGCGCGGGCCGCACCGACGCCGGCGTGCACGGCGTGGGCCAGGTGGTGCACCTCGACAGTGACCTGCAGCGCGATGCTTCGTCATGGGTGCGCGGCACCAACCGCTTTCTGCCTCCCGATGTGGCGGTGCAATGGGCGCAGCCGGTGCCACGCGAATTTCACGCCCGTGCAGTGGCGCTCAGCCGTCGTTACGCCTACTGGGTGTGGCAGTCGCCGGTGCGGCCAGCGCTGCGGGCAGGCCAGGTGGGCTGGGTGTTTAGGCCCCTGCAAATGGGCGCCTTGCGCGAGGCGGCGGCGCATTTGCTGGGCACCCACGATTTCAGCGCCTTTCGTGCGGCTGAATGCCAAGCCCACTCGCCGGTGAAGACACTGCTTGAAATCGCCATCAGCCGCCACGAGGCGCTGGGCGCCGTGCAGTGGTGCTTTGAATTTGAAGCCGACGCTTTTCTTCACCACATGATCCGCAACCTGATGGGCAGCCTGCTGCGCGTGGGCCAGGGCTTGCAGACGCCGCAGTGGTTGGCCGAGGTGCTGGCCAGCCGCAGCCGCAGCTTGGCCGCCCCCACGTTTGCGCCCGATGGCCTGCACTTCTTGGGCCCGCGCTACGCCGACAGCTGGGGGCTGCCAGTGCGGCCCAGCGCCTTTGATGCCGCGCCGCAAGAAGCCCTGGTGCTGCGGCATGATCCGCCCCCATGAGCGCCCCTGTTCACCCCCATGCAGCCCGCACCCGCATCAAGGTCTGCGGCCTGACCCGAGCGGCCGACGTCGATGCGGCAGTGGCCGCTGGGGCGGATGCGGTGGGTTTTGTGTTGTGGCCCGGCAGCCCACGGCATGTGGATTTGCAGCGCGCCGCCCATCTGGCCCGCCGCCTGCCGCCCTTTGTGACGCCGGTGCTGCTGTTTGTGAACCCGAGCCCCGAAGAAGTAGCCACGGCGCACCAGCAACTGCCGTACGCTTTGGTGCAATTGCACGGCGACGAAACGCCCGAGCACTGCCTGGCTGTGACCCAAAACGGTCGCATCCCTTTCATTCGCGCCGCGCGGATTCCGCTGGGTGAGGCCGGGGCGGGCTTTGACCTCGTAAAATTCGCGCAGCAATTTGCCGCTGCCCAAGCCGTGTTGCTCGACGCCCAAGTGGTGGGCTATGGCGGCGGCGGACACGCATTTCAATGGTCACTGCTGCCAAAAAACGTCAACGCTCACCTCGTCTTGTCTGGTGGACTCACACCTGCAAACGTGGCCGATGGGATCACCCAGGTGCGCCCGCGCGCGCTGTCGCTCGCGGTTGATGTCAGCTCGGGCGTGGAAGAAGACGATCCCGCCCGGCCCGGCCAGACCCGCAAGGGCCTTAAAAGTGCCGAAAAAATAGCCCGTTTTGTAGCGGCCGTGCGCGCCGCCGATGCGGCTTTTGCAAGTGCTGCCAACCCTTTGGCTGCGCCACCCAAATCCGCCAGCGCCTGACCCCCCGTGTGGTTCAGGCCTGCGCCCATCACCCGCCCTGAACCTGTATGAACGCCTATCAGCAACCCGACGCCCGCGGCCACTTTGGCCCCTATGGCGGCAGCTTTGTCAGCGAAACCCTCACCTACGCCATCAGCGAGCTTCGCGACGCCTACGCCCACTACCAGCATGACCCGGCCTTTGTGGCCGAATTTGAGCGCGAACTGGCCCGCTTTGTGGGCCGCCCGTCGCCCGTGTACCACGCCCAGGGCATGAGCACTGAGCTGGGCGGCGCGCAAATCTTCTTTAAGCGCGAAGACTTAAACCACACCGGCGCCCACAAGGTCAACAACACCATCGGCCAAGCCATGCTGGCCAAGCGCATGGGCAAGCCCCGGGTGATTGCCGAGACGGGCGCGGGCCAGCACGGCGTGGCCACTGCCACCATCTGCGCCCGCTATGGTCTGGAATGCGTGGTGTACATGGGCAGCGAAGACATCAAGCGCCAAAGCCCCAACGTGTACCGCATGAAGCTGCTTGGGGCCACGGTGGTGCCGGTGGAATCGGGCAGCAAGACGCTCAAAGACGCGCTCAACGAAGCCCTGCGCGATTGGGTGGCCAACGTCGACAACACCTTCTACATCATTGGTACCGTGGCGGGCCCGCACCCTTATCCGATGATGGTGCGAGATTTTCAAAGCGTCATCGGCCGAGAATGCATTCAACAAATGCCCGACTTGCTGGCCGAAGTGGGCTGCCACAGCCTGCAGCCCGACGCGGTGCTAGCCTGCGTGGGCGGCGGTAGCAACGCCATGGGTATTTTTCACCCCTACATCGGGCACCCCGCCACGCGGCTGATCGGTATTGAAGCCGCCGGTGAAGGCCTAGACAGTGGCAAGCATTCCGCGTCCCTACAGCGCGGCCTGCCGGGCGTGCTGCATGGCAACCGCACCTATGTGCTGCAAAACGAAGACGGCCAAGTCACTGAAACCCACAGCGTCAGCGCGGGGCTAGATTACCCCGGTGTGGGGCCTGAACACGCTTGGCTCAAAGACATCGGCCGGGCCGAATACGTCGGCATCACCGACACCGAAGCGCTGGCCGCCTTCCACCACCTGTGCCGCACCGAAGGCATCATTCCCGCGCTGGAAAGCAGCCACGCCATTGCCCACGCCATGAAGCTGGCGCCGCAGATGCGCCGCGATCAATCCATCTTGGTGAACCTCTCGGGCCGGGGTGACAAAGACATCGGCACGGTGGCCGATTTGTCGGGCGCTGACTTCTATTGCCGCCCCTCGTGCCGTGGCCAGGGCGTCAAAGGTGGCACCGCCGTGGTGGAGTTACACGCATGAGCACCCTTGAAGCAAAACCGACTGCTGCGCCCATTTCTACTGCCGAAGCAGCTACAAAAACCGTAGCAAATGTCGTCCAGACAGCCAGTGCGTCGGCGCGTATGGCGCAGCGCTTTGCCACCCTCAAAAGCCAGGGCCGCAAGGCGCTGATTCCGTATGTCACAGCAGGCTTTCCGTTTGCCGATGTCACCCCCGAGCTGCTGCACGCCCTGGTGGCGGGCGGCGCGGACGTCATTGAACTCGGCGTGCCGTTCTCGGACCCCAGCGCCGACGGCCCAGTGATTCAAAAAGCCGGTGAACGCGCCCTGGCGCTGGGCATTGGCATGGTGCAGGTGCTGGCCATGGTGCGCGCCTTTCGCGCCACCGACACCACCACCCCGGTGGTGCTGATGGGTTACGCCAATCCGGTGGAGCGCTACGACATCAAGCACGGCGCGGGCCGCTTCATGGCCGACGCCCAAGCGGCGGGCGTAGATGGCCTGTTGATCGTGGACTACCCGCCCGAAGAGTGCGAAGACTTCGCCACCCAGTTGCGCGCCCACGGCATGGACTTGATCTTTTTGCTCGCCCCTACCAGCACCAATGAGCGCATGGCCCAAGTGGCCCGCGTGGCCAGCGGCTATGTGTATTACGTGTCGCTCAAGGGCGTCACTGGCGCGGGCAACCTGGATGTGGACGCGGTGGCCCAAATGCTGCCGCGCATTCGCCAGCATGTCGGCCACATCCCGGTGGGGGTGGGCTTTGGCATTCGAGACGGCGCCACGGCGCGTGCAGTGGGGGCGGTGGCCGATGCGGTAGTGATTGGCAGCCGCCTGATTCAATTGCTGGACGACGCCCCGCGAGACCAGGTCAGCGCCCGCGGCCAGGCCTTCATGGCGCAGATTCGCCAAGCGTTAGACAATTGAGGCACGGGCGCGCGGCGCCCCCGAAGGACACACCGCATGAGCTGGCTCGACAAACTACTGCCCCCCAAGATCCAGAAGACCGATCCGCAAGAGCGGCGCACGGTGCCCGAAGGACTGTGGATTAAATGCCCGGCCTGCGACACGGTGCTGTACCGCACCGATCTGGAAGCCAACCAAAACGTATGCCCCAACTGCGGCCATCACCACCGCATCGCCGCGCGACAGCGTCTGGACGCTTTTTTGGATGCCGAGGGCCGCTACGAAATCGGCCAAGAGGTGCTGCCGGTAGATCCGCTCAAGTTCAAAGACAGCCGCAAGTACACCGAACGGCTGAAAGAAGCCTTGGACGACACCGGCGAGACCGACGCGCTGGTGGTGATGGGCGGCGCGGTGCTCAACATCGGAGTGGTAGCCGCTGCCTTTGAATTTGGCTTTATGGGCGGCAGCATGGGCAGCGTGGTGGGCGAGCGCTTTGCCCGCGGGGTGGAAACAGCCATTGAGCAAAAAGTGCCGTTTGTTTGCTTTACCGCCACCGGCGGCGCACGCATGCAAGAAGGCCTGTTGTCCTTGATGCAGATGGCCAAGACCAACGCCGCACTGACTCGCTTATCCAAGAAAGGGCTGCCCTACATCAGCGTGCTGACTGACCCCACCATGGGCGGCGTGAGCGCGGGCTTTGCGTTTTTGGGCGACATCGTGATTGCCGAGCCCAAGGCACTCATTGGCTTTGCCGGCCCCCGGGTGATTGAAAACACCGTGCGCGTCACGCTGCCCGAGGGCTTTCAGCGCTCTGAGTTTCTGCAGCAAAAAGGCGCGATTGACTTCATTTGTGACCGGCGTGAGTTGCGCCCCACAGTGGCGCGGGCATTGGCCATGCTGCAGCGCCAGCCCAGTGACGCAGTGGGCTGAAGCCCCCAAAGCTTTCAACAAAAAAGGGCCCGAGGGCCCTTTTTTTCGGCCTAAGCTGCTATCAAAAGCGTAGCAAGCCGCGCGAGGCGTGCTCAAGCACGATTTGCAGCACCTGCAAGATCACCACCGCCACCAGCGGCGACAAATCAAAGCCGCCCACCATGGGCAACACGCGGCGGATGGGCGCCAACATCGGATCCGTCAGACGCTGGGCAATGCCCGCAAAGGGGCTGTGCGGCTGCACCCAGCTCAGCACCGCCTGCACGATGAGCACCACCATCGCGGTGGTCAAAGCCATCTGCGCCACGCCCACCAGCGACAGCACCGGCAGCATCGCCCACGCATTGGCGCTGGCCAGCGGCAGCAGGGCCAACAGCACCGCCATGTGCACCGCTTTGAGCAGCAGGGCCGCTAACAAGCTGGCGGTATCCCAACGGCCCAAGGCAGGCACGATGCGACGCAGCGGCAACACAATCCAATCGGTGAACGCAAACACCAATTGCCCCACCGGGTTGCCAAAGGGCGCGCGCAGCGCCTGCATCCACAGCCGCAGCAGGCAAGCGCCGCCCAGCAGGCCGATGCCCACGCTCAACAGCAAAGAAACAATTTCAAACAACATGGGGCTTCTACAGAGTTGCTGGCGATTGTGCCCGGGCGGCCGATTTGCGGGCACACTTCTGTGGCCATGGACGAGCCCCTGACTTTGCACGCGCTGCCGCTGTTCCCGCTGTCTGCGGTGCTGTTCCCACAAGGCGTGCTGCCGCTGCGGATTTTTGAAGTGCGCTACCTAGACATGGTCAAGCGCTGCCACAAGGCTGGCGTGCCCTTTGGCGTGGTAGCGCTCACCGAAGGCGGCGAAGTGCGCCGCCCCGACCAGCACGAGCGCTTTCATGACGTGGGCACCCTGGCCCGCATTGATGAACTCACCCAGCCCCAAAGCGGCTTGCTGCACATCCGCTGCAGCGGGCTGCAACGCTTTCGCATTCAGCGCAGCGAGCGCTTGAAGCACGGCCTGTGGGTGGCCGATGTGGCCCATTTGGCCGACGACGCCGACGTGGGTATTCCCGCTGACTTACAACCCGCCGCTAACGCGCTGGGCCAGGTCATTGACAGCCTGCAGGCGCAGCTATCCGACGGCGAAACCCTGCCCTTGCCAGAGCCGCGCCGCTTGGACGCCGCAGGCTGGGTGGCCAACCGCTGGTGCGAACTGCTACCGCTGCCCGTGCCGCTCAAACAGCGCTTAATGGAGCTGCAGAACCCGTTGGTGCGGCTGGAGCTAATCAATGACTTTCTGACCCGGCAGCAAATCGCCCAGCCGGGCAGCGGCGGCCCTCAGCCCTGACCCGCACTTGGGGTGCCGCTTAGAGCCCTAGTTCGCTCAGGCTGGCGTGTTCATCGGGCCGTCGCCCCAAAGGCCAGTGAAACAAACGTTGCTCGGGCCGAATGGGCAAATCATTGATGCTGGCGTGCCGCTCGCGCATGTAGCCCTCGGCGTTGAAGGCCCAGTTTTCATTGCCATAGCTGCGAAACCATTGGCCTGAATCGTCGTGCCATTCATAGGCAAAGCGCACCGCAATGCGGTCACCCGAGCAGGCCCACAGCTCTTTGATAAGCCGATAGTCCAGCTCACGCGCCCATTTGCGCTGCAAAAAGCCCCGCACTTGTTCACGGCCCACCGGGAACTCAGCCCGGTTGCGCCAGCGGGTGTCGGGGGTGTAGACCTGCACCACGCGATCAGGGTCGCGGGTGTTCCAAGCGTCTTCGGCCATGCGCACCTTGCGGGCGGCGCTTTCAGCATCAAACGGCGGCAGCGGTAAGCGCGGTTCCATGGACAAGCGGTCGCAGCGGATCAGTAGGTCTTGTAGGGCAGGAACTTGCCCGACATGGTGATGGCCACGCGGTCGCCGTTGGGGTTGGCCTCGCGCTGCATGTCCATCTTGAAATCGATGGCCGACATGATGCCGTCGCCAAACTCCTCGTGAATCAGCTCCTTGAAGGTGGTGCCGTACACGCTGATGAGTTCGTAGAAGCGGTAGATGAGCGGATCGGTGGGCACTGCGGTGGGCAAGCTGCCTTTGTAGGGCACCACCATGAGCCACTTTTTCTCTTCAGCGCTCAGGCCAAAGATCTTGGCGAGCACGGTGGCCTGCTCGGCCGTTAAGGTCATTTGGCCTAGGCAGGCGGCGGTCGTCCACTCTTTGCTTTGGCCGACCTTTTTGGCCACGTCGGCCCACTTGATGCCTTTGGCCACTTTGGTGGCGATGATTTTTTCGGTGACGTCCAGACGGCTCATGGGGGCTCTCCTTTTGTGGGGTTTGGCAGGGGACAAAAGCGGGTCAGGCCGCTGCGGGCAACGCGTCGCGGCCTAGGGTGATTTCGGGGGGATGCGCAGGCCCGCGCCCGTGTGACAAATCCTTTGAGCGCGCCACCAAAAAATCCACCAGGTGATTGCGCACGGGGTAGTACAGCGGCTCGTGGTGCAGGGTGGCGCGGCTGCGGCTGCGCGGCAGGGGGTTGCGCACCAGTTCGGCCACGCGGGCTTGGGGCCCGTTGCTCATCAACAGCACGGTGTCAGCCAACAAAATGGCTTCGTCCACGTCGTGGGTGATCATGAACACCGTCTGCTGCGTCTGACTGCAAATGCGCAGCAACTCGTCTTGAATGGTGCCGCGTGTGAGCGCGTCCAATGCGCCAAAGGGTTCGTCAAGCAGCAGCATCTTGGGTTCGATGGCAAAGGCGCGCGCAATGCCCACGCGCTGCTTCATGCCGCCCGACAACTCGCTGGGCTTTTTGTCGATGGCCGCGCCCAAGCCCACCAGCTCGACGTAGCGACGCACATGGGTATCCACCTGCGCACCTGACCAATCGGGCCACTTGCTGCGCACCGCAAACGCAATGTTGCGCCGCACGCTCAGCCAGGGCATCAACGCATGGCCTTGGAAGACCACCCCGCGCTCAAGGCTCGGGCCCTTCACTTCGCGGCCGTCCATGATCACCGTGCCTTCGCTGGCTTCTTCCAGCCCCGCCAGCACGTTCAAGATGGTGGTTTTGCCGCAGCCTGAATGACCAATGATGCAAACGAATTCACCGCGCTGGATATGAAAGTTCACCGCGTCAAACACCGGCTCAGCGCCAGCGGCAAAGCGCTTAGCCAAGCCGCGCACCTGCAGAAAAGCGCGGCTGTCGTCATTCGACATAGGTCACCGCCTTTTGCAGCCGCGCAAACAGCAGGTCCAGCACCATGCCCACCAGCCCAATCACCAAGATGGCGAAGATCACGTTGGTGAGCGACAGGTTGTTCCACTCGTTCCAGACAAAGTAGCCAATACCGGTGCCGCCCACCAACATCTCAGCGGCCACGATCACCAGCCACGCAATGCCCATGCTGATGCGCATACCCGTCAAGATGGTGGGGGCCGCAGCGGGCAAGATCACTTCAAACGCACGGCGCAGCGGCGGCACCTCGAGCGTTTTGGCGACGTTCAGCCAATCCCGCCGCACGCTGGCCACGCCAAAGGCGGTGTTGATCAACATCGGCCACACGCTGCAGATGAAGATGACAAACACCCCCGAGATGCCCGAGTCCTTGATGGTGTACAGCGCCAACGGCATCCAAGCCAAGGGCGAGATGGGTTTGAGCACCTGGATAAAGGGGTCGAGTGCCCGATGCAGCAGCGGGCTCATGCCGATGACGAATCCCAAGGGAATCGCCACCAGCGCGGCAATGCCAAAGCCCAGGCCCACCCGCAGCAGCGAATGCGCCAGCTGTACGCCGATGCCTTTGTCATTGGGCCCGTTGTCATAGAACGGATTGGACAAGTTGCGCACCACCGCTTCTCCCATTTGGGCCAGGGTGGGGAATCCGTCGCTTTTCACCGGTGTGCCAGCCGCCGCAGTGGGGTCCTTGCCCAAGAGCTTGGCGTACTCAATTTGCTCAGGCGTCAGGCTGGACAGAGGTGGCGCCACCACCGCCTTGGGCAGCGTGGCCAAGTGCCAGATGCCCAACAGCACCGCCAGCAAAATCAGCGACAGCAGGGCCGCCTTGGCCGTCTGGCCGCTTGACGAATTCGATGCCATGCGTGCGACAACGAATCAGGTGGCCAAGCGGTTGATGGGAAAGCTGCGGGCGTATTCATCGGCTTTTGCCGGATCAAACTCGCGCCCCATGATGCGGAACTTGGGGTAAGCCGCTGCGGCCGCAGGCGCCTTTTGGCCCAACTCGCCCATGTACTTGCGTGCGTCGGTCATTAAGAACACACGCTCGGCAATTTGGCGGTAGTTGACATCGCCTTTGATGTAGCCCCAGCGCTTCATTTGGGTGAGCATCCACACGGCCATGCTTTGCCAAGGCACTGGGTCAAAGTCAGCGCGATCGGGCACCGTCTTGACGCCGCCCAGGCCATCGGCAAAGCGGCCCGTCAGCACCTGGGCAATGACGGTTTCGGGCTGGTTGAGGTAGGCCGTGGGGCTGATGACTTTGGCGATGAGCTCGCGGTTTTTGGCCTCGCGCGCCATCGCGGCGGCGGTCAGCACCGAGCGGAACAGCGCGGCATAGGTCGCAGGGTTCTGCTGGATGAATTCAGCGCTCATGCCAAATGCGCAGCAGGGGTGGCCGTCCCAAATTTCTTTGGACAAGATGTGGATGAAGCCCACCTCATCAAACACCGCACGCTGGTTAAAGGGATCGGGCCCCAAGAAGCCATCGATGTTGCCCGCGCGCAGGTTGGCCACCATTTCGGGTGGTGGCGTCACCCGGATTTGGATATCGGTATCAGGATTCAGCCCTGCTTCGGCCACGTAGTAGCGCAGCAAGAAGTTGTGCATGCTGTATTCAAACGGCACCGCAAACTTAAAGCCTTTCCACTGCTTGGGGTCACGCTTGTCTTTGTGTTTGACATGCAGCGTGATGGCCTGGCCATTGGTGTTCTGGATGGTGGCCACATTCATGGGCACTTGGGTGCTGCCCAGGCCTAGGCTGATGGCCAATGGCATGGGGCTTAAGAAGTGGCTGGCGTCGTGCTCTTTGTTGAGCATCTTGTCGCGAATCAGCGCCCAGCCAGCCGTCTTCATGAGCTGAACATTCAGGCCCTGCTGGCGATAAAAGCCCAACGGGTCGGCCATGATGAGCGGGGTGGCGCAAGTGATGGCGATAAAGCCCACCTTGAGGTCTTTCTTCTCGGGCGTGCGGCGCTCTTGCGCCATGGCTTGCAGGCTTGCCACGGGCAACACACTGGCGATGGCCGCCATGGCGGTGCGGCGGCCCACCGCTTTCAAAAAAGCGCGGCGCACCGGTTCATGCGGAAACAGCGCTTTGACCAAGCTGGCTTCCATGAAGCTGCGGCCCAGGGTGTCGGGGTCGGTGGCATCGACGCTGGCGTGTTGCTGGGGCGCATGCTCGGCGCCGCATGCGCAGCGCAGCATCAAGGGGCGTTCAGCGTCGTAGGGGTCGTAAGCGGATTTCATCGGCGGGCCTCCAGCAACAGATGCCTGAAGGTAGGCCGCTGCTGCGCTGCGCGCCATCGTGCGCCGCAGGTATTGCGTGTAGGGCTGGCCCTACAGCGTGCGGCGCGACGGTTGCGGCGCAGCGGTGGGGGCTCGCCTTAAGCCAGCAGTTGCTGCTGCACTGCGTACAGCGCCAGCTCGACGTCGTTGCGCAGCCCGGTTTTCTCCAGAATGCGGGCGCGGTAGGTGGACACGGTGTTGGGTGACAGGCTGAGTTGCTCGGCGATTTCACCCACGCTCATGCCGCGCGCCAGCAGGCCAAACACCTGGTATTCGCGGTTGGAAAACGCGTCGTGCGGCGCCTGGGTGCCGGGCACGCCGATCACGCTGACCAGTTGCTCAGCCACGGCGGGCGTAATGAACAGGGCACCCGTGGCCACTTTGCGGATGGCGGCCAAGATCTGCTCAGAGTCAGCGCTTTTGTTGAGGTAGCCCGCCGCACCCAGGCGAAGACAACGCACCGCGTACTGCCGATCAGGGTAAGTAGACAACACCAGCACCGGCAGCCGTGCAAATTCGTCTTTGATTTGCTTGAGCACGTCCAGCCCGTCGCGCCGTGGCATGGCGATGTCCAGCAGCACCACGTCCAGCGGCGTACCGGCGGCTGCAGCCTGGCGCACCAGCGCAATACCTTCAGCGCCATCGGCGGCCTCAGCGGCCACTTGCATGTCGGGTGCATCGGCCAGCATTTGGCGAATGCCCTGGCGCACGATGGCGTGGTCGTCGCACACCAACACGCGGATCATTCGGTGGGCTCCGGCGCAGACGTATCGGCGCTTACCGTTACGAGCGGGGCGCTGCCGCCCAGCGGCATCACCAGGCACACGCGGGTGCCGGTGCCGGGTGTGGATTCAATCCGCAATCGCCCGCCATGGTGGGCCGCACGTTCGCGCATGCCCATCACGCCGTAGCTGTTGGGCGCTTGCAGGTCCGCCGCAGAGGCACCCACGCCGTCATCGCGCACCTCGACGTACAGCATGGCTTCGGGCGGCGCTTCCACCACCACCCGCACATCCACCCGTCTGGCCTGGGCATGCCGCGCCACGTTGGACAGCACTTCTTGAAAAATCCGAAACACAGCCGTGGCGCGCGGGCCCTCTGGCGGCACGACACCGGCGGCCACCACCATCTGCAGGCGCCCCTGCCATTCAAAGCGGTCAAAGAATTCTTGCGCCTGCCAATCCAGCGCAGCCCACAGGCCTTGGTGGTCCAAGATGCTGGGGCGCAGGTCGGTGATGATGCGGCCCACCTGCTGCACTGCGGTATCGATCATCTGGCCCATGCCCGCGCACTTGGCTTTCAACGCAGGCTGCTCATCGACCCGCCGCGCCAGCCAGTTCACGTCCATCTTCAAGGCCACCAGCAGCGAACCCAGCTCGTCGTGGATTTCGCGGGCGATGCGCTTGCGTTCGCGTTCACGCACCGTTTCCAGGTGGGCAGACAACTCGCGCAACCCTTCTAGAGCGCCGCTCAAGGCGCGGGTGCGCTCGGCCACCCGTTGCTCCAGCTCGGCGTTGGTGCGCTGCAAGGCCTGCGTGGCGCGCTCTAGCGCCTGCTGGGCCTCGCGCCGCTGGCTGATGTCCACAAAGGTAATGACAGCGCCGCGTACCTGGCCGTCTTCGACCAGCGGGTAGCTGCTGTATTCGGTGTAGAGCGCGGTGCCGTCGGCGCGCCAGAACACTTCGTTGTCAACCCGGCACGGCAGGCCCTGCCGGTACGCATTGAGGATGGGGCAGTCATGCTCCGGGTAGTGGCGCCCATCGGCGTGGCGCTGGTGCACCAGCTGATGCATGTTGTGGCCCAGCACTTGATCGGTGCTGTAGCCCAACATCTGCGCCCCGGCGCGGTTGATAAAGGTGCAGCGCCCTTCGCGGTCAATGCCGTAGATGCCCTCGCCGGTGGATTCGAGCAGCAGCTCAAGCGCTGGGCTTTGCGGGGCCAGGCTCGCGCGGTTGGCGGGCAAGAAATCAGAACCAGTGACGGGCATGGGCTCGAATTTAGCAAGGCCCGCGCCCGAAAGCCTCACACGAGCGGGGTGGTGCCTACAATTTCTGGTTTGCTTGCTTGTAGTTGCTATGACCGATTCCCACTCCGCGCCCACCTCTGCATCCGCTGACACGCCGACCACCCCCCCAGCAGACGATCACACCTTGCTGGCCGAGCGGCGCACCAAGCTGGCGGCCCTGCGCGCGGTGCAAAGCGCAGGCGGGCCGGTGGCGTTTCCCAATGACTTCAAGCCCACCGATCAGGCTCAGGGGCTGCACGACGCCCACGGCGGCAAAGAGCGCGCAGAGCTGGCGGGCGACGGAATTACCCCCATCGAGGTGCGAGTAGCGGGCCGCATGATGCTCAAGCGGCTGATGGGCAAGGCCAGCTTTTGTACGCTGCAAGACGGCTCGCTGGGTTCAGCCCAAGGCCGCATTCAGATCTATGTGCACCGCGACACGGTGAGCACCGAGGTGTATGACGCTTTCAAGCACTGGGACTTGGGCGACATCGTCGGCGTGGCGGGCACCTTGTTTAAAACTCAGACTGGCGAGCTCACGGTGCACGCCACGCAGATCAAACTGCTCACCAAAAGCTTGCGCCCGCTGCCCGACAAGTTCCACGGCGTGGCCGACGCTGAACTGAAAGTGCGCCAGCGCTATGTGGACTTGATCAGCGATGCGTCCACCCGCGAACGGTTTGTGAAGCGCAGCCAAGCCATCAGCGGCATTCGGCAGTTCATGACGAGCCACGGGTTTTTAGAAGTGGAAACGCCCATGCTGCAGCCGATTCCCGGCGGCGCTAATGCGCGGCCCTTCGTCACCCACCACAACGCGCTGGATCAGGCCATGTACCTGCGCATTGCGCCTGAGCTGTACTTAAAGCGCCTGGTGGTGGGCGGCTTTGAGCGGGTGTTTGAAATCAACCGCAACTTTCGCAACGAAGGCGTGTCGGTGCGGCACAACCCTGAATTCACCATGCTGGAGTTCTACGCGGCCTATTGGGACTACCGCGATCAGATGACGTTTACCGAAGACCTCATCCGCCACGCGGCCCAACTGGCTTGCGGCACCCTGGCGCTGAGCTATCAGGGCCGCGACATTGATTTGGCCAAGCCCTTTGAGCGGCTCAGCATTCGCGAAGCCATTTCGCGCTACACCGAAGCAGGCGCTGGCGCAGACGACGCCACTTGGCTGCGCGAATCCCTCACCAAACACGGCCTGACGGAAGCCAAGCACCGCCTAAGCCAACGCAGCCTGCCCGCGCTACAGGTGCTATTTTTTGAAGAGCATGTCGAGCACCAGCTGTGGCAGCCCACTTACATCATGGAGCACCCCACAGAGATTTCGCCGCTGGCGCGCGCCAACGATGCGCGGCCCGAAGTCACCGAGCGCTTTGAGCTGTACATGACTGGCCGTGAAATCGCCAACGGCTTCAGCGAGCTCAACGACGCCCAAGACCAGGCCGAGCGCTTTTTGGCCCAAGTCAATGCCAAAGACAGCGGCGACGACGAAGCGATGTTCTACGACGCCGACTACATCCGCGCGTTGGAATACGGCATGCCGCCGGCCGGCGGCTGTGGCGTGGGCATTGACCGCTTGGTGATGCTGCTGACAGACGCCGCCAGCATCCGCGATGTGATCTTGTTCCCCGCGCTGCGGCGCGAGGTGTAGGCTACGCAGGGCTCAGGGCTTAGCACCCTATCGGCCTGTACCGCCCTATTTAATTGCCTAAGTAGCTACTTTTTTTGTAGCAAACGGCTTGTTGTGCTGCTGTGCCGGAACGCCGCATTGCCCACCTCGACATGGATGCGTTTTACGCGTCGGTGGAGCTGCTGCGCTACCCGCAATTGAAAGGCCTGCCGATGGTGGTGGGTGGCTCGCGCAGGCGGCTTGAAGAGGCACTGGCCGCGCAGGGCGTGGATGTGAGCCAGCCCGAGCGCATTGCGCTCGAGCATTTCCCGCGTTTGCGCAGCTATGTGGGCCGCGGCGTCATCACCACCGCCAGCTATGCCGCACGGGCCTTTGGTATCGGATCAGCCATGGGCCTGATGAAGGCCGCCAAGCTGTGTCCCGACGCCATCCTGCTGCCTGCTGACTTTGATGAATACCGCCGCTGCTCACGCGCCTTCAAAGGCGTCATCACCGACATTGCGCCGGTGATGGAAGACCGGGGCATTGATGAGGTGTACATCGACTTCACCGACGTGCCCGGCGGCCAGCGCGAGGGCGGCCGGGTGCTGGCGCGACTGATTCAAAAGAGCATCGCCGACGCCACGGGTTTGAGTTGCTCCCTTGGCGTGGCCCCCAACAAGCTGCTGGCAAAAATGGCCAGCGAGCTGCAAAAGCCGGCTGGCATCACCGTGCTGCACCCAAACGACGTACAGGCCCGCATCTGGCCCTTGGCCGCACGCAAAATCAATGGCGTAGGCCCCAAGGCCGACGCCAAGCTGGCCGCTCTGGGCATCGCCACCATCGGCGATGTGGCCGCCACGCCGCTGCCCACGCTGCTGCAGCACTTTGGCCGCGCCTATGGGCATTGGCTGCATGAATCAGCCTGGGGCCGCGACGACCGCCCGGTGGTCACGCACAGCGAACCGGTGTCCATCAGTCGTGAGACGACGTTTGAGCGCGACCTGCATGCCAGAAACGACCGTGCCGAGCTGGGCGCCATCCTCACCCGCCTTTGCGAACAGCTCGCGCAGGATTTGCAGCGAAAAGGCTACCGCTGCCGCACGGTGGGCATCAAGCTGCGCTTTGATGACTTTCAAATTGCCACGCGCGACCAGACCCTGCCAGTTTGCGTGCAGACCGCCGCCGAACTGCGTGCGGCCTGCGGGCAATGCCTCAAGCGCGTCGACCTGTCGCGCAGGCTGCGCTTGCTGGGTGTTCGGGCGGGTAAGCTTGAGAAAAGCGCCGGGGAAGCTCCACACCACGCGCCCTCGGCATCGGCGCTTGGCGGACCTGAACCTGCGACCTCGGCCAGCGCTTCGTCGGCCGTCTGTGAGCCCATGACACTCGATTTGTTCAACCCGCCAGACGATTCGCATGCCTGAGCTGCATCTGCCCACCGCGCTGCTGTACGGCGTGCTGATCTCGCTGGCCGTGGGGCTGACCGCAGTGGCGCTGGCCGTGCGGGACCGCTCCGCCTACATGGTTGCCTGGGCTGCGGGCATGGCGGTGTTGGCCCTGGGCCTGGCAGCGACGTCCCTGCGCGGCGTCTTGCCAAATGGGCTGAGCATCGTGGCGGGTAACGTGCTGATCGTGGCCTCACAAGCGCTGGTGCTGGCGGGCTTGTACATGTACCGACAAAAGCGCGTGCCATGGAGCTACTTGGGCGCGTTGATGGGGTTAACGGGTCTGGCTTTTGTCTGGGGTACCTATGGGGTGCAAGATCAACGTCAATACCTCGGCTTTCGCATCGCGGTGTTGAGCGCGGTATTGACCACCCTGGGTGTTTGGGCGCTGTGGGTGTTGGCGGGCCTGTACCGGCGGGGCGAGCGCTCCATGGTGGCTTTTGCGTTGTTTGCTTTTGCAGCGTTCACGGCGGTGGTGGCCCTGCGCGGTGTGGTGGGCTGGCGCCTCACGGGCGATCTGCCCGCAGTGCACGGGCCGGCCGTGTTGGTGACCATGCTCAGCGGCTTCTCGCTCTTGCTGCAGGGCCTGGCCATGATTGGCCTGCACACCGAGCGCCTCACCGATCGGCTGGATCGCCTGGCCCACACCGACCAGCTCACGCAGCTCAATAACCGGCGCCACTTTGAGCAACAAGCCGCGCGACTGGTGGAGCGCGCCACGCGCAGCCACCAGCCGTTGGCCCTGGTATTGCTGGATGCCGACCACTTCAAGCGTATCAATGACGAGCTGGGCCACGAAGCCGGCGACTCGGCCTTGCAGGCGGCGAGCGATCACCTGCGCAAGCATGTGCGGCCGGGTGACTTGTGCGCCCGCCTGGGCGGGGAAGAATTTGTGCTGATGCTCCCCGGCGTGCCGCTGGAAGTCGCTACCGAGCGCGCCCAGGCTATCGTGCAAGACGTGGTGCGTTACTGCCCCCCTGGTCAGACCTCGGCGCCGCGTGAGCTGACACTGTCGGCCGGGCTTGCGGTGCTGCATCCTCAAGACGTGAACTTGGCCGCGCTGGTGCGCCGTGCCGATGCCGCCCTGTACCAAGCCAAGGCGCAGGGGCGCCACCGCTTGTGTTTGGCACCCGCGCCTGCAGGCCCCAACCGCCCCAACCCTTCTGAAGGTCTTAGCTCATGAGCCCCACTGCCCTTCCCGCGCTGACTTGCTTTGCCTATTCAGAAACCGATCACATCGGCCACTTGGTGCTCAATCGGCCTGAGGCCATAAACACCATGCACCCGACCTTCTGGCGCGAGCTGGACGCGGTGCTCACCCATGTGCACGCCCAAGGCAGCGCCCGGGTGCTCGTGCTGTCCAGCACCGGGCGCCACTTCAGTGCGGGCATGTCGCTGGACACCTTTGGGAGCGGCATCACCATGGACGACCGCAGCGCCGAAGGGCGTGCTGCCATGTTTGACCAGCTCACCGACATCCAAGCCACCTTTAGCAAGCTCGAAAGCCTGCGCGTGCCGGTGATCTGTGCGTTGCATGGCGGGGTGGTGGGCGGCGCGGTGGATTTGGTCACTGCCGCTTGCGTGCGCTACGCCAGCGCCGACACCTTCTTTTGCATTCAAGAAATCAACATCGGCATGGTGGCCGATGTGGGCACCCTGCAGCGCCTGCCCAAGCTGCTGCCGCTGGCGGTGGTCAAAGAGTTGGCCTACACCGGCCGCCGCATGGGTGCGGCCGACGCACGCAGTTGGGGCCTGGTCAATGCCGTGTTTGACACCCAGGCCGATTGCCTGGCGGCGGCCTTGAAGTGCGCGGCTGAAATTGCGGCCAAGCCGCCGGTGGCCATTTGGGGTACCAAGCAGGCGATTCACTACGCCCGCGACCACAGCGTGGACGATGCACTCAAACACATGGGCGTTCTGCAAGGCGCGGTGTGGAGCACCAGCCACCTGCGCGAAGCCATCACAGCCCAGCGCGACAAGCGCACCCCGCAGTTCCCTGATTTGGCGCCGCTCACCCGCTTTGTAGATCAAGCTTAGCCCGGCCCAATCCCAGTGCGCTACATTTTTTGTAGCTGGCTAGGCTGATTTCTAGGGCCGAGCAGCCGGTTTGACCCGCAAGGCCACCAAGTCAAGGCAGGCGGAACCGATCCACCTTGGCAATCAGGGCCTGGGCCTGGTCCGCCAGGGCGCTGGCCGCCGCGCTGGTTTCTTCCACCAATGCCGCGTTTTGCTGGGTGCTGCGGTCTAGGTTCTGGATGCTGTCGCCCACCATGGCCACGCCCTCGGCCTGCTCACGCGCGCTGGTGGCCACTTCGCCCAACAGCGCGTTGATGCGCTGCGCGTTGTTCACCACCTCTTCAATGGTGCTGCCCGCTTGCTCCACCACTGAAGTACCGGTGTTGATCTGCGCCACGCTGGTGCTGATGAGGTCTTTGATCTCCCGCGCGGCGGCTGCGCTGCGCTGGGCCAGGGCCCGCACCTCGCTGGCCACCACTGCAAAACCGCGACCCTGCTCGCCCGCGCGGGCCGCCTCCACGGCGGCGTTCAGCGCCAAGATATTGGTTTGGAAAGCGATGCTGTCAATGGTGCCAATGATGTCGTTGATCTTGCTCGAACTGGCATGAATGGCCTGCATGGTGTTGACCACCTGGTGCACCGACTCGCCTGCCTTTTGCGCCACGCTGGCGTTGCCCGACGCAATGGATGCCACCTCGCGCACGTTGTCGGCCGCGTTGCGGCTGGTGGCCGTAATCTCTTCCACAGCCGAGGCCGACTGCTCCAGGCTGGCGGCGTTTTGCTCGGTGCGCTGGCTCAAGTCGATTGAGCCCGAGGAAATCTCGCCGCTGGCCGACCCAATCTCGCGTGCGGCGTTGCGCACCTCGGCCACCAAGGTTTGCAAGGAATCTTGCATGGCGCTTAAGGTGGTCATCAGCTGCGCCGGTTCGTCTTTGCCCCAGGGGCGCGGGCGGGTGGTGAGGTCGCCATTGGTAATGGCCACCAAGTGGCGCGCCACTTCGCGCAAGCCGCCGCTCATCACCAAATAGAAGGCGTAGAAAAAGTAGGCCGCCAACAGCAGCGACACCGCCGCCACCACCAACACCAAACGGCGCTCGGCTTCAAAGGCTGCGATGCGGGTGGCCAAAAGCTTGTCCAAATCGGCCAGCAGGCGGTTGCCCAGATCGAGTTGCGCATTCAGCGCCCGCTCCAAGACATCGCGCGGGGCGGCTTTTTCAAGCTCAGAGGTGTCGCTGGATCGAAAGTGCTTTTGCAGCGCGGCAATGGCGTCTTCGGTGGGTTTGTTGGCGTCTTCCCAGCGCAGCGTGCCTTTGAGGGCTGGGTTGGCCCCCAGCGATTTGCCAATGCCCGCCACCATCGAATCAAAGTTGAACTTGGCCACCGGCACTTGCTCGGCCGACTCTTTGCGCACCGCGATATCAGCGCCTACGACCGAGCCGATGCCTTCGAGCGACAAGTCACGCAAGCTGGCCAGCGCCTCGGCCACAAAGGGCACGCGAAAGGACAAAGCGTCCATGACGAAATAGCTGTCCAGGTCGGGGTCAAGCGTCAGGTTAGACCGGTCGGTGGCCTCCAGCACCAGCGTGAGCAAGGCGTTGATGTACTGGGTTTGCGCGTCATACACCTTGGCCACGCCTTGCGCGCCTGCAGCAGCCGAGGCGGCTTGTTTGGCTTTGTCAAAAAAGGGGCCAATGCCTTCGAGTTCACCCGCCAGCGCGCGGTGGGTGGCGTCTAGCTTGCCTTGCGCAGCGGCCAGGGTGGAGCGGGCAGAGGCGTCTGTCGGCGTGTTGTTTTTGGCAGCAGTCAATGCCGCTGTTCGATCAGATTGCGCGGCCCGCAACACCGGCAACACGTCGCGGATATATGCCACGCCCACACGTTCTTTGGCGCTAAAGGCAATCACGTCGGCCTTGTTGCCGAAGTAGTAGTACGCCAGCAGCGCCACCGGAATGGCAAACAGCACGCTGATCAAAATGGCTTTGCCCACGAACTGCATCGCCCGCATGCGCCGCACGCCAAAGGCCCAGATGCCGTGGAATTTGAAGACATCGCGCACCGACACAAAGTCTTGCTGGCTCGCCGGAGCATTACCGCGCGCCGAAGGCGCAACCCGTGCAGAGGAAGAGGTGGACGTGGGTTTTGATGGCATGGCGTGAAACAGCGGAGTAAAGCCTGGGGCCGAGATGGCTGCGGGCCTGATCAAAAAATGACGCTCGCTAAGTTACGGGTAACGGAACCGCACGAACTATACCCAGCGACACTGGCCTTCGGTAGAGGCGTCGTTCAATTCCAACGAGCGCCCTAGGCCACCAGCCCCAAGCCTTACTGGCGCGCGGTGCGTGCGGTGCTTGGCAGGGCCTGCGGATGGCTGGATCGCCAGGGGCTGATGTCCAGCCCACCCCGGCGGGTGTAGCGCGCAAACACAGCCAGCTTGGTGGGTTTGCAGCGCTGCCAAATGTCCCAATAAATCCGCTCCACGCACTGTTCATGAAATTCGTTGTGCTGGCGAAAGCTCACGATGTAGCGCAACAGCCCACTTTGCTCAATTTGCGGCCCGCTGTAGCTGATTTGCACGCTGCCCCAGTCCGGCTGGCCAGTGACCAGGCAGTTGCTTTTGAGCAGATGGCTCACTAGCACCTCTGTCACCGGTTGCTCCTGCGTGGCAGAGGTCAGCAGTTCGGGCGCCGGATGGGTGTGGGTGCATTCCACGTCCAGGCGGTCAAGGCTCAGGCCGGGGAGTTCGGCCACGGTTTCGCGCCCAAAGTCTTCAGGCAGCACCAGCCGCACGCCGGGGGTGCTGCCCACGGCTTGGCCTTGCCACAGGGCCGCGCTCAGGTCGCGCTTAAGGGCATCGCGCACCGCGGCGGCGTCGACAAACGCGGTTTGATTAAAGCTGTTGAGGTACAGCTTGAAGGATTTGCTCTCGATGATGTGCGGCGTCTCGGCGGGCACCACGATGTGCGCGATGGCCACTTGGGGCTTGCCACGTGGGTTGAGCCACGAGAGTTCAAACGCGGTCCACAAATCGGCGCCCACAAAGGGCACGCGGCCGTCATCGGCACCCGGCAGGGCAATTTCACGCCGCTTGGTGGCGCGCGGCAGGGGCAGCAGCAGACCAGGGGTGTAGGTATCGATGTAGGCCACGCTCTGGCCCAACGTGCTGCGGGCCAGGTCGGCGTCGGTGGGCAGGTTCATGCGGGGTGCGCCGGTTTCAGGCTGCCAGGGGGACGGGCGCAGAGGCGGGTGCTGCATCACCGGGCGCAGCGTGCTCGGCCATGTGCTCTAGCGCATGCGGCAGCCACTGGGCCACGGCGCCCGGCGGCAAGTCATGCCCCATACCAGGAATAGTCACTAACCGGGCTGCGGGGCCGATGCGCCGGGCCACGTCGCGCCCACAGGCCAGCGGCACCAGCGGATCGGCATCGCCGTGCAGCACCAGCGTGGGCGTGGTGATGCGCGGCAGCAGCTTGGGGCGTTCGGTGTCGGCGGCAATGGCCACCATTTGCCGCAACACGCCGCTGGGGTGAAACGATCTGGCAATGGCCGTTTGCAGCCGTTGGCGCACATAGCCAGGGTCGTTGGGATAGGCCGGGCTGCCAATGAGCTGCATGAGCTTTTCGCCATGGGCCAACACCGCATCAGGCGTGGCATTGGCCGGGCGCGACAGCATGTGCCGCAACACCGGCGGCTTGGGGCCCGGCAGGCCGCGTGCGCCGCTGCTGGTCATGATGAGGGTGAGCGACTGCACCAACGTGGGCGCCGTCAAGGCCAAGCGCTGCGCAATCATGCCGCCCATGCTGACACCCACCGCATGGGCCCGGGTGACACCGCGCGCAGCCAGCACCGCCGCCGCATCGTTGGCCATGTCTTGAAGGGTGTAAGGCGCCTGCACCTTCAGGCCCATGCGGTGCTTGACGCTGGCCCACAGCAAGTTGGGCGTGCCCAGGTGGTCAAAGTGCTGGCTTAAGCCAATGTCGCGGTTGTCATGGCGCAGCACGCGATAGCCCGCATCCAGCAGCGGCTGCACCACATGCGGCGGCCAGGCAATGAGCTGCATGCCCAGGCCCATGATCAACAGCACCACCGGGCGGGTGTCGCCTGGTTGGCCGCTGTCTTCCACCTCGACGTGAATGCCGTTTGCTACAACTTTCATAGCTGCTTACGCCCTATTGATGGGCGTAACAGCCCGATTGGTGAATGGAACGCTCAGCGACGTCACTGAAAATAGCCTTCGCGCACCCACTTGGTACACACCCATTTGTCGCCTTCAATCACCGGGCTGCCGCCGTGCAGGCTTTTGCTGCTGGGGTCGTCCATCTCGTAGCTAAAGAACACCGCCGTGCCTAGGCGCGCAGTCACTTCAATGCCTACATCAGGGAACACCGTGCCGCCGCCGCGCGGGGGTTCGCTCAGATAAACCAAGAGCGTGCCCAGGCGCTGGCCGCCGCGTTTGAGGATGGTGGAGGTGCCCGCCTTGGCGCGGTCAAAGTAGTCGTAGTGGGGCTTGTATTCGGCGCCCGGCCGGTAGTGCAGCACCTGCAGACCCTCGCCGTTGTCAAAAGGCCAGTTGAGCAGCCGGGCCATGCGGCGCTCGAGCGTGGCCACAAAGGGGTGTTCGCCGCGCTGAAAAAACATGCCGTCGCTGGTGCGGTTGGCGTTGAATTCCTCGGCCGTGGCGTCTTCGCTTACCGTGCGTGAACGGGCCATGCGGGGCTCAGCCAGCGCAATCAGCTGGGCGCATTCTTCGGGCGAGAAAAAACTGTCAAACACGGTGATGTAGGGCGGCATGCGCATGACGCTGACCACCTTGACTTGGCGGTCGCCCACATCCAGCACCAGCTGGCAGTCACCCAGCGGCGGATGCGGCATGGGCTTGCCCACCCGCAGCGCAGGCAGCTCGGCTTGGGCGGCTGCGGCGGCGGCCTCTTCGGCCGAGCTGGCCACAGCGGGCAGCTGCAAGCCTTGGTCAGTGAGGTGAGACGACAAAGACTCTTCCATCGCCGCCATGGCCACCTGCTCTTGCCAACCCGCGTCGCGCATGGCTTTGAGCACCGACTGTGGCGTGCAGCCGGCCTGCGCCTGCTCAACGATCCATTGGCGCAGTTGGGGGGTGATGGACTGGGTGGCGGCCTGGGTGGGAGTGTGGGTTTGGTCGGTGGTCATTTGAGTGTCCTCCTGGCCGTATTGTCCCCAATGCAGCTTGCAGCAGGCTAGACAGACTGTCCGCATCGGTATTACGATTTGGTTTAGGTAATACTTTGGGAGCCACTGTGTCCACCACCCTCACGTCCAAAGGCCAGGTCACCGTGCCCAAACCCATTCGTGACGCGCTCGGGTTAACGCCGGGCGCTACGGTGGAGTTTGTGTTGAATGAGGCTGGCGACGTCACCCTGCGCCCAGCCAAAACGCGCAAGCCCAAACGACCTGCACCTGACCGCTTTGACGCCGCTCGCGGCACCGCCAATGTGCACTGGCGCACCGACGACCTGATGGCACTGTTGCGCGGCGAACCCTGATGTTGGTCGATACCAACGTGCTCATCGACGTGCTGGCCAACGACCCGCAGTGGGCCGACTGGTCAACCCGCCAAATGCGCATGCAAGCCAAGCTGCATCGCCTGCACATCAACCCAGTGATCTACGCCGAGCTGGCATTGGCGTTTGACAGCGTTGAAGCACTTGATGCGGCCCTAGCAGGCCTGGGCTTGCAACTGCGTGAGCCACCCCGCGCAGCGCTCTTTTTAGCGGGCAAGGCGTTTGCACAATACCGCCGCGACGGCGGCTCCAAAAACACGGTACTGCCCGACTTGTTCATTGGTGCCCATGCGGCGGTGAAGAGCTGGCCCGTACTGACCCGCGATGCGCGACGGTATGTGCGGCACTTTCCGACCGTACGAGTGGTGGGGCCGGCGCAATGAGCGGTGGGCGGCTCCTACCCCTTCGCTGGTCGCGACCCGAGCCGCCACTCCACTTCATAAGGGCAGTCGTGACGCCCTATCCCACTTCCCGCCTAAACACATACCGCGCATCGGTCGATTCCCCGGCATCAAACCCATACCCCTCCACCCCAAACGCCTGCAGCGCCTGGGGCTTGGTGGGGCGGTGTTCAGCGCACCAGCGCGCCATCAGGCCGCGGGCGCGTTTGGCGTTGAAGCTGACCACCTTGTACGCGCCGCCGGGTTTGCGTTCTTGAAAGACGCACTCCACCACGGGTGTCTGCAGCGCCTTCAGGTCCACCGCTTTGAAATACTCCTGGCTGGCCAGGTTGATGAGGGTGGCGCTTTTGTGGTCAACGGCCCGCTGATTGATGTGCTGGGCCAGGGTGTCGCCCCAGAACTTGTACAGATTGGGTTTGCCCTTGGCCACGGTGATCGTGGTGCCCATCTCTAGCCGGTATGGCTGCATGGCGTCCATAGGGCGCAGCACGCCATACAGGCCCGACAAGATCAGCAAGTGCTCTTGCAGCCATTTGAGGGCGGGGGCCTTCAGGCTATGGGCGTCGATGCCGCCGTAGACATCGCCGTCAAAGGTGAAAAGGCTCGCTCGGGTGGCGTCAGGCGCAGGGTGTTCGGCCCAGGCCGCAAAGCGGTCCGCATTGAGGGTGGCGAGCTTGTCGCTCAGGTCCATCAGCTTGCCAACTTGGGCTGCCGACAGTTTTTTGAGCCGCGCCATGATCTGCGCCGCCTGCGGCACAAAGGCTGGCTGGCCTACAGGCAAAGCTTGCGCCGCAGCGGGCAGCGGCGTGGTGGTGTCAAGCGATTTGGCGGGGGAAACAACAAGCAGCAGCATGCCTGCAAGCTTAGCGGCGCGGCAATCCCCGTGCGACCAACGGGCCGCGTGGCTTACTTCAAGTCACCGGCCAAGCTGGCCAGCGTCTCGGGCACGATTTGCACGTGGGCCGGGTAGTTGGTGTGGTCACAGCCCAGTTTGACCTGGCCACCGGCCTTGACCGCGGCGCACATGGCGGGCGTCAGCTCAAAGCGCACAAAGTGCACGGCCGATGTTTTGTGTTCGTTTTCACGATCCAGGTCTTCGTCGGCAATCGCGTACACGCGGGCGTGGCCTTCCACCTCCACAAACAAGCGGTCTTCCACGCCAATCAGGCGGGCTAGTTCGCGCTTGCGTTCATGCACATCGGGGTATTCGATGAGCATGGTGGCCTTCCAGTTGCTGCCGTCGGGCACCAGGGGGGCGTAGGCCTCAATTTCTTGTTCGATGCCTTCTTCTTCAAAGATCTTTTCAATGCGCAACATCTCTTGGATTTGATAGCGCATGGTGAATTCGCTTTCAAAGTTCAAGGTGATGTGCTCGCCCAGGTGCACGCTGCGCTGCTTGCGGTGCGCAATCACGTCTGCCTGATGGGCTTTGCGGTATTTGCTGTAAGCCTCTAGCGTCATGAGGCTTTCGCGGGTGATCTTGCCGGTGATCTGCATGGTCATGTGTGCCTTGGTCAGTGAGTGCGGTGGTGGGTGCGCTTCAGGCTAAGCCGTAGGCTTCGCGCACCAGGGTCAGCGGGTGTTTTTGCGGCGGGCTGCCGAGTTGGTTGACTTCAAAGCCCTGGGCAATGTGGTGGCCGCCCAGCGGGCAGTCGCTGCTGATCACATCAGGCAGGCCACCGTCTTTGTGATTGGCCA
>JAAFIY010000029.1 GCA_013297985.1 Comamonadaceae bacterium | reverse complement strand
CCATTGCGCTGGCTGCGCAACGCATCATTGCGGGCGAAGGCAGTGTGTACGTGGCCGGCGGCGTAGAAAGCATCAGCTGCGTGCAACAAGAAATGAACCAGCACATGCTGCAAGACTTGGCGCTTAACAAAAAGAAGCCCGAGATCTACTGGAACATGCTGCAAACCGCCGAACAAGTGGCCAAGCGCTACAACATCGGCCGCGATGTCATGGACGAATACGGCGCCGCCAGTCAGCAAAAAGCGGTGGCCGCCCAAGCTGCAGGCAAGTTCACCGATGAAATCGCCCCCATCACCGTCAAGGCCGGTGTGGCCGATGCCGTGATGGGCCTCATCACCAAAGAAGTCACCGTGAGCAAAGACGAAGGCTTGCGCGACGGCACCACCAAAGAAGGCATCAGCAGCATCAAGCCCGCCATTCCCGGCGGCGTGGTGGCCGCAGGCAACGCCAGCCAGTTCAGCGACGGGGCAGGGGCCTGCGTGGTGGTGGATGAGGCCTATGCCAGCAAAAAGGGCCTCAAGCCCCTGGGCCGCTTCTTGGGCTTTGCAGTGGCCGGTTGCGAGCCTGACGAAATGGGTATCGGCCCGGTGTTTGCCGTACCCAAAGTGCTGTCGCGCTTGGGTCTGAAGGTGGACGACATTGATCTGTGGGAACTCAACGAAGCCTTTGCGGTGCAGGTGCTGTATTGCCGCGATCGCTTGGGTATTCCGGCTGACCGGCTCAACGTCAACGGCGGCGCCATCGCGGTGGGCCACCCCTACGGCGTCAGCGGCCAGCGCCTCACGGGCCACGCCCTCATTGAAGGCAAGCGCCGCGGTGCCAAGCGCGTGGTGGTCACCATGTGCATTGGCGGCGGCATGGGTGCGGCGGGCGTGTTTGAGGTGCTCTGAGGCTTGTCGCTTTAGCCACCCTCGCTGCCGCTCATGTACAGCTATGCCACCCTGGGTGCCGCTGACATCGCGGCAGCCCAAGTCTTCTTTGATGCGTGCTTAAGCCCCCTGGGCATCCGGCGTTTTTATCAAGACGACGCGTCGATCGCCTACCGACACCCGGATCGCCCGGGCGATCTTTGGGTGCTGCACCCATACAACGGCGCTCCGGCCTCCCCGAGTAACGGTGGGATGCTGGCCTTCGCTGCGCCCAGTGCACAAGCCGTGCAAGCTTTCCATGCGGCGGCGTTGGTGCATGGCGGCGTTGATGAAGGCCCGCCGGGCTATCGCGAAAACTACGCACCTGACTTTTACGTGGCCTACGTGCGTGATCCCTGCGGCAACAAGATGTCTGCGGTGTGGCGTGACCCCGCCCGGGCCAAACCCAAAGCCAATCCATGACGTTTCGTGCCACGCTTGAACATCTGTTGTACGACTGGCTGGGTACGCCCACGCTCACTGCACGTGGCCGCTTTGCCGAGCACAGCCGCGAAACCTTCGATGCGGTGCTAGACACCTGCGAACGCATCGCCCGCGAAAGATACGCGCCCTTTAACCGCTTGGTTGACACCCAAGAGCCGCGTACTGAGATGGGCTCCGACGGCGCCTTGCGCGTGGTGCTGCCTCAAGCCACCCACGACGCCTTTGCCGCCTATGTCGAATCGGGCATGCTGGCCGCGTCGCAAGACGAAGCCTTGGGTGGCATGCAACTGCCCTACAGCGTCGAAGCCGCGGCCAACGCTTTCTTTGCCCTAGGCAGCATCTCGATTGGTTCGCAACTGCTCAGCGTGGGCAATGCCAATGCCATCTTGGTGCACGGCACGCCCGCGCAACAGCAGGTGTTCGCAGCCAATGAACTCAGCGGCCGTTGGGCGGGCACGATGTGCCTGAGCGAGCCGCAGGCGGGCTCTAGCCTGTCGGACATCACCACCCGTGCCGAGCTAGAAGACGATGCCGACGCGCTGGGCCCCCGCTACCGCCTTCGTGGCAACAAGATGTGGATCAGCTCGGGCGAACATGAGCTCACTGAGAACATCGTGCACCTGGTGCTGGCCAAGGTGCCGGGGCCTGATGGCCAGTTGCGCCCAGGCACCAAAAGCATTTCGCTGTTCATCGTACCCAAACGCATGGTGACGCTTGAAGGCGCGCTGACAGGCCAGCGCAACGACGTGGTGCTGGCCGGCTTGAACCACAAACTGGGCTGGCGCGGCACCACCAACGCGCTGCTCAATTTCGGTGAAGGCGCCTTCAAGCCCGATGGCAAGCCTGGTGCCATCGGCTACCGCGTGGGGCCCGAAGGCGACGGCCTGCGCTGCATGTTCCACATGATGAATGAGGCGCGCATTGGCGTCGGTATGGCCGCCACCATGCTCGGCTTGGCGGGCTACTACGCCAGCTTGGACTACGCCCGCCAGCGCCCCCAGGGCCGCCCCGTCACCGCCAGCGGCAAAGCCAGCAACGCAGCGCAATCGCTGCTGATTGAACACGCCGATATCCGCCGCATGCTGTTGGCGCAAAAGGCCTACTGCGAAGGCGCCCTGGCGCTGCAGTTGTATTGCGCCCGGCTGGTCGATGACCTCAAAACCGGTACGCCCGAGCAAGTCCACACCGCACACGAACTGCTGGAAGTGCTCACGCCCGTGGCCAAAAGCTGGCCCAGTGAGTTTTGCCTGGAGGCCAATTCGCTGGCCATCCAGATCCATGGCGGCTACGGCTATACCCGCGACTTCCCGGTGGAGCAGTATTGGCGCGACCAACGCCTGAACATGATCCACGAAGGCACCCACGGCATCCAGGCGCTGGACCTTTTGGGCCGCAAAGTGGTGCAGGGCGGCGGCACGGGTCTGAAGACTTTGGCCCATGCCATCAACACCACCATCGACAAAGCAGGCGCCACCGCAGGCTGGACGGTGCAGGCCAATGCGTTGGCGGCCGCGTTGCACCGCGTAGGCGCAGCCACCAAGGCCGCTTGGGCCACCAGCGACCCCGCCGACGCACTGCCCAACGCCGTGCCCTACATGCAGGCCTTCGGCCACATGGTGCTGGCCTGGATGTGGCTGGATGTGGTGGCCACTTCCGATGCCGGGGCAGATGCTTCCACCGCCGCCGCCGTGGGCCGCCGCCAAGCCGCCCGCTACTTTTTCAACTACGAACTGCCGCGCATCGACGCTTGGCTGCGCGTGGTGGAGCAGCGCGACCGCACCTGCGCCGACACCCCAGCTGATGCGTTCTAGAAAAATAATCGCCGCAGCGCCCTGTTTGATTGCGCATCCAGCTATCAAAAACATAGCTAACACTGTTTTTCACCTGCCCAGGAGACACCATGACCCAAGCCCGCACTGTCCAACAACTGTTTGATCTCAAAGGCCAAGTGGCACTGGTCACCGGCGGCTCGCGCGGGCTGGGCCTGCAGATGGCCCACGCGCTGGGCGAAGCGGGCGCGCGCATCATGCTGAGCTCACGCAAAGCCGCTGATTTGGAAGCGGCAGCGGCCGAGCTGCAAGCCGCAGGTATTGATGCCCGCTGGATTGCCGCCAATTGCGCTGACGAAGCCGACACCCGCCGCCTGGCCGACGAAACGCTAGAGCGCATGGGCGGCGTGGACATCTTGGTGAACAACGCCGGCGCCGCCTGGGGCGCGCCCGCTGAAGACCACCCCGTGGAAGCCTGGGACAAGGTGATGAACCTCAACGTGCGCGGCTATTTCATCCTGAGCCAGCAGTTGGCCAAGAAGCACATGATTGGCAAGCGCGCGGGCCGCATCATCAACGTGGCCAGCATCGCAGGCCTGGGCGGCAACCCCCCTGAGATGAGCACCGTGGCTTACAACACCAGCAAGGGCGCAGTCATCAACTTCACCCGCGCCTTGGCAGCCGAATGGGGCAAGTACAACATCACCGTCAACGCCATCTGCCCGGGCTTCTTCCCCAGCAAGATGACCGCCAGCACGCTGGATACGTTGGGCGAAGACTTCTTAAAGCGCAGCGCCCCGCTGCGCCGCATTGGTGACGATGAAGACTTAAAAGGCCTGACCCTGCTGTACGCAAGCGCCGCGGGCAAACACATCACCGGGCAGTGGTTGGCGGTGGATGGTGGCGTCAGTGTGGTGACCGGCGGCTAGTCATGTTGGCCCCCACGCTCCGCCGCTGCGCATGACCCAAGCGCCGCTTGACCTCCAAGCCCTGGGCTTTGGGGTCAGCATTCCTTTTGTCAACCTGCTGGGCTTTGCGCTCACGCGGTTTGAGGGCGGCCATTCGCGCATTGACTACACGCCGCAGCCTGATCACCTCAATAGCTTTAGCGTGACGCACGGCGGCGCGCTGATGACGCTGCTCGATGTCACCATGGCCACCGCCGCGCGCAGCGTGAACCAAGACATGGGCGTGGTCACCATCGAGATGAAAACCAGTTTCATGCAACCCGCCCGCGGCCCGCTGCATGCGCTGGGTGATCTCATGCACCGCAGCGCCACCATGGCCTTCACCCAAGCCACCGTGTATGACGAACAAGGCCGCGCCTGCGCCCATGCCAGTGGCACCTTCAAGTATGTGAAGCGCCTGCCCACCGGGCCGGGCAAGGTCAACGAGCTTAGAACCGACTAGTGCTGCAGCGCCCAAAACATGGGCGTAAGCAGCTATTAAAAACATAGCAAACCGCTTTTTTGGAGTAAATCATGACTCTGCCTGCCACCAATGCCCGATGGGTTCTGGACAACCGCCCCACGGGCGAAGCCAGCGTGAGCAACTTCAGGCGTGTGGATGCACCGCACGCCCCGCTGCAAGACGGCCAAGTGCGCATCAAGCACCACTACCTGAGCCTTGACCCCTACATGCGCGGCCGCATGAACGACACCAAAAGCTACACCGCCCCGCAGGCCTTGGGCGAAGTCATGATTGGCGGCACCGTGGGCGAAGTGGTCGAATCCAAACACCCCAAATATGCAGTGGGCGACACCGTAGTGGGCATGGGGGGCTGGCAGCAATTCAGTGTGGTGGATGCGTCAGTGATGGGTGCGGTGCGCAAGGTGGACGCCACCCACGTGCCGCTGTCGCACTACCTGGGCGCCGTGGGCATGCCCGGTGTCACCGCCTGGTATGGCTTGGTCAAAATCATTGAGCCCAAAGCCGGGCAGACCATGGTGGTGAGCGCCGCCAGCGGCGCGGTGGGTTCGGCCTTTGGCGCCTTGGCCAAGGCGCGCGGCTGCCGCGTGGTGGGCATTGCGGGCGGGGCCGACAAATGCGCTTATGTCGTCAATGAACTCGGCTTTGATGCCTGCGTGGACTACAAAGCCCATGCCGATGCCATGAGCCTGACCAAAGCCCTCAAGACCGCGTGCCCCGATGGTGTGGACGGCTACTTTGAAAACGTCGGCGGCATGTGCCTAGACGCAGTGCTGATGCGCATGAACGCCTTTGGCCGCATCGCGGTGTGCGGAATGATCGCGGGCTACGACGGCAAACCCATGCCTTTGGCCGCGCCCGCGCTGATCTTGGTCAACCGCCTGAAGGTGCAAGGCTTCATCGTGTCAGAGCACATGGAAATCTGGCCCGAAGCGCTGACCGAGCTAGGCACCATGGTGGGCACGGGCAAATTCCGCCCGCGCGAAAGCGTGGCCGTGGGCATTGACGCCACGCCCGAAGCCTTCTTGGGCCTGCTCAAGGGCCGCAACTTCGGCAAGCAAGTCGTCAAGCTGGTCTGAACTCTTTTGCCCCGCGCGCCCGCCATGTTTGAACCCACCCACAGCGTTGATAACCAAAGCAGCCCCTGGCAGGGCGTGAACACCTTTGAGGCCAATGCGCCCATGCGTTCGGTGTTGGCCGCGCTGGCGCCGCAGCTGCCCTTGGATGGGCTGGTGGCCATCGGCCAGCAATGCGCCGACCCGGCGTGGCAGACCCATGCGCGGCTGGCCAACCAGCACCTGCCGGTGCTGCACAGCCACGATGTGCAGGGCAGGCGGGTGGATCAGGTGGAATTCCACCCCAGCTACCACGCGCTGCTGGGCTCGGCGCTGGGCCATGGGCTGGGCGGTGCGCCTTGGGGCGTCAGTGCCGGTGCGCACGCCCACCTCAAGCGCGCCGCAGGCTTCATGCTATTCACCGAACTTGAGCCCGGCGTGTTGTGCCCCGTGTCCATGACCTATGCCAGCACACCCGCGCTGGCGGGCAATGCGGCTGTGTCGCAAGCCTGGCACGCACGCGTGAGCGGCACAGCCTATGCGCCCGGGCTGGCTGAGCTGGCCAGCAAACCCGGCGTCACGCTCGGCATGGGCATGACTGAAAAACAAGGCGGGTCGGATGTTCGCGCCAACACCACCCGTGCCGTGGCCGATGGTGCGGATGACTGGGGCACCCGGGTGCGGCTGGTGGGCCACAAATGGTTCTTATCGGCCCCCATGTGTGATGCGTTTTTGGTGCTGGCGCAAGCGGTGGATGCTCCCGACGCCAAACAAGCGCTCACCTGTTACTTCATGCCCCGCGTGCTGCCCCATTGGCTGGGTGGCGGGCTCAACGCCATTCGCATCCAGCGGCTCAAAGACAAGCTGGGCAACAAAGCCAATGCCAGCTCTGAGGTGGAACTGGAAGCCGCCCACGCCTGGCAAGTGGGCGAGGTGGGCCACGGCATTGCGCAGATTTTGGAAATGGGCACGCTCACCCGGCTGGATTGCGCCCTGGGCACCGCAGGCCTGATGCGCCAAGCCACCACGCTGGCCATTCACCATGCGCGCCAGCGCAGCGCCTTTGGCCAGCGGCTGGCCGATCAACCCCTGATGGCCCAGGTGCTGGCTGACTTGGCCCTGGAAAGCGAAGCGGCCACCACCTTGGCACTGCGTCTGGCCCATGCCTTTGATGGCCAAGCCAGCAACGAGCACGAACGCAAACTGGCCCGCCTGCTCACCCCGGTGGCCAAGTTCTGGATCTGCAAACGCGGCGCCTTGCTGGCACAAGAAGCCATGGAATGCCTGGGCGGCAACGGCTATGTAGAAGCGGGCGGCCAGGGCCTGATGGCGCGCATCTACCGCGAAATGCCGCTCAACAGCATTTGGGAAGGTGCGGGCAACATCATGGCGCTGGACATGCTGCGCGCCATCAAAGAACTGGGCGGGGTCGAGGCCGCCACCGCCGTGCTGCTGGCCGAATGCAAACCCGCCCAAGGCGCACACCCCGCGCTTGATTTGACGCTGCAGCGCTTTGCGGGCGCCATGAAGCAATGGGCCCAGCCCGTCACCGCGCGCCGCTTGGCTGAGGCCATCGCCATCACCGTGCAAGCGGCGTGGATGGCCCGCACCGCGCCTGCGCCCGTGTTCAAAGCCTTCTGTGACACCCGTGTGGCCGGTGGCTGGGGCCACACCTTGGGCGCTCCGTTTGCCGCGCTCAACGCCTCAGCGGTGCTGGATCGCGCTTTGCATGCCTGAGGCGATTCGCCTATTTGCTACTAATTTAATAGCTACTTCCGCCCATGAATACTGCCCAACAGCCGATTTTTCTGCATCACTACCCCACCTCACCGTTTGCCGAGAAGGCACGGCTAATGCTGGGCTTTAAGGGCTTGGCGTGGCACAGCGTGTTCATTCCCAGCGTGAACCCCAAGCCGGATTTGGTGGCGCTTACCGGCGGTTATCGCAAAACACCGGTCTTGCAAATTGGCGCGGACATCTTTTGCGACACCGCGCTGATTGCTGACGTGCTGGAGCACCTGGCGCCCAATCCCACCCTGTACCCAGCCGCCTCCAAGGGCGTGGCCCGCATCCTGGCGCAGTGGGCCGACAGCAGCCTGTTTTGGGCCGCCATGGCCTACAACTTAAGCCCCAAGGGCGCGGCCGAGGCCTTTGCAGGCTCATCGCCCGAACAAATGAAAGCCTTTGGTGATGACCGCAAGGCCATGTCGGTGGGCATGACGCGGCTGCGCCCGGCGGACGCCACTGCGGCCTACAAAAGCTATTTGCGCCGCCTGTCGCACCAGCTGGCGGATCAGGCCTTTTTGCTAGGAGCCGCGCCTTGCCTGGCCGACTTCAGCGCTTACCACCCGATTTGGTTTACCCGCCGGTGGGTGCCGTCGCTGGCTGGCGTGCTAGACGCCACGCCCAACCTCAAAGCTTGGGCTGATCGCATGGCGGCCATCGGCCACGGCAGTATCAGCAAGTCCTCAGGCGCTGAAGCCTTGGCCGCAGCTCACGCCGCCACACCCACGCCGGTGGGCAGCGGTTTGCTGGCTGACCACGTGTTTCAAGACGACCACGGCATTGCGCTGGGCAGCGCGGTGCAGATCAGCGCCGAGACCTTCGGCACCGAGGTGACCGAAGGCACCTTGGTGGCCGCCACCCGCACCCGTTTGAGCATCGCCCGCGCCGACGAACGTGCGGGCGCCGTGCAAGTGCACTTTCCCCGCATTGGTTACGTGTTGAAGGCGGCGGCATGAGCACCCCCAAGCTCACTGATTTCGCAGGCAAAACCGCCGTCATCACCGGCGCGGGCTCGGGCTTTGGCTTGGAAGTGGCCCGCATCGCCGCCCAACGCGGCATGCATTTGGCGCTGGTGGATGTGCAGGCCCAGGCATTGGCCAAAGCCCAGACCGAGTTGCAAGCCCACGGCACCACCGTGCTGAGCTTTTCAGTCGATGTCTCCAAAGCCGACGCCATGCAAACCCTGGCCGACACCGTGGCCGCCCAACTCGGCGCACCGCACCTGTTGTTTAACAACGCGGGCGTGAGCTTTCCGGGCTTGGCGTGGGAAAACACGGTGGCCGACTGGCAATGGGTGCTGGGCGTCAACCTCTGGGGCGTGGTGCACGGCGTGCGGCTGTTTGTGCCGCAAATGCTGGCGGCCGCGCAGGCTGATCCCGCCTGGCGCGGGCATATCGTCAACACGGCCAGCATGGCCGGGCTGCTCACGCCGCCCATGTCCAGCATCTACAACGTCACCAAACACGCGGTGGTGGCCTATACCGAAACCTTGTTCCATGACCTGAATTTGGTGTCTGACCAAATCGGCGCCAGCGTGTTGTGCCCGTACTTTGTGCCCACTGGCATTGCGCGCAGCAGCTCGCAGCACGCGGGCGCAGGCGCTGAGCTGTCGGTGGCTCAGCAGATCGCCCAGGCCAATGGCGAACGCGCTGTCAACAGTGGCAAGGTCAGCGCCGCCGAAGTGGCCGCCCGGGTGTTTGCGGCGGTGGAGCGGGGCGATTTCTACATCTGGAGCCACCCCAAGGCCCTGGGCAACGTGACTGAGCGCATGCAAGCCATTGTGGAAAGCCGCGACCCGCCCGACCCCTTCGGTAGCCGCCCCGAGGTGGGCGAAGCCCTGCGTGCGCAGTTGCGATCGGCTCTGGCGAGCCCACACTGACCGCTGGTGCCCCGGTGAATCCCTGAAAGATGTGCGTTTGTGCCCCCCGCCGGGGCTGGCCACCTCCATAATCCACCGGCGCTTGGGCGCTTGGGCGCATGGGCCCAACCTAGGGGATTTTGTGGAAGACGCAGCGGAGTTGTCGGCACTCGGGCAGGCTAAGCCAGCCCCCAGCCTGCCCGATACGACTGAGGGCGCCGATTGGGCCAGCGCAGCCGACCAGGCTGTGCCCGCGCTTGGCTTTGTCAACACTGAGTTGCGCTTGCTGCATGCCAACCAGGCCCTGCGTCGATGGTTTGTGCGGCAAGGCGGTGACCCCGTCGGGCGGCACTTGCAAGACTTGCTCACCCCCCAGACCTGGGCAGCGCAGCTGCCCGCCATGCAGCGCGCTTTGGCGGGCGAACGCGTCAGCAGCGAAGACCAAGTCACCGATTCCCACAGCCGCCACCTGCATGTGCGCGGCCAACTTGCCCCGGTACGCAACGGCGCGGGCAGCATCGTGGGTTTGGTGGTGTCATTTGAAGACATCACTGAACGCGTGCAGCAAGCGCAAGCCTTGCAGTTTAGTGAACAACGCTGGCGCCGCATGGCGGGCTCTTTGCCGCTGGTGGTATGGACCGCCGGGGCCGACGGCTTGGTCGACTTCTACAGCGCCGAGGCCGACCGCACGGTGTCGGGTGGCGCCGACATCAGCGCCACCGGCTTCGGCTGGATTGAGCTGCTGCATCCTGACGACCGCACTGAAACCGCCAACCTGTGGATGAGCTGCGTCAGCAGCGGCAAACCGTTTTTTCAGCGCTACCGGTTTATGCAGGCCAACGGCAGCTACCGCTGGTGCGAATCGCGGGCGCTGCCTTCGCGTGACGACAGCGGGCGGGTGGTGCAGTGGTTTGGCGTGACGATGGACATCGAACGCCTGATGAAGGCCGAGAAATCGATGCGCGTCAGCGAACAACGCTTTCGCAGCATGTTTGACCAGATGCACCTGGGCTGCGCCTTGCTGGATGTGATCAGCGACGCCCATGCACAGGTGGTGGACTTTCGGGTGGTGCAGCTCAACCCGATGATGGTGCGGCTGTTTGATCGCCCAGGCGAGCAGCCCGTCCAATACGAGGGCCGCACCCTGCGCGATGTGCTGCCCAACCTCACCCAACAAAACGGCGAATTCATGCAGGCCATGGGCCGCGCCGCCCTGACTGGCCGCAGCGCCCGGCGAGAACTGTTTTTGCCCGAGCTCGAACGCTGGCTAGAACTGGTGGTCTATCAAACCGTGCCCGGCCAGGCCGCCATGCTGGCCACCGACACCACCGAGCGCCATCGCCTGTCGATGGAGTTGGCGCACCGCGCCAGCCACGATTCATTGACGGGGCTGGCCAATCGGCATGAGTTTGAAACCCGGTTGCAGCGCCTGGTGGGCCACGGTGCCGGGGTGCAAGCGCATGCGGTGCTGTTTATTGACCTGGACCAGTTCAAGGTGGTCAATGACGCCTGTGGCCACGGCGCGGGTGACCGCTTGCTGCGCCAGTTGTCGGGCCTGATGGCCGCGCGCACCCGCACCACCGACACCTTGGCGCGGCTGGGCGGTGATGAGTTTGGCGTGATCCTGCCCAGCTGCCCGCCCGAGCGCGCCCTGGCCATTGCCCAAACGCTGGTGAACGTGGTCGACGAGTTCCGCTTTGTCGACGGCGACAACCGCTTTCGGGTGGGCGCCAGCATCGGGCTGGTGAGCATCACCCCCGACATGGTCGACATCAGCACCGTGCTGCAAGCGGCAGACAGCGCTTGCTATGCCGCCAAAGAAGCGGGCCGCAATCGGGTGGTGGTATGGCAATCAACTGACGGCGACATACGCGCGCGGCAGTCCGACACCCAATGGGCCGGGCTGATCAACCAGGCGCTAGACGACAACGGCTTTGTGCTGTTTGCCCAACGCATCGTGCCCTTGGGTGATCGCTCGGCGGGCCTGCATGCTGAAGTGCTGCTGCGCATGAAAGCGCCCGACGGCGCGCCGCTGGCGCCAGGTTCTTTTATGCCGGCGGCCGAGCGCTTTCACTTCATGGGGCGCATTGACCGCTGGGTGGTGCGCCAGGTGTTTGACCTGCTCGAGGCGCAGGGCAGCGCGCTTGGACACCTGGGCACCTTGTCGGTAAATTTGTCAGGCCAGTCACTGGGCGACCGGGTGTTTCACACCGATGTGCTGGCTTGGTTAGACGCCAGCACGCTTGATCGCCGCAAGCTGTGCTTTGAAGTGACCGAAACGGCAGCCATCACAAATCTGCAAGACGCGCAACGCTTTATTCAGGCCATGCACGAGCGCGGGGTGCGGTTCTCTTTAGACGACTTTGGCTCGGGCGCGTCGTCGTTTGGGTACCTAAAAAACCTGTCGGTGGACTACCTCAAGATTGATGGTCAGTTTGTGCGCAACTTGTGCGACGACCCGGTGGACCAAGCCACGGTGCGCTGCATGGTGGAAGTGGCCCGTGCGGTAGACAAACGCACCATTGCCGAGTTTGTCGAAACAGCGGCCAGCGCCGACCATCTGCAGCGCTTGGGTGTGGACTATGCCCAGGGCTACCACTTTCATCGGCCCGAGCCGATTGAGCAGGCCTTGCGACTTCGCCCTTAGCGTGGCGATCCGCCCGGCGCGCACCGGGCTGCAACACGTTGCAAGAGGCTGCCAGGGGCGCAGTTTTTCTGCTGGTTGCTCCTAAAAATATAGCTGCTTGGGCAATAAAATAGGCCGCTACAGCCTATTTTGTTCTCTTCTTTTTCGTTCCCTCCCCATGACTGATTTGATTGCCCGCTTGGGTCAAGCCGTGGCCGCGCGGCCCGAGCAAGTGCGCGCCGCTGTGGATTTGTTGGACGGTGGCGCCACCGTGCCCTTTATCGCTCGCTACCGCAAAGAAGCCACCGGCGGTTTGGACGACATCCAGCTGCGTGAACTGCAAACCCAACTGAGCTATCTGCGCGAGCTTGACGCACGCCGCACGGCCATCGTCAAAAGCATCACCGAGCAAGGCAAGCTCACGCCAGATTTGGCCGCTGCACTGGCCGCTTGCACCACCAAACAAGAGCTGGAAGACCTGTACGCCCCCTACAAACCCAAGCGCCGCACAAAAGGCATGATCGCCCGCGAGGCTGGCTTGGAAGCCTTGGCCGACGCCCTGCTGGCTGATCCCACACTCGACCCCACGGCCCAGGCCGCCAACTACCTGCGGCCCGCCACCGGCGAAGGCAGCATCGAGGGCGCCGACTTCTCCACGCCCGCCTTGGTGCTCGACGGTGTGCGCGACTTGCTGGCTGAGCGCTGGGCCGATGACGCCGCGCTGGTCCAAACCCTGCGCCAATGGCTGTGGGACAACGGCACGCTGCAAAGCCGCTTGGCCGCAGGCAAGAACGGCGACGACGCCGAAGCGCAAAAATTTCGCGACTACTTTGAGCACGACGAACCCATTGCCCGCACACCCAGCCACCGGGCGCTGGCCATGTTTCGCGGCCGCAGCCTGGAGTGGCTTGATATCAAATTGATAGCGCCAGAGGCAATATCTACAAGCGCAACAGCCGAATCAAACCCAAAGCCTGCCGTCAAACCCCCCAGCCTGGCCGAAGGCCGTATTGCGCTGCACCTGGGCTGGCGTCACCAGGGCCGCGCGGCGGACGACTTGCTGCGCCGCTGTGTGGCTTGGGCTTGGCGGGTCAAGCTCAGCCTATCCTTAGAACGTGACTTGTTCACCCGCCTGCGCGACGAGGCTGAAGCCGTCGCCGTCAAGGTGTTTGCCGACAACTTGCGTGATTTGTTGCTGGCCGCACCTGCGGGCCCCAAGGTGGTCATGGGGCTTGACCCCGGCATTCGCACCGGGGTGAAAGTGGCGGTGGTAGACGCCACCGGCCGCCTGTTGGACACCGCCACCGTCTACCCCCACGAACCCCGGCGTGACTGGGATGGCAGCTTGGCCACCCTGGGCCGCTTGGCCAAACAGCACGGCGTGCAATTGATCGCCGTGGGCAACGGCACCGCCAGCCGCGAAACCGAAAAGCTCGCCAGCGAACTCATCGCGCTGGCGGCCAAGGCGGAGATGCCCCCGTCCGTGTCCAACATGGTCAAAGTGGTGGTGAGCGAGGCAGGCGCCTCGGTCTATTCCGCCAGCGAATATGCCAGCACCGAAATGCCCGACGTGGACGTGTCCCTGCGCGGGGCCGCCAGCATTGCCCGGCGGCTGCAAGACCCGCTGGCTGAACTCGTCAAGATCGACCCCAAATCCATCGGCGTGGGCCAATACCAGCACGATGTGAACCAAAGCCAGTTGGCGCAAAGCCTGGACGCGGTGGTGGAAGACTGCGTGAACGCGGTGGGCGTTGACCTGAACACCGCCAGCGCGCCGCTACTGTCGCGCGTGTCGGGCTTAAGCGCGTCCACCGCGCGATCGGTGGTGCGCTGGCGCGATACCCATGGCGCCTTTGCCAATCGGCGCCAGTTGTTGGATGTGACCGGCCTGGGCCCCAAGGCCTTTGAGCAATGCGCGGGCTTTTTGCGCATTCGCGGCGGCACCGATGCACTCGACGCCACCGGCGTGCACCCGGAGAGTTATGAGCTGGTGCAAGCCCTGTTGGCCCGTTTGCAAAAGCCGATCGAGCAGGTGATGGGCAAGCCCGATCTGCTCAAGGCCCTCAAGCCCGAAAACCTGGCCACGCCGCGCTTTGGCGTGCCCACGGTGCGTGACATCTTGGCCGAGCTCGAAAAACCCGGCCGCGATCCGCGCCCCAGTTTTCAGGTGGCCCGCTACAGCTCCGACGTGGCCGACATCGCCGACTTGAAGCCCGGCATGGTGCTGGAGGGCACGGTGAGCAACGTGGCCCAGTTCGGCGCCTTTGTGGACTTGGGGGTGCACCAAGACGGCTTGATCCACGTCAGCCAACTGGCCAACCGCTTTGTGAGCGACGCGCGCGAGGTGGTCAAAACCGGCCAGGTGGTGAAGGTCAAGGTGCTCGAGGTCGATTTGCCGCGCAAGCGCATCGCGCTCACCCTGCGCATGGATGCCGCTGTGCCCGCGCCCGGCGAGGCGGGCCGTGCAGGCGGGGCCGGCGCCAAACGCGAAGACCGCGCCGCGCTAGCCCGCCACGGCCGCACGCCGCAGGCCGCCGCGCCGGGTGCGATGGCGGCGGCGTTTGCCAAGTTGCGGAGCTGATTTTGCTGCCGGCTTGCCCTTACCTGGCCTCGCAGCCTTGCACCTCGGTCTGCATACGGCCTTCACGCACCACCACGCGGCCCGAAGCGAGCTGAACCCACTGGCCGCGCAGTTGGTGCGGCGGGCTGCAATTGCGCCACGCGATCACGGCCAGGGCATCACCCGGCTTGATCTCGGGCCCCAGCTCCAAGAAACGGGCCACCGGGGGAAACTCAATCTCGCGCAACTGGCCAGCGTCTTGCGGGCGCAGCACCAGCCGGGGCTCGAACTCTGCCGCTAGCTTGAGCGCAGTAGGTCGTTGGGGCGCAGCGGCCACCCGCAGGCGCAGCACCGGATGCGGCATGCCGATCCGGGCCGATTCCACCTGCCCCGCCAGCCAGATGGCCTGGCTGATGTCGTAGCGCCCACCAAAGCCGTGGTGGGCCAGCGCGATCCCCGGCCACGCGCTGGTCACTGCCCACCCGAGAAATGCTCGGCGGCGCATCAGTTGCGCGTCAGGTCTGCCAGCCGACGCTGGGACACATCGGGCAAAAACGAAATGCGCGGGTCTAGTGTTGCTAGCGGGAATCGGTCGACCACGGGGCGACGAAAGTCAACACGTTCTACGCGGGCCACCAAGTCGGCATTCATGGCTGGTGCTTGGGTGTTGTAGCGCCTAAAGTCTGGATAAATGGGCGCGGCCGAATCCCAATCTGCGTAGGCGGTGATGCCAACGTTGAGCTTTTGGGGTAGGTCAGGACGAATGAACTGCTCGACCAACGTGAACTCCGACGCGCCTTCAATACGCTGCAACAACGAGAACAACTCACCCTGGCGCGCAATGCGCAAATCTACCCACTTGGCGCTCGGCGCATACGCTGCCGAAGCGTCGCTGATGAACAAGGTGGACAAGGAGTTGTGCGTGGTCTTCACCTCAAACTGCGGCGTGCCAGCGGGGAAGGCTGTACCCAGCGAAAAGAACATCCAGTTTTCTTTGCCAGGCTGCCAGTTGGCGGCGGTCAGCCCCGGGCGTGGCACCCGAATGAATACACCGGCCAGCGAGAACGATCGCTGCGGCAGGGCTTTGGCGGTGCCTTCGACCTTGATGCGGGTGGTGACGATGAAGTTGCCGTCCACCTCGCGGTACAGGTGGCTTGCCTGCATGTCTTCGAACCAGCCCGAAGAAGTGGGCCGCAGCACCAGCGCGCCGCCTTCCACCCGTGGTTCGGCCCATTTGGCCGAGAAGCCACTTACCCGATGCTCACGCCAGCCTTGCAGGGCCTCGGGCCGGTCAAAGCGGGTGGATAGCTGGTCAATAGGTGCGGCTGCAGGCGCTGGGGCTTGTTGCGCATACGCCCCCGAGCCCAGTTGTAGGGCAATCGAGATGTTGGTAATCCGCATGGGTCAGTCCTTGGTCTGGAGATGGCTGGCTGGGCTGACGCGCCCCCGGTGGGGTGCTGTCAGTGAGTGAGTTGAATCACTCAGATAAGATTGCAACCTATCCAGTGCCGAGATGTGAACTATTAATTGAGTAACCCCACTCGCTTAGATAATATGAGTGTCATGGCCAAACCCAAAACCCCTCCACCCGGTAAGCGCGAGGCCGTAGCTGCACCCGCGCCACCTGCCCCGATCGTCCGGCGCGGGCGGCCTGCCAAGGGCGAGGCAGTGCTCGACGCGGCGGTGCGTGCGTTTTTAGACGGGGGCTATTCAGGCACCACGCTGGAGACCATTGCTCGGGAAGCCGGCGTGTCGACCGCCACGGTGTTCAAGTACTACCGCACCAAGGCCGACATCTTTGGCGCGATCATGTCGCAGGTGTTTGGCAATGAAGACCCGACGTCGTGGCCGCCGGTCCAGGCCAGTGATCCTGAATCCGGGTTGATCAAGATTGGGCGGCAATATGCGGCCACGCTGAGAGATCCGCGCATCCGCGCACTGTTCCGAGTGATGATTGCCGAGGTGCCGCGATTCCCGGAGCTTGGAGAGCAGCTCTACCATCGAGGCAAAGCGCCCTATCTGCAGCGGGTGGAAGACTATTTGGTGCGCGAAGTCACCGCTGGATCGTTGGACATGCCCGATGTGAAGCTGGCCACCCGACAGTTCTTGGGCATGATCAACGACGTCGTGTTTTGGCCGCACATGCTGGTGATGAACTTGCCCGACAGCGCCGCTGAAACTGAGCGAGTTGTGAGCGAGGCAGCGCGCGTGCTTTGTCACGCTTACCGGGCACCCGCAGTACGGGCCCGGCAGTCGGCTCGCCCAACTTTGGCGTCAAACAAACATCAGGCATAGCTCAACGGTCGTACCTTGCCGCCAAACACCCGGTAGCTAAAGATGGTGTAGCCCACGATGGTGGGCACGGTGATGGCGCAGCCCACGGCGATCACAGCCAGCGCCTCGGGTGCGCTGGCGGCTTGCCACAAGGTGAGGCGGTCCATCACCACAAAGGGCCACAGGCTGTAGGCCAAGCCAAAGGCGCCCAGCACAAACACGGCCACCACTGCAAAAAATGGAACCGCGCACAAGCGCCCCAACACCAGCGGGCTGCGCAAGGTGGCCCGCACGCCCAAGAGCGCGCCCAGCGTGGCCAAGGGAATCGGTGCCAGCGCAATTAGCGCAGGCATGGTGAACCACCGATCGCGCACGGTTTCGCTCACCCAGGGCGTGGCCAATGAAATCAAGGCCATGCCCAACACCACGGGCGCCCAGGCCAGTTGGGCCCAGCGCACCGCGAGCTTTTGCAAGTCACCCTCGGTCTTCATCACCAGCCAGCAGGCGCCCAGCAGCACATAGGCCGCAGGCAGCAGCACCGCAATCGCGCCAGCAAAGGCGGTGTACTCCCAGCCGCTGGCAAAGCCGGTGATGTAGCGTCCCAGCATCCAGCCTTGTGCGCTGGCCGCAATGCCGCTGCCCGCCCAAAAAGCCCAGTTCCACAGCGGCTGCCAGCGGTCTTGCGCCTTCACCCGAAAGTCAAACGCCACGCCGCGCAAGATGAGGCCCATCAGCATCAGCGCCACCGGCAAATACAGCGCCTGCAACACCATGCCGTGGGCTTTGGGAAAAGCAATCAGCAAGATGCCCACGCCCAGTACCAGCCAAGTCTCATTGGCGTCCCAGAAGGGGCCGATGCTGGCGATCATGGTGTCGCGTTGCGCGGGCGTGGCGCGGTGCAGCAGCAGGCCCACGCCCAAGTCATAACCGTCCAGCACCACATAAGCCAGCATCGCCAGCCCCATGAGGCCCATAAACGCAATGGGCAGCACATAGCCCCAGTCGATGCTGTTCATGCCTGCGCCCCGGTTGAATGGCGCACCGGCGCTGGTTGCGGGGCACCGGGCAGCGCGGGCATGTCCACCGGCTTTTCAGCCATGTGTTTGACGACGCTGATGTAGGCCGCCAGCAGCGCGACGTACACCGTGATGTACATCGCCAAGGTAAACGCGATGTAGGGTGAGGGCACATTCGACGCCACCTGGTCCACCCGCAACAAGCCGTACACCATGTACGGCTGGCGGCCGATTTCTGTGACATACCAGCCCGATAGGGTAGCCACCCAACCTGAAAAGGTCATGCCCGCCAGGCCCCACAGCAAAGGCCGGGGCAGGGCGCTGGCTTGCCAACCCCGCCTGCGCAGCAGCCATAACCCCAGCCAACTGCACAGCAGCATCAGCATGCCCACACCCACCATCAAGCGAAACGCGTAGAACACCGGCGCCACCGGCGGATGGGCGCCTTTGAATTCGTTCAAGCCTTTGATTTCGCCTTGCGGGTCGTGCTTCAAGATCAGGCTGGCGCCATTGGGCACGCCGATTTCAAAGTGGTTGGTGCGGGCTTTTTCATCAGGCACTGCAAACAGCAGCAGCGGAACGCCACGTTCGGTGTCCCACAGGCCTTCCATGGCTGCCACTTTGGCGGGCTGGTGTTGCAGGGTGTTCAAGCCGTGCATGTCGCCCGCCAGAATTTGCAGCGGAATCAAGATTGCGCCCACTGTCAGCCCCAGGCGCATGGACTTGGGCGTGCTGGCGTTGGCTTTGCCGCGCAGCAGCTGCCAAGCGCTCACACCCGCCAGCACAAACGCTACGGTGAGCCCGCTGGCTAGCAAGGTGTGCACCAGCCGATAGGGAAAGCTGGGGTTAAAAATCACCTCAAACCAGCTCAGCACAAAGAACTCACCGCCGCGCAGCTCCACTCCAGCGGGGGTGTGCATCCAGCTGTTCAGCGCCAAGATCCAAAACGCGCTCATGGTGGTGCCAAAGGCTACCAAGAAGGTGGCGATCAGGTGGGCCCTTTCGCTCACTCGGCCGTGGCCAAACAGCATCACGCCCAAGAAGGTGGCTTCCAAGAAAAACGCGGTTAACACCTCGTAGCCCAGCAGCGGCCCGGCCACATTGCCCGCGCGCTCCATAAAGCCCGGCCAGTTGGTGCCGAACTGAAAGCTCATGACGATGCCGCTGACCACGCCCAACGCAAAGGTCAGCGCAAACACCTTGGTCCAAAAGCGGTAGGCCATCAGCCAGCCGTCGTCCCGGGTGCGCAGCCAGCGCAGCCGCATGAACAGCAAGGCCCACCCCAACGCAATGGTGATGGTGGGAAACAGAATGTGAAAGGTGATGTTGGCGGCGAACTGTGCGCGCGCTAAAAGCAGTGCGTCCATGTCTTTAAGCTCCTTTGCCGCCAGGCACCAGCTTGATCTTGTCTTTGAGCTCCAATAGCCGCTGCACCTTGGCGCCCATCGACATGAGTTGCTTCAGGGTGTCCACGTCCAAGCGCTGCACGTCGTCAAACCAGGTGGTCATCAGCTCGATCAAATCGTGCATGCCGCGCATGCGGCCTTGCGCATAGCGGTCTTCGGGTGTGCCGGGTTCTTCCAGCAGCGCGTTGCGCAGCATCGACAAGGTGGGTTCAATCTCGCGGCGCCGGCGCTCTTCGGCCAGGGTGCGAAACACCTCCCACGCGTCAGCCGGTGCTTCAAAGTATTCGCGCCGGTCGCCGCTGATGTGGCGCAGGTGCACCAAGCGCCACGCCTGCAACTCTTTTAAGCCCATGCTGACGTTGCTGCGGCTGAACTCCAACGCCTCAGAAATTTCGTCGGCGTTTAAGGGCTGGGCACTGACGTAAATGAGGGCATAGATCTGCCCCACCGTGCGGTTGATGCCCCAACGGCTGCCCATTTCACCGAAGTGCGACACAAAGCTGCGAACCAGGGGCGTGAGGGAAGGGGTCATGGCTTTCCTTGTGGCTGGTGGGTTTCCGTCGATGCGTGTCAGACGGCAGTTTTACCGAAACGTTCAGAAATTACTGAAAATTCAGCAAATGCCCATACAGGCCGTGGGTAGGGGGACTGCGGGGGGCGGAGGGGCGGGGCGGGTCGGCCCGGGCCGGACTAGCCGATGGGTTTGGCCCTGGCCGTGCGGCTTCTCACAACCCGTGCAATCCCAACTGACGCATTGAACCGTCTGTTCCGCATAATCGACCCATGCTTGTTGCCGACCTTGCCCAACCCGATCTGGTGGTGCCCAGCGCCCCGCGCGGGGTGGCACTGGTGGTGGCTGAGCTGGCGCGGCCAGAGTTGTCGCTGCGCCGCCTGCATCAATACCTAGCCACTGACCCCGGCTTGGTGCTGCGTCTGTTGCGGATGGCCAATGCGCCGACTTCGCCCGTGCGTGGAGAGGTTTCCAGCGTGGCCGAGGCCTTGGCGCTGCTGGGCGGCCAACAGGTTCGTGACCTAGCAGGCCAAGCCACCAGCACCGCCGCGCTGCGGCTGGGCGCCGCACTGCCACTGGCCAACTTTGTGCGCTACAGCGTGAACACCGCCAAGGTGTGCCGCAGCTTTGCGGGCGCGCTCAAGATCAACCCCGGGTTGGCTTACAGCGCGGGGCTGCTGCATGCCGTGGGCGAACTGCCGCTGGTAGCGCACATGGACAGCTGGCCCAAGCGGCCTGAGCTGATCGAGCGAATTGGCCCGCTAGACCCGCGCCGCCAAAAGGCCGAGGCCCGCGCTTTGAGCTTGAGCTACCCCGAAATCAGCGCCGAACTGCTGCGCCAATGGGGCCTGCCGCCCCTGTTGGTTGAAGCCGTGGCCCACCACGGCGCACCGCTGGACAGCGAAGTGTTCGAGCCCCTGGCCGCCGTGCTGCACCTAGCCACCTGGCGCACCCGAGCGTTAGAGGCCAACTTGAGCGAACGCCAAATGGCCACCACCTTCCCCGATGTGGTGGGCCTAACGCTGGGCATGGACATCGACATGGTGCTGCAGCAAGACCCGATTGATTGGCACGCCTCGCAAGGCGCGTCTGACCTGGCCCCGCTGAAGGCCTGACGGCGCTCACTGGACTTACCGCGACGCATGTCTGAACGCGCCTTGCGCCTGTATGCCGGGCCCGCCGCCCGGGCGCACATTGCCCGCCACGGCTTGCTGCCGCAGCACATTGGTGCCCTGGCAGGTGCGGCTGGTGGGCCCAAAGGCTTGATCCTCGGCCCGCTGGATCGCTTTATTTTTGGCCATTGGCTGGCCGACAGCACCCACCCGGTGCATCTGTTGGGCGCATCCATTGGCGCCTGGCGCATGGCCACCGCTTGCTTGCCCCAGTGCGTAGCCGCTTTTGTGCGGCTGGAGCACGAATACATCCACCAAGACTACGAAGTGCCACCCGGCAAAAAGCGGCCCACGCCCGATCACATTTCAGAGCGCTTTTCAGCCGGCCTGCGTGAGTTTTACCAAGGCCGCGTGGCCGATGTGCTGAACCACCCCCGCCGCCACCTGCACATCATCACCAGCCGCGGCCGCCATGTGCTGGCGCGCGAAACGCCGTTGCGCATGCCGGTGGGCTACCTGGGCGCCTTTATCACCAACACCGTCAACCGCCGCGCCATGGGCGCTTGGCTCGAGCGCGTGGTGTTCTCGGCCCAACACACGCCGCCGCCGTTTCCGCTGACTGACTACCGCAGCCGCCACATCGAGCTGACTGCCGCCAACTTTGCCGACGCACTACAAGCCAGCTGCAGCATCCCCTTTGTGCTGCGCAGCGTGCGCGACATTGATGGTGCCCCGCCCGGCGCCTATTGGGACGGCGGCCTGACCGACTACCACCTGCACCTGAACTACGCCCGCATGCCCCAAGGCGCAGATGGCCAACAAAGCCTGGTGCTGTACCCCCACTTCCAAAAAAGCGTGGTGCCCGGCTGGCTGGACAAAGCCCTCAAATGGCGCCACCGCGCCAGCCCCGCGCTGGCCAATGTGCTGGTGCTGGCCCCTGACCCCGCCTGGGTGGCCACGTTGCCCGGTGCCAAGCTGCCTGATCGGCAAGATTTCACCCGCTTTGGCAATGATTTGGCGGGGCGGGTGAAGGCTTGGAGCGCCGCCACCGCAGCTTCAAAGCAGTTGGCGGATGAGTTTGCGGATTGGTTGGCGCGGCCGGATTTGGGGCGGGTGGAGACACTTTAACTTTTGGCCTGCACGAACTCCGCAACAGCCCAATGAGATGTTCGGAGGCCACTAAATGACCATCTGTCGGTGCAGCAGGGATCTGGCAAAACCATCGATGCCCGGAAACAATGTCTCCGCTGTGATGTTCATTTCTCGCAGGTGCGCCAGGGCATCTAATCTCATTTGCCGCTTGAGCACCATTTTCTTAATTGGATACTCTCCTTTACTCCAAAACGGCTGTAAATTTGCAAGAAAATCAAGCTCAACATCCAGCGGCATTAGAAAGAGCCCTTGCTGAGCGGATAGACGCTCATGGAGATTAAAGGGTTGAACTGGAACAATCCCTTTTATTACCTTTTGTCGTTTGTACGAATTTCCGGTTTTGAGGAGCGTTGCCAAGTACTCATTTGATTTACTGACGCACAAATCATCCCATTCGTCTCGCAGTCCCTGCCGCTCAACGTCAAAAACGCGATCCATCACGTCGTACAAATAGAACGGATCTACCGCCCAAACAACAGAGTCGCCGGTAGCGTCCATCAAGGAGAAGTAACAGGCAACGTAAAATGAACGCGTGAAATCGAGGAGTCTGGTCGGCGTTCCGTGGTGCTGCATCAGCGACAGCCATCCAATATAGTCGGTTTCGTCGGGGCATCTGGTCAGGTAGCGGCCCGCACCACGACGAAAATCGCGTAGCACCCAGTGCTCAGTATCAGCGGCCTCGCGCAACAGCCCGCAATTGACGAGGGCTCGACGATAGGCGGTCTCCAAAGTCCAATCGGCATTCGCTTGGCCTCGATACACGTCCATCGGCCATTCGACTTCTAGTTTCAACAGATCTTTCCACTGTCGGATGGTGATGGTCTTAATCATGGGGTACTAAAAGAGCTCAATTTGCCGATTTTTTGGCGACACCACAAAAGACTGCAATACTTAAAGGCTTTCCCCCAACATTTGTAGATAGTCGCCCCCACTCGCCCCCCGCGGATTGGTCTTATGGCAATGATCCGCCAACGCCCCGGCAATCACCCGATCAAAGTCTGCCGCCGTCACGCCCATCGCCCCCAAGCCGCTGGGCAGGCCCAGGGCCGCGTTGCGTTCGGTGATGGCGTTTGCTATCAAATCTGCAGCAGCTTGCGCAGAAAAATAGGGTGCTGTGGCCGTTTTTTCTGTTGAACCTGACCCTGGCCAGCTCGCCAAGCCCATCGCCTGCGCCATGCGCTGCAGCCGGTGGTCGGCTTGCACGCTTTCAGCACCCGCGTTAAACCGCAGCACCGCTGGCAAAAACATGGCGTTTAAGGTGCCGTGGTGCAGGCGCGGGTTGACGCCGCCCAAGCTGTGCGATAGCGAATGCACGCAGCCCAGCCCTTTTTGGAACGCCATGGCGCCTTGCATGCTGGCGCTCATCAATTGGCGGCGGGCTTCGCGGTCTTGGCCGTTGCGGGTGGCGGCTTCAATGTGGGCCCAGCCGCGGGTCAGGCCGTCTAGCGCAATGCCGTCGGCCGGGGGGTTGAACGCGGCTGTGAGGAAGGTTTCGATGCAATGCGCTATGGCGTCCATGCCGGTGGCGGCTGTCAGCAGCGGCGGCAGGCCCAGGGTTAAATCAGGATCGCAAATGGCGGCCTTGGGCACGATGTGCCAGCTGTGAAAACCCAGCTTGCGGCCGTCGTCCACGATCAAGATGGCGCCACGGGCCACTTCAGACCCGGTGCCGCTGGTGGTGGGCACGGCAATCAAGGGCGCCACTGCGTCGCTGATGCGCGGGCTGCCGCCTTCAATGGTGGCGTAGTGGGCCAGCGGCCCGGGGTGGGTGGCGGCAATGGCCACGCCTTTGGCGCAGTCGATGCTGCTGCCGCCGCCCACGGCAATCAGGCCGTCGGCTTTGTGGGCGGCGTAGGCGGCGGCAGCGGCGCGCACGGCGGCTTCGGTGGGGTTGCTGGGGGTGGCGTCAAATACCGCCACGGGCAGGGCACCCAGGGCGTCCAGCGCTTTTTGCAGCACGCCAGCGGCGCGCACGCCCGCGTCAGAAATCACCAGCGGGCGGCTGATGCCCACGCGGTCGCACTCCGCCTTCAAGGTGCTGATGGCGCCAAAGTCAAATTGAACCTGGGTGATGTAGAAAATTTGCGGCATGGCGGGGCGGCGATTTGGGTTTTGTAAAGTGCAGGCCGTGACTGTGCCACCAACTGTTTCCGCCCGCATGCCGGCGCATCTGCAGCGCCTGACGCCCGCCATGCTGCGCGTGGTGCAGGCCATGGAGCGCACCGGGCATGCGCCCATGTACACCCTGTCGCCGCAAGCCGCCCGAGCGGCTTACGACAAGGGCGCGGGTGTGCTCGAAACCCCCGCGCCGCCGCTGGCCCAGGTGCGGCCCATTACCTTGCCCGGTGCGCTGGGTGCAGCGCTGGATGCGCGGCTGTATCGGCCGACTGAGGCAGCGGGGCCGCAGCCCACGCTGCTTTACATGCACGGCGGCGGCTTCACCATTGGCAGCCTAGACAGCCACCATGCGCTGTGCGCTCGGCTGGCCGCGCTGAGCGGTGCGCAAGTGATTTCGCTGGCTTATCGGCTGGCGCCTGAGCACCGCTTTCCCACCGCGTTTGACGACTGCTGGGCCGCCTTGCAAGCGCTGCATGGCCCGGTTGGGGCGGCGCTGCAAATCAACCCACTGCGCTTGGCGGTGGGCGGTGACTCAGCCGGCGGCACCTTGGCCTGCGCACTGGCGCTGGCCAGCCGCGACGCCCGCTTGCCGCTGGCGCTGCAGTTGCTTTTCTACCCCGGCTGCTCGCCCGATGGCGACACGCCTTCGCAGCGCACTTATGCCCCAGGCCCAGTGCTGGCCAAAGCCCACATCGACTATTTTTTTGACCACTACGCGCCCGACAAAGCCCAGCGCTTTGACTGGCGCTTTGCCCCGCTGGTGGCAGACAGTTTTGACAACGTAGCCCCCGCCTGGCTGGGCTTGGCCGAATGTGATCCGCTGGTGGACGAAGGCTTAGGCCTGGGCGACCGCTTTCGCCTGGCGGGCGTGCCGGTGCAGTTGGAGCTGTACCCCGGCGTCACCCACGAATTCATCAAAATGCCCCGCGCTATTCCTGAGGCGGGGCAGGCCCATCAATCGGCTGCAGCGGCTTTGCGCGCAGCGCTTTTTCCTGCTTAAGACCCCTTCCTATGTCTGACACCGCCGCTGCCACCCCCAGCTTTCGCTTCACCCACCGCCTGCGCGTGCGTTGGGCCGAGGTGGACATGCAAAAAATCGTCTTCAACGGCCACTATTTGATGTACTTGGATACGGCCGTGGCCGACTACTGGCGCGCCTTGGCGCTGCCGTACGAGTCCACCATGCACGACTTGGCTGGTGACTTGTATGTGAAGAAAGCCGCCTTGGAATACCACGCCAGCGCCCGCTATGACGACCAACTTTCCGTAGGCCTGCGCTGCGCGCGCATCGGCAACAGCTCGATGGTGTTTGAAGGCCTCGTGATGCGCGACGGCACGCCCCTGGTGGGCGGTGAACTGGTCTATGTGTTTGCCAACCCCGCCACCCAAAAATCTCGGCCCGTGCCGCAAGCCTTGCGTGATCTGCTGCTGGGCTTTGAAGCCGGTCAGCCCATGGTGGATGTGCGCTGCGGCACCTGGGCTGAATTGCAAGCGCCCGCCAGCGCGGTGCGGCATGCGGTGTTCGTGGATGAGCAAGGCTTTGCCGCTGACATTGAAATTGATGCAATCGACCCGACGGCCACCCACACGGTGCTGTTCAACCGCCTGGGCCGCCCGGTGGCCACAGGCCGCGTGTTTGCATCGGGCACCAGCGGGGTGGCGCAAATCGGCCGGGTGGCAGTTGACCGCGTGCTGCGCGGATCGGGCCTGGGCGAGCAAGTCATGCACGCGCTGCAGGGCCAAGCCCGCGCCCAGGGCTTCACCCAAGCGCTGCTGCATTCCCAAGCCACGGCCCAGGCCTTCTATGCCCGCCTGGGCTACACCGTGCAGGGCGAGCCTTTCATGGAAGAGGGCGTGCCGCACATCACCATGGTGCGGGCGCTGTAGCCCAAAGCTTCAAGCCAGATCAGCCTGCAGCGCCCTGAAATAGGGCGCAAGTAGCTATACATCTGATAGCAAAACACTCGGCCTACCCAAGACCTCGCTTTTGTCCGAGCGGTTCAGCCCAGCGGCCCACGGGGTACATCACGCAGAAAGAGCTTCCGACTGGTGGCGAGCGTGCAGCCACGTCACAAGGTCGGGGCGGCTCAATGGTTTACTGAACAAATACCCCTGCAGCTGATTACAACCCATGTTTGTAAGAATTACTTGTTGGGCCTTAGTTTCAACTCCCTCGGCTACGGTGCTAATACCCAACGCATTGGCGACTTGCATCGTCGCAAGAACAATGGCTTGCCGGTAGGCGCTTGTCTCAACATCATCTACAAAGCTCTTATCAATTTTTATGCTCGTGATGGGGAGCGTGTCCAAAGTAGATAGGGAGGAATAACCAGTACCAAAATCATCAAGCGCAAGACGCACCCCCAGCCGACGGATATCCCGAAGTATATTACGCGAATCTGAGTGAATCATCGCTAGCGTCTCTGTAATTTCCAATTGTACTGAATCAGGGGAAACACCCCACTTATACAGTGTGTCTGAAATATATTTGGGCAAAGTATCAACAAGTTGAGCGCGGCTCAAATTAACGCTGACGCAAGATGGTGCGTTGCTTCCAAGTTGATCACGCAACCAACAAAAATCAGCGCACGCCCGATCTAATACCGCCAAACCCAATGCGGCAATAGAACCAGTGGCTTCAGCCATGTCGATGAAGTGGGAAGGATATACTAGCCCGCGTTTCGGATGAGACCATCTCACCAAGGCCTCAATGTTGACTACGCGGCCTGTTTGAGTATCTACAATGGGTTGGTAATGATTAATAAACTCGTGTGCTGCAAGTCCACGTCGAATATCAGCTGCTAAAGTATGATCGGCTTCGACGCGCTCTCGCATCGAAATCTGGAATCGTTCATGCCTAGCGCGACCTGATTGTTTGGCTGCATAAAGCGCTATATCTGCATCGCGCAGCAGCGCGTGGGCGTCATAACCACTCTCCAGTGGTGTGGCAATCCCAATACTACAGGTGATTTCAACAATTTGTTCTGCCACTTTCATCGGGCGAGATACAGCATCCACAAGCTTGTGAGCAATTATATCTCCATCATTAAATGATGCTAACCGCGTGGCCAAAACAACAAACTCATCTCCCCCCAAACGCGCCGCAGTTACATCACTGGTGCGCAACACCTCATTAATTCGCGCAGAAACAGTCTGCAACACTTCATCTCCCCGATGGTGCCCGAGTCGATCATTAATATCTTTGAAGTGGTCCAGATCCAAAAAAAGCAGCGCAAACGGCTCTATGGTTTCGGTAAGTGACTGGGCTGTGATGTGACTTTCTAGCGCGCGCGCAAAACTTCGACGATTCGGCATATCTGTCAGGCTATCGGTTGACGATTCTCGTCTGAGGTCTTCTTCAATTAGCTTTCTGCGGGTGATATCTTGGTGAATGCCCAAGGCCGTTCGCACGCGGCGGGACGGATCTGTCGACGTAACAGTCCCAGTTAACAGTATCCATTTTGGCTGGCGAGCAGTCAGGTTTAGCTGCACCTCTACTTGCGCAGGTAGCTCCGGATGTGATTGCATTTGTTGCATTAGCTGCAACACTCTTCGTCTGTGCGGGGGCAGGATGCCCCTTAGTACTGCCCGTAGAGATACTTCGCTGTATCGAACCGGTGCTTCGAGCCGCTGCCACCAAAGCGCTGACAATCGGCAGGTGCCACTTTGAAAATTGGCCTCCCAATTGCCGATATCTGCTGTCTGCGCCGCCATTTGGAGGACTTTCTGAGTATGAACCAACCCAGTGACATCGGTTGTTGTAACTATTAAATGCTTGTGCTTCTCGAGTGACACTTCGACATATTGAAATTCAAACTTCAAATCCCTAATTGTGCCGTCAATAGCTTGAAAAATTGCTTGCCGACTTTGTGTTGCCTTAGCATCCCTCAGCACACGAGAAATCGGAAGATCAGCCGGATGGATTATTTTTCCGTCAGGTTCGAGGTACAGCCCGTCACCAATCTGACGCTGAGCGCTCAATCGATCGCCGACCCTCATGCCCATCCATTCAGTAGCCAATGGATTGGCATCAATTACGATGCCTGAATCGTTGACCACCAATACTGCCACGGGCATAGCATTTAGTAATCCAGCCAGTTGCTGCCGCCGCGAACGATCACGAGTTACATCTTGCTCAAGAGAGGTAAAACCTAGAAGCCTGCCGCTGACAGCATCTCGGATGGGCTCAATTTGAATATGCACCCAGTACAAGCGGCCGAGTTTACTTTTGTTGACCAAAGTCGCTTGCACTGCGCGCCCCTCCTTGATGGCTGCGCTTATTGCCGCGCGCGCTTTTGGGTCTGTTTGCTCACATTGCAGTACCCGTCCTGGCACCTTTCCAATAAGTTCATCAAGGGTGTAGCCCGTGACCCGTTCAAACGGAGGATTCACATACGTGATTTTGGATTGCGCATCGGTAATGACAAACATCGAGTCTGTGCGTTCGACTAGTATGGCCAGCCTATCCAAGGTTTGCGACTGTGCTGCCAAGATCGCTTGGTCTTCAGTTAATTTCTTTAGGACTATACGCCCAACAACAATCATACTGACAAAGATAATCGCTATTGATAGCAGATTAAATAAAGTTGCAAGTGCATCAAATCTTCGATTATCATTTTGAATATCTAGAGCCAACATTTTGATGGCAAGCCCTTGGGCCTCTACAAATGCGTTGGTGCTTTGCTGTAGCTCACGCCCGGAACTGCTTGCTTGAAAGTCAGTCAACGGATTGTCTCGTTGCCGGACACGTGCTAATAACTGGCCGTGTGCGTGACGCAGAATTCCACGTTGACGTTGCGCTTCAGCCCAGGCTTGCGCAGTTACCTGGTCTAACTCCCATCTGGTTAGGTGTGTGTCGAGCCATCGCGCATCTGCATCGGCTTGTACAAATAAGCCAAGGATGGTGTCAAGCTCAGTGGTGCCCAGCACCGCGTCGAACAGCTTTTGATTGATTAAGAGCATCAAAGAGCGCTGATAGCCCGCGCGATCAGTAAGCGTCACAATGCCTTCGTTTTGATGGCGCCCCACTGACGATAGCCAAGCGGCGGCGGCTTGCAGCGCCAAAAACAGTGCGCACAACACCGCAAAGCTAGTCAGTAGGCTCTTTCGAAGGCGGAGTGCAAAAGCCAGAACCGATTCGTGCTGGGTGGTCGACTCCAGCGCACCACTGGTGCGGCTTGGGGCGGTATTCATGCGCGGACCTGCGCACCGGGTTTGAGGGAGCTCTCAACACCCAGACTTGGTGGCTGATAGGCCCGCTGTGAGGGCAGGCGCGTGGTGTCGGATTGCAGTCTGAACTGGCTCGCTGCAGCCAACAGCCGCTGTGCTTGGTCCCGAAGCATGTCAGCGGCCGCAGACGTTTGCTCTACCAGAGCGGCGTTTTGCTGCGTGGTTTCGTCAATTTGGCGTACCGCTGAGCCTATTTCGCCCATGCCGCGCAACTGCTCAATGCTGGCTTGGTTGATGGCCTCAACCACGTTGTTCACTTTTGCGATGTGCTGCTCAACCTCCGCCATGGCGGTGCTCGCGGAAGCTACAAGGTCGCCACCCGCGCTGACGTGGTCGATGCTTGTAGATATCAACGCCTTGATCTCTTTGGCAGCCACGCTGCTGCGGCCAGCCAGCGCCCGGACCTCTTGGGCCACAACCGCAAAACCGCTGCCATGTTCGCCCGCACGGGCGGCCTCCACTGCCGCATTGAGCGCCAAGATGTTGGTTTGAAAGGCGATGCCCTCAATGGTGGAAATGATCTCCCCCATTTTCTTGGCCGAATCGCTGATGGCGTCCATGGCGCTTTGCACTTCACGCACCTTGACACCGGCTCGACGCGTTGCGTCGTTGGCCTGTAGGGCCACCCCGGTGCCGGTGCGCGCGTTGTCGGCGTTGACGCCTACTGTGGAGGTGAGTTGGGTCGAGGCGGCGGAGGTTTCTTCAAGCGCACTCGCTTGGGTTTCGGTGCGTGCGCTTAAGTCGCGGTTGGCCGACGCAATTTGCGCCGCAGTTGCGGCTACTTGGTGCACCCCTGCCTGCACGGTGCCTACCAGTGCCCGAAGCGCCTCCTGCATTTTTGAAACGGTGGTCACCATGCCACCTATCTCGTCCGAACCTGCGGGCAAGATCGAATGGGTCAGGTCACCGTGCGCGATGTGTCCCACCGCCTCAGAGGCCATCGAAAGGCGTCGAACCACGTCTGCGGACACCCGCCAGGCAGCTACCAAGCCAATCAGTACGCTCAACGCACTGCTCACCGTCAGGGCCGTCTTGAGCCAATCGATGTTGCCCTTGGCCTTTTGGTAGTTGGCGTCAGTGCTGCGGTGCTGCAGGGTGCCGTAGGCGTCCAGCCGCTCGAGCCATGCATCGGATTTAGGGAGTACGTCGCTTATCAACCACACGGCAGCGGCGCGATCGTCGTTGGCTTTGGCCAGGCCAACGAGTTTTTCAATCGCCGGGATCGCTGTCGCTTCCATTTCACTCACCGCCGCAAGCAGCTCTCGGCCTTTGTCCGAGGCGGGCATGGCCCGTAGTTCTGCGCTGATGGAGCGGTAGCGATCCATTGCAGCCCTAAACCGTTGCTCCTGCACCCGCTTGGCTTCAGGCTCGTCAAGAATGACCATCGTTCGTGCGATCCGCCCGGCCATGTGCACTTGGTCTGACATGTCGGTGGCCAGCCGATCCTTCTTGTAGTTGTCCTCGACGATGTCAACTAAATCACGCCGCACCCCATTGAGTTGAGTGATGGCAAAGGTTGAAGCTGCAACGCTTAGCCCAAACACCAGCGCAAAAGCACCGAGCAAGCGTGTGCGAAGTGATGTGTGTAGAGCCATTTGGCCTCCTTGGTGGAGCGCAGCAGCGGTGTTGGCGACCTAACACCCGCCTGCTTTTGCTTCGTGGGTCGAACAATCCGCACTCTTGAAACTACTCGCATGCCGGGCCGTTCTCCTGCGACGTTGCTGCGTCGCGTGCCAAAATGGAATGGACGTAACAGGGGGAACGCAATGCGAATCGATGATGTTCAGACCTTCGTGCAGGTGGCACGCATGGGGTCAGTTGCTGGTGCTGCCTTCGCGCTTGGGCAGACGCAACCCAACATCAGCAAGGCTCTTGCACGCCTCGAGCGCGCGACTGGTGTGCATTTACTTGAACGCACCACCCGCGGCGTATATTTAACTGATGAGGGCGAAGTATTTCTAAAGCACGCGCAGAAACTTGGTTTTGTGGTGAACGATTTATTTCAACACATGCGCGATTTGCGTCAATCAAAGACCGGAACCTTGCGAATAGGATTTGGGCAGGCCATTGCCGACGCATGGATCGTGCCCATTGTGACTGATTTGGTTAATCAGGGGGTGCAACTTGAAATCACCGGGGGATATAGCAGCCACATAAAAGAGTGCGTGCTCAATGGCGATGTTGATGTCGGGCTTTGCGGCATTGTCGGTGAGCCGGAAGCAGGGTTCAATTGGCACCCTCTGCGAGCCGATCCGCTCACCGTCTTGGCGCCCCGCAACCTCGAATTAGGAAGAAACAGAATCTGTGGTTGGGACGATCTCTCTCGAGCGAGTTGGGTCGTGCTGGGTGTGGGAAATCTCCCCACCAGTCAATTTATTCAGAGCTTTATTCGTAGAAAGTTGAGCTCGCCAAAAATATTGATTGCTTTTCGGTCCTCTGTAAATGAAATTGCAATGGCTGAGGCGGTGAATGCGTTGTTTATGCTGCCAAAATCAATAGCGCCTGAACTCATTACGTCAGGCAGATTTTATGAACTGGTTCTGCCGAGCGATTGGGCGCTTGAGCGATCCGTGGGTTTGCTGACCAGATCGCAAGGCTATCTGAGCTCAGCGGGTCAGAGGTTTGTCGATCAAACCAAATCACTTTTTGCTCGCTTGCCAGCATCGATACCAGTGTCAAAACTCAATCTGAGTGCTTAGATCGGGCAGTTCGGCCATGGGTTGTGCGCAGCTTAAATGAAGCGGTTTGCGGAGCTCGCCTATCTATCAAGCAACCGGCGAGCGGGAGCGCAGCCCGGCTTAGATATCAGCCAGCAATCCGTAGGGCAGGCCGCCCAGGGTGATCGAGGGGCCGGTGGCGCTGCCCAGCGTCAAGGCGCTGCCCACGGCGCTGAGCTGCAGTGACACCATGGCCACCCAGCGGCCTTGGGGCTCTGCGGCTTTGAGTGGCGCGGCATAGGCCAACACGCCGCAGGCTTGTTCAGCATCGGCTGCGCCAAACACCTCTTGGCCCACTGTGGCGGGGCCTTCGATCACCGCAGGGACGGCACGGCGCTTGAGCGTGCCGCGGAACTGGCTGCGTGCCACCACCTCTTGGCCGGGGTAGCAGCCTTTTTTAAAGTTCACGCCGCCCACGCTTTCGTAGTTGAGCATCTGCGGCACCAGGGCGTCGGCCAACGCAGCACCCACGGGCACTACGCCGGACGCGACTTCAGCGCGCATCCAGTCGGCTTCCACCAAGTCACCCGATGCCGTTGCAGCGCCAACCACCAGCCAGCGCGCAAGGCCCGCCGCTGGGTAAAGGCTGACTGCGTGGCCCGCGTCACCACTGGCCTGCACCTGCCAGGGCGCAGCCGTCGGCGCGCCTGGCGCAATCTGGCCCCACACCGGTACGGCCTCGCTCACATCAGTCAACACCACTTTGGCGCGCAGCACAAACATGCGCAGCCGCTTAAGCAGCGCGGGCAAGCCGTCAGCGGGCGTGGCCAGCCAGAAGGCGTCTGGCGCGCGTTTGACGATCACCATGCTGGCCAGCATCCGGCCCTTGGGGCTGCAATAGGCAGCCAAGCGGGCCTCAGATGTTTTTTGCAGCGCGACGTCGTTGCTGAGTTGGCCTTGTAGGAATGACGCCGCATCTGCGCCCTCGGCCGCGATCACGCCCCAGGTGCTTAAGCGCACGCCGCCGCTTGGCAAGGGCTGGCTCAGTTCTGCCAGCGCTGGCAGATCAGACAGAGGAGAGGCGGCAGTGGCGGACATTGGGGATTGCATGTAGGGAATTATCATGACCCACTGAGATGAGCATGTAAGGGCCAGGGTGACTATGAAGCGATGGATGGGGGCGCCGCGTTGAGGCTGGCCAAGCAGCGGCTGCGCGGCGGCATAGGCTTGGCACTGGCCGTGCTGCTGGTGGCAGTGGGCGCGCTGGCGCTGGCGGCCGCATGGTGGGTGCGCTCGCCCTTGGTGCCTGCGGGCCAGGCCACGGTGGATGTCACCATTCAAAACGGCGACAGCGCAGAGCGCGCCGCCAACCGCATCGTGCAAGCAGGCGTGGCCACGCCGCCGTGGCTGTTGCATGCTTGGCTGCGCTTGTCGGGCGAGGCGCGGCAGATCAAAGCGGGCAGCTACGAAATTGAACCCGGCACCACGCCGCAACAACTGCTGCGCAAGCTGGTGGATGGCGAGCAAGCCCTGTTGGCCCTCACCATTCCTGAGGGCTGGACTTTTGCCCAAATGCGCGCCGCCCTGGCCGCCGCGCCGCACCTAAAGCGCGACACCCAGGGCTTGAGCAACACCGATCTCATGAGCCGCCTGGGCCGCGCTGGCGTGCACCCCGAAGGCCGTTTTTTCCCTGACACCTATCGCTACGGAAAGCACAGCAGCGACGAAGCCATCTACCGCGCCGCCCTGCAAGCCATGGACCGCCAACTGGCCGCCGCCTGGGCGCAGCGCAGCGCGGGCGTGCCGCTGAAATCGCCCAACGACGCCCTGATCTTGGCCAGCATCGTTGAAAAAGAAACCGGCCGTGACAGCGACCGGGGCGAAATCGCCGGCGTGTTTGCCAACCGCTTGCGCATCGGCATGCGGCTGCAGACTGACCCCACGGTCATCTACGGCGTGGGCCCCAGTTTTGACGGCAACCTCACCCGCGCCCACTTGCAAACCGACACGCCCTACAACACCTACACCCGCGCGGGGCTGCCGCCCACGCCCATTGCGCTGCCGGGGCGCGCCTCGCTGCTGGCGGCGGTGCAACCGGCCAGCACCGAAGCCATCTACTTTGTGGCGCGCGGTGATGGCTCAAGCGTATTCAGCGCCACGCTGGCCGAGCACAACCGGGCGGTGGATCGGTATCAGCGGCGGCAGTCCGCGGGGGTGGATCGATGAGCTCGCCCGGCCTTTTCATCAGCGTCGAAGGCATCGACGGCGCGGGCAAATCCACCCATATTGATGCGGTGGCTGAGGCCTTCAGTCAGGCCGGGCGCACAGTGCTGCGCACCCGCGAGCCCGGAGGCACCCCGCTGGCTGAAAGCCTGCGCCAGTTGGTGCTGCACCAGCCCATGGACGCGCTGACCGAGGCGCTTTTGGTGTTTGCCGCCCGGCGTGACCATGTCGTCCAAGTGATTGCCCCCGCGCTGGCGGCAGGATCGGTGGTGATCTCTGACCGCTTTGTAGACGCCAGCTTTGCCTACCAGGGCGGCGGGCGCGGCCTGTCGTTGCCGACGCTACACTTTTTAGAGCAGGCTACGCTGTCAAATTGGGCGCAAGCGGCCGATTCGGCTTCAGCCCCGCTGCTGCTACCGCACCTCACTTTGTGGTTTGACTTGCCCGCTGAAGTCGCCGCTGCTCGGCTAGCTCAGGCCCGCGTGCCCGATCGGTTTGAGGCGCAGCCCCAAGCCTTTTTTGCCGCTGTGGCCGACGGCTATCGACAGCGGGCTCAGGCCCATCCCACCCGTTTTGCCCGTATCAATGCGCACCAAACGCCTGAGCAGGTGGGCCAGGAGGTGAGGGCGGCCATTGCCCCGTGGCTCCAGCGCGGGGCCGCCCTGGTATGAGCACGCCCCACCCCAACACCCTGGCACCTTGGTTGGCACGCCAACTGCGCAGCCTGCAAACCGTGCGCGCCCACGCTGTGCTGCTGCGCGGGCCGCAGGGCCTGGGTCAGTCTGATTTGGCATTTGCCCTGGCGCAAGCCTGGTTGTGCGATGCGCCCACTGCAGATGGCGCCTGCGGCCAATGCCCCAGTTGCCACGCCTTTGGGGTGAAAGCCCACCCCGATCTGCGGGTGCTGCTGCCCGAGACCGAAGCCCTGGCCC
>JAAFIY010000028.1 GCA_013297985.1 Comamonadaceae bacterium | reverse complement strand
GCCACCGCCACCGCCACCGCCGGTTGCGACGGGCATCGAGGTGTGCACGGCCGAAGACGGCACGGTAGTGGATCCGCAGCGCCCAGCGCCTGCGCCGCAAATCAATGGCTGGGTGCGTTGCGTGGACAGCGGCAACGGCGCCTTGATGCGCGAGCGCCAAGCGCAGGCTGGGCGCTGGATGGGCGGTGTGCGCACCTACCACGCCAATGGCCGCCTGTTTGAGGACTACACCCTCAACGCCCAAGGCCAGCGCCAAGGCGCATGGCGCTCGTTTGGTCCTGAAGGCTATCGCTTACAAGAGCTGCGCTACGCCAATGGGCAGCTGGTTGAGCAAGGCCTGCGTTGGCACCCCGGCACCGAGCAGCTGGCGCAGGCGCAGTTTCTGGATGGCCGCCAGCGCCCCATTGCCAGCGCTGAATTCACGCCAGACGGGCGTCTGACCGCCTTGCGTTGCGGTCCCCAACCCCTGCTCGGCCCGGCGTTTGACGACACCCGCGCATGTGGTTTCGCCGGCGACACGCCCGCCCGCGGTGCTGAAGTGCTCTTGCACGATGCGGACGGTGCGGTGGTCGGCCGCAGCGCCCATCTGCGCGGTCAGCGGGTGCTACATGAAGAGCTGGCACCAGGGCGCCGCGTGCTCAGCCGCGAAACCATTGTGGGCAACCGCCGCAGCCTGTGGGTGTGGCGCAATGACGGCACGCTTGAAACTGAAAGCACCTGGGATCGGCGCCTAACAGGCGAAGAGCAGCAGGTGCGCGAACGCAGCTTTGCTCCGGGTAACTGGCTGCAGCGCGACCGCCGCTTTGTGCAAGGGCTGCTGGCGGTTGACGAAACCTTCTGGCCCAACACCCGCATCCGCGAACGCACCGAGTGGTCTGCCGTGCGCCATGAAAGCGGCGACCCCGCGCTGCGGGCCCACACCATCTGGCAGTTTCACGACAACGGCCGCATGGCCTTTGAGGGTAACTTTGCTGTGCTACCGCTCACCAACGAACGCCCCCGGCCCACCACCGGGCCCGTGGGCCTGCATCGCTGGTGGGACGCCAATGGCCAGCCGCGCTTGGAGCGCGAATTCAATGCCATGGGCGAGGTGCTGCGCGAAAGGGCCCTGGGGCCGGGCGGCGCAGCACCCGCTGGGCCACCGCCCAGTGCGGCACCCACCTCACCGCAAAGGCCCTAACGAGGCCCGCGCGCAGTGATCTTTTTGCTTCACGACCTCTGCCATGCCCAACATTGCTGTTGACTCCCTGCTCACACGCTGCGCCGCCTTGGTGCAGGCGGCGGGCAGTTCAGCCCAAGAAGCGCAACAGGTGGCCGCCAACCTGGTCGAAGCCAATTTGCGCGGCCATGATTCGCACGGCGTGGGCATGCTGCCGCGCTATGTGGATGCGGTGCAAGAAGGCGGTTTGCGTCCCAACCAAGCGGTGGCCGTGTTGTTGGACCACGGCCCCTTGCTGGGGCTAGACGGCCAGTGCGGCTATGGCCAAGTGGTGGGCGCCCAAGCCATGCAGCTGGCCACCGAAAAGGCCCGCGCGCAAGGCTGCGCCATCGTGGCCTTGCGCACCGCCCACCACCTGGGGCGCATTGGGCATTGGGCCGAAATGGCGGCCAGCGCTGGGCTGGTATCTATCCATTTTGTGAATGTGTTGTCGCGGCCCATCGTGGCGCCCTTTGGGGGCCTGGACGGCCGCTTTGGCACCAACCCCATGTGCGTGGGCATCCCGATGGGGCCTGACAAGACTGGCGAGCCCTTCATCTTGGACTTTGCCACCAGCGTGGTGGCCCAAGGCAAGATGCGCGTGGCGCACAACGAAGGGCGCACGGTTGACCCAGGCCTTCTGCTGGATGCTGATGGCCAAGCCACTCAGGTCCCTGGCGTGGTGGTGGTGCCTGATACGCGCGGCCGCACCGGGGCGCTGCGGGCCTTTGGTGAACACAAGGGCTCCGGCCTGGCCCTCGCCTGCGAGCTGTTGGCCGGTGCGCTCACCGGCGGCGGCACTTGGCACCAGGCGCCTACGGTGGCCAAGCGCGCGGTGCACAACAGCATGCTCAGCATCGTGATTGACCCCGTGCGTCTGGGCACGCAAGCCACACTGGTGCAAGAGGCGCTGGCTTTTGTGGATTGGGTTCGGCAAAGTCCCAGCGACCAAGTCGGCGGCGTCCAACTTCCTGGTGAGCCCGAGCGGCACGCGAGGCGCCAGCGCTTGGCCAGCGGCATTGCCATCGATCAAGTGACCTGGGCCGAGCTGTTAGCCGCAGGGGACAAGCTTCATCACGTTTTCTGAAACCGACCAGAGGCCACCCATGCAACGCGTCACCATCAGCCTGGACGACGATTTGGCGCAGGCCTTTGACGCCTTGGTCGCGCAGCGCGGCCATGCCAACCGATCCGAAGCGGTGCGCGATTTGATCCGCGCTGAACTGCAATTGCGCGACACCGCCCACGCACCGCAGCAGCCCAGCGTGGGCTGTTTGTCATATGTGTATGACCACCACACCCATGATTTGGGTGAACGCATCGTGGCGCTACACCACCAGCACCATGATCTGACGGTGGCCAGCCAGCATGTGCATCTGGACCATGACCATTGCCTTGAATCGGTGCTGTTGCGCGGCCCCGCACAGGCGCTGCAAGCCTTCGCCGATGCCTTGTGCGCTCTGCGCGGCGTGCACCACGGGCAATTGAACCTGATCGCGGTGGAGGTGGATACGCCGGGCCATGCCCACCCGCATGGGTCGGCGCATGCAACCCACCACCGGCATCACAAGCCGGTGCGCTAGCCCGCCCGAACGCCGCTGGCGGCAATCAAGCGCCCCCAACGGGCCGATTCAACTGCGATGGTGCGCTCAAACTCAGCAGGCGTGTTGGCCACCACCGTGTTGGCCTGTTCTTCATGGCTGCGCAGCACCTCGGGGTGACGCAGGGCGCGCACCATTTCGCGATGCAGCACGGCCAAGGTGGCCTCAGGCAAGCCACGACGGGTGAGCACGCCTTGCCAGGTGTCATACACAAAGCCCGCCCAGCCCTGCTCGACAAAAGTGGCGATCTGGGGCACGGCGGCCAAGCGGTCTGCGCTGGCTAGCGCGATGGGTTTCAGCGCGCCGCTTTTGAGCTGCTCAAACGCGGCGGCAGGGGTGTCTACCAACAGCGGTAGCTGGCCTGCCACCACATCACGCAAGGCGGGAGCGGTGCCCGCATAGGGCACATGCACCACCTGCTGCGTGCTGAACCCGGCGCGCAGACGCCAAGCCTCGCCCACCAAATGGCCAATGGTGGCCTTACCCGGGCTGGCAAAGGCCACCGGCGTGCCTTGGCGAATCCAGTGGTTCAGCTCAGCCAAGGTGCTGGCGGGCACATCCCGGTGCGCCATCAGGCACGGCGCTGAGCTTGAAAACTGCGTGATCGGCTGCAGATCGCGCAGCACCTGGTAAGGCTGCTGGCTGCCCAGCAAATGGGGGTTGAGCGCCAGCGTGCCGATGGTGCCCAGCAGCAGGGTGTGGCCGTCGGCGGCAGAGCGCACCACCGCCTCGGTGCCAATGATTCCGCTGGCTCCGGGGCGGTTGTCCACCACCATGTTCCAGCCCAGTTCAGCGCGCAAGCGCTCGGCCACTTGGCGCGCCCGCAGGTCTGAGGTGCCACCCGGGGGGAAAGGTACCACCCAGCGAACGGGCCGCTGCAGCGGTGCAAAGGGCTCGGTGGCCGTGGCCTGGGCTTGCCGCAACACCCAGCCCGGCAGCAGCAACGCCGCACATCCCAAGCGCAGTGCACGGCGCCGGGTAGAGGTACTGAGGAGGGGGTGGGGCGGCATCGAGTGGCGCATGAGCGAATCGTACCCCCGTCATACGACCTGGCCCATTCTTCACACCATCTGCTGACGAAACCTTTGGAGGAAATTCAGCCATAGGCCCGTAAATAGGGCGCAAGCAGCTACAAAAAATATAGCTATGGGTACGCGCAAACCTGCTGCGCGGTGCACAGCCACACGGCATCGCCAGGGGCGCGTTCAATCGGATGCATGCCGGTGAAGGCGCCAAACGCGGGCAGGATGCCCACTGGCCGCTGCGCCGCATCGCCTAGCCAAAAGCACGGGAGTCGCAGGCGCTGCCTAGCACGCCCGTGCAAGGTGACACAGGGATGCCAGTGGCCGGCCAGCACATAGGCACCGGCCACTGCCTGGGGGTGGTGGGCTAGGGCGATGCCGTCGTCGGGGTGCAGTCGCCAGGGCTCGTCCACCATCTGCAGGCCCAGGTCAGCCGGTGGGTCGCCCGCACGGGCATCGTGATTGCCGCGCACCAGCACCAGCTTGACGCCGGCATGCTGGCGGCGCCAGTGCCGCAAGGCGCTCAAGGTGTCGTCGCCCAAGCTGCCTTTGGCGTGGCTGAAGTCGCCCAAAAACACCACGCACTGGGCTTGGGTGGCAGCGATCTCGGCGCTTAGCCGCTGCAGGGTGTCTGCCGTGGTGGCCTCAGGCACTGGCACGCCCAGGCGGCGAAAGGCGTGGGCTTTGCCGAAGTGGGCGTCGGCCACCAACAGGGCGGCGTGCTCGGGCCACCACACGGTGCCGGCAGGCCGTAAGTGCAGGGCGTGCCCAGCCAGGGTCACCGTTGCTGCGGCGGGCCCCGTGATGGCAGTGGCTACAGCCACTACCCGGCCCTCAGCTACAGCCACAGGCGTAGGGACTCGTCCAACTGTTCGGTGGGCAGCCGCTTGAAGCCGCTGCGGGCATAGCGTTGCAAGCGTCCCAGCACAAAGGCGCTCGCGGTGTTGGCCAGCACCTGGGCCTGCACCGTGGGCGTATTGGCGTGGGTGGCTTCTAGGCTTTGGCGAAAGCACTGGCGCAGTTGGGTCTCCAGCCGGTCAAACAATTGGTTCATCCGCAGTTGAAGCCGTTCGTGTTCAAACACCAGTGCGTCACCCACCATCACGCGGGCCATACCGGGGTTCTTCTCGGCAAACTGCAGCACCATGGCCAGCACGCGCAAGGCCTGGGCGCGGGGCTCGGTTTCACGTTCGATGATTTGGTTGGCTAGGCCAAAGATGGTTTGCTCGATGAACTCAATGAGCCCTTCAAACATCTGCGCCTTGCTGGCGAAGTGGCGATACAGCGCGGCTTCAGATACCTGCAAGCGTGCGGCCAGCGCAGCGGTGGTGATGCGCTCTGCGCCTGGCTGCTGCAGCATGTCGGCCAAGGTTTGCAGAATCTGAATGCGTCGCTCGCCGGGTTTGGGGCGCTTGCGGCCGGGCGAGGATGCGCTGTCGGTGTCGGTGTCGGTGTCTGCAGCAGAGGGCTCAGGTACTGAATGCGCAGCCGAATCAGCGGGGTCTTGGGCAGACATGGTGAGCGGGCGGCCTGCGTTTAGTGCGAACGGATCATGGTGCCAAAGGCCTGATCCGTCAGCACCTCTAGCAGCAAAGCGTGCGGCACCCGGCCGTCAATGATGTGCACCGCGTTCACCCCGCTTTTGGCGGCGTCAATGGCGCCCGCAATCTTGGGCAACATACCGCCGCTGATGGTGCCGTCGGCAATCAACTCGTCAATGCGGCGCATGGTGAGCTCGGGCAGCAACTGCCCCGCCTTGTCGAGTACGCCCGGGATGTTGGTGAGCATCAAAAGCTTTTCAGCCTGCAGCACCGTGGCCAGCTTAGCGGCCACCACATCGGCGTTGATGTTGTAGCTTTCGTTGTTTTCGCCAAAGCCAATTGGGCTGACCACCGGAATGAACTGGTCGTCTTGCAGCGCCTTGACCACTGAAGGGTCGATGCTGGTGATGTCGCCCACCTGGCCCACGTCATATTCAAGCTGTGGGTCTTTGGAGTCCACCATCTTGAGCTTGCGCGCGCGGATCAGGCCGCCGTCGCGCCCCGTCAGGCCCACAGCCTTGCCGCCTGCGGCATTGATCAGGCCCACGATGTCTTGCTGCACTTCACCGGCCAGCACCCATTCCACCACTTCCATGGTTTCGGGATCGGTCACCCGCATGCCTTGAATGAACTGGCCCTTTTTGCCCAGGCGCTGCAGGGCAGTTTCGATTTGCGGGCCGCCGCCGTGCACCACCACCGGGTTCATGCCTACCAGCTTGAGCAGCACCACGTCTTCGGCAAAGTCGGCCTGCAGGGCCGGATCGGTCATGGCGTTGCCGCCGTATTTGATGACCAGGGTTTTGCCGTGAAAGCGTCGGATGTAGGGCAGCGCCTGCGCCAGGATTTCGGCTTTCTCGCGCGGCGCGATGTGGGACAGATCGGGCTCAGCGGTGCTGGCGGCAGCGCTCATGGGCGGTTGGCTCCTGCGTGGGCGGGTGGGGTGCGACTCATTGTAGGGGCCGCGTGTGTGGGCCAGAGCATGCGCTCACACACGCACCCTTCGGCAGCCTTAGCGCCGCAGCCAAAGCGGCACCTTGAAGCGAACGATCATCAAATAAGCCGCGACATAGCTCACCGCAAACAGCGCGCAAAACGCCATCAGTACGGGGGTGTTGCGCCAAAACACAATGGCAGGCGCAACGGTAAGCAAGGCAAACCCCCACAGGTAAGGGCTGGTGCGGTTGTTGCGAATGAGCATGCGACGCGCGTCGTCGTCGTGGATCACGCCACGCACGATGCGCCGGTACACCAGTTGGTGAAAGTGCAGCGCATCGGCCACCCCTGGCGACACGCCGCGTGCCAGCTTGCGGTAGATCGAAAACATCGTTTCCCACACCGGATACATGAGCAGCAGCATGGGGAACCAGGGCGAAACCTCGGTGTGGCGCTGCACCAGCAGCAGGCTCGCCAGACTGATCACGCCGCCCCAGAAATAGGCGCCGCCGTCGCCTGCAAACAGCAGGCCGTTGGGGTAGTTCCAGAACAGGAAGCCGCCAGTCGCCGCCGCCGCGCACACCAGCAGCGCGGCCAATTGGCGGTCGCCCACCTGCAGCGCCACGTGGCTTAGCGCCAGCATGATGACGATGGCCACCACAGCGGCCAAGCCGTTGTAACCGTCAATGATATTGAAAGCGTGGGGCAGTCCGGTGACAGCCAGCAGTGCCAGCGCCATCGCCAACACCGGCCATTGATGCAGGGCAGTGTCCAGCACCGCCACATCCAAGCGATGGGCTGCCAAACCCAGCACCAACACCGCCAGTGCACCCGACGCGCCAGTGAGCAACAAGCGCCAGCGAACCGCTGCGCGCTGGGTCAGGTCTTCCCACAGCCCGCCGACCAATGCGGGCAGTAGCACCGCCGCCCAGGCCATCGCCTGCCAGCCGAAATCCAGGTTGGCCGGATCGCCCCAGGCCAATGAATACGCGGTGCCCAGGCTCCAGCCCGCCATGCAGCCGCCCGCCATGGCGAGCCCACCCACGCGGGGCACATCTCCCACATGAAAACGTTGCGGTAACTGGGTTTGGTAGCGCCGAGCGTGATCGCGGGCCCAAACCACCAAGGCAAGCGACAGAAGGCCCGCCACGACAAAGCTCAAAAGCCCCAAGACGATCAACGCGGCCCCTTCAATGCGGGGCGCCCCGCCAGTGAGTGGCCCGCGGCCACCACGCCAACCGTCACGCCACCCGCCTATGGCTGTTGCCACGCGCGGCTCGGCTCTGGCGCAGCGCAGGCAACTGACGCGCCTGCTGATACGACGGCGACGACCACAGCCGCATCAGGCTCAGCACGTGCCAGCTCAAGTGACGCCAATGGCGGCGGCTGGCGCGCTCGGCGCCATGCACCACCTCGGTGTTGGCCGACGACAAGGCCAGGCCCTGTAAACGAATGCGTGCGCACAGGTCCACGTCTTCGCAATACATGTAGTAGCGCTCGTCAAAACCACCCACACGCAGCCAAACGGTGGTGGGCAGCACCAGACATGCGGCATTGACCCAGTCCACCAGATGCTCATCGGGCTCGAGCGCGGCGCCTTGGTCCACTTGCGGCAGCAGGTGGCGCAAGATGAGCGAAACGGGGCTGGGCCAGCGCCTTTCATGGTCTTGGGTGCCGCCTTCGGCATCAATCTGGCGCGGGTAGGCCGCACCTACCGACGGCCGCAGCGCGGCATGCGCCAGGTGCGACAGGGTGTCGATGGTGGGTAACTGCACATCGGGATTGAGCACCACCACGCAGTCGGTGTGGTGCTCGCCCAGGGCAAATTCAATGGCGGCGTTGTGATTGGCGCCAAAGCCACGCGGCCGGTCGGGGGTGAGGATGTGCACCCGGCGGCCCCAAGGGCCCAGGGCTTCGGGCACGTGCCACTGTTCACCGGCATTGAGCGTGACCAGCACGCCCACCACGGTCACGCCGCGTTGGCGGGCCAACTCGGACAGCAGGCCGCCCAACATGGCATGGTGCCCATGGCTGATCACCGACACCCACAACGTGGGTGGCACCACCATAGGCTGCGCTTGTGGCGCCGCTGCGCCAATCGCGGGGCTGATGGTTTCCGTGCGTGACATGCGTTGAAGAAAGCGCAGAAAAGTCGGTCTTATAGAACGAATGCCCGGTTTGGGAACCGGACGTCTCCACCCCCAATCATCGCCGAGATTGGGGCCGACCCTTGTGTTGCACATCACCCAATTGAGGGATCAAGGCGCCGTGCGCCGTGCGGCGTTGGTACGTGACCACATCCGCGCCGGGCAGCGTGCAGCGGTGTTTTGCCGCGGTGGGGCGGGCAGACGGATTCTGGATGGGGTGCTCTATGGGCGCGGGGCTGTGCCCACAGGCAGCACGGCCAAGGCAGCGTTAACGCTGCGCACCGTGGCGTCGGCGTCGTCACCGGCCAGCACCGACAAACGCAGGCTAGACAACAAATAGGCCAGCCGCGCTTGCGCCAAATCGCGCTGGGCGGCAGCCAACTGGGTTTGTGCGGCGATCACATCCAGCGTGGTGCGGCGGCCGCCTTCAAAGCTGCGGCGGTTGGAGGTGACGGATTGTTCGGCCGAGCGCACCGCTTGCTCATAAGCGCGCACGCGCAAGATGCCTTCGGTCATGCCGCGGTGCTCGCGCATCAGGCGCAGCTGCAAATCGCGTTCGGTGGCGTCAATTTGCGCGTCCACACGATCGACACCCGCGGCCGCTTGACGCGTCTGCGCATTGACCGAGCCGCCCGCGTACAGCGGCACTTGCACCGAAAAGCCAATGGTGCGGTTTAAGTAGCGCGTGTCGATGGCGTTGACGCTGTCGCTTTTGCTGCGACTCCATTGGGCTTGCAAATCGGCCGTGGGCAGGTGACCGGTTTTGGCTTTGTCCACTTCCAGGCGGGCGGCTTCGCGCTGGGCGCGCAGCGCGGCGAGTTCGGGGCTGCCTTGTTTGGCGCGCTCAATCCACGCCTCCAAGGCGCTGGGTTGCGGGCCAGCGGGCGCAAAGCGGCTCACGTCCAGGGCCGCCAAGCTGCCCACCGGTTGGCCCACCATGGTTTCCAACTGGCGCTGGGCAAACTGCAGTTGTTGCTCCACTTCCAGCTCTTGCGCCAACAGCAAATCCAAGCGGGCTTGGGCGTCGTCGATATCGGTGCGCACACCCGCACCGGCGGCCAGCAAACGGCGGGCGGCGTCTAGTTGGGCCAGGGTGGCTGATTTCTGCGCAGCGGTCAGGCTGCGCTGTTCAAGCGACAGCAGCACGTTGAAGTAGGCCTCTGCCAGCCGAGACAGCAAGTTTTGCTGCTCGCGCTCCAACTGCGCTTGCGCGTCGGTCACTTGCGCTTCAGTCTGCTTGAGCTGGGCACGCGCAAAAGGCCGGTACAGCGGCTGGCGCGCGGTGAGCGCGGCGTTGCTGCTGGGGTAGTTGTTGGTGGAGACAGATTCGCCACGTTCGCTTTGGGTTTTGGTGTCCAGGTTGTTCCAGTTGCGGCCAAAACTGGCGCCCACCGTGGGCAGCATTTGCGCCCGGGCCTGGGGCACCCGCTCGCGCGCAATATCCACCGCCGACTGCGCCGCGCGCACCTGGGCGTCGTATTGCTGCGCCAGCGTCCACGCGGTTTGCAGATCCAGGCGCGCCGGGCTTGAAGCCGGAACCTGGGCTTGGGCAGCGCCCATGCTTGCTACAAAAAACGTAGCTGCTACCGCCCTAAAAATGTGCGCAAGCGGGCGAATTGATTCATAAGACATGGCGGGCCCCTTGCTTATTCTTCGGTCATCGACGCGGCCAGCCGCTTGGTCAGCGGGTGCAGCATGTACTCAAGCATCGAGCGCTCACCGGTCTTGAACACCACCTCGACCGGCATGCCAGGCTGCAGCACATGGTGGCCCAGCTCGCGCACACCCTGCTCGGTCAGCACCACCCGCGCCAAGTAGTAAGGCGGGTTGGGGCTGCCGGGCTCTTGAATCAGGTCGTTGGACACGCTCAAGATCTCGCCATGCACCAGTAATTGCGGGGTGTTGGCAAAGCCCGCAAAGCGAATATCCACCGGTGTCTTGGGCTTCACCCGATCAATGTGGTTGGGCGGAATATGCGCTTCAAGCAGCAGCTTTTCGTCTTTGGGCACGATGTCCATCAGCTTCTGCCCCGGGCCCACCACCGCGCCTGCGGCTTGCACCATCAGGCCCACCACCTGGCCGTCGGCGGGGGATTTGATGTCAATGCGCGTGAGCTCGCTCTGGGCCGATTTCAGGCGTTCCACTTCCGTAGATACATCGCGGCTGACGTCGGCCAGCATCGTGTCCACTTCGCGCCGCAGCTCGGTGGTGCGCGAGGTGGCGCGCTGGCGCAGTTCGCGAATACTGGCTTGCGAGCGCACCGTGTTGCCTTGCAAGTCAGCCAGTGAACTTTGGATGTCGGCCACGCTGCGCTCAAGCTCCAGCACCCGATTGCGCGGCGCATAGCCTTCGGCCACCAGGCTGCGGGTTTGGGTGAGCTCTTCGTTGATCAGCGCCAACTGCTGGCGGCGGCTCGTGGCAATGCTGGTGAAAGCCTGCAACTGGCCTTCCAAGCCTTGAATGGACTCGTCAATGGATCGCAAATCAGACGCCAACAGGCTGCGGCGCGTGGCCATCAACTGCTCTTGGTTCATCATGTGCATGCGGATCTCGGGGTCGGTGCTGGCTGCCCGCAAATCGGGGTGCCAATTGATGGTGGCGCTGCCCGCCCGCTCAGCCTGCAAGCGACCCTGCATGGCCAACAGGCCCAGGTAGCGCTGGCGGGTGGCGTCAAAGTTGGCTTGCACCATAGTTCCTTCCATGCGGGCAATGAGTTGGCCCTCTTTCACGCTTTGGCCTTCGCGCACCAGCACCTCTTTGATGGTGCCGCCGCTTTGGTGCTGCACCGGCTTGCGCTTGGTGTCCACCACCACCATGCCTACTGCAGGTACGCCTTCATTCAAGGGCGCGGTGGCAGCCCAGGCGATGAAGGCGCCAAAGCCAATCAGGATCGCCCACACGCCCCAGCGGCTGCTTTTGGCAGCGCCTTGGGGCACCAGTTCAGTGGGTTCAGCAGCGCCCACATCAGTGGGCTTGACGTCGGTAGACAAGGCGCCCTCACGCTTCGCGCGGGGCAGGGCAATGGGTTGGACCATGGTGGGTGTACTCGGTCAAAAAAACAGATCGAAAAACTGAAATGAATGGATGCGACGACGGCGCACCTACGACGGCGTGGGCGAGGGGTTTGTGGCAGCAGCGGCACCAGCGGCCGCCGCCTGAGCGGCCTGCTGCATTTGCTGCAACTGGGCGCGTACCGCGTCCCGCGGGCCTGCCAACTGCACTTGGCCCGCCTGCAGCACCACCAGTTGATCGGCCACGTTCACGATGCCTGCGCGGTGCGTCACGATCCACACCGCCGCGCCCTGCTGGCGCAGTGCCACCACGGCCTGCGTCAGGGCCTGTTCGCCGACGTCGTCTAGGTTGGCATTGGGTTCATCCAGCACCACCAGGCGCGGGCGGCCATATAGGGCCCGGGCCAAGGCAATGCGCTGGCGCTGGCCGCCCGAGAGCATTTGCCCGGCTTCCCCCATGGGCGTGTCGTAGCCCTTGGGAAAGCGCAAGATCATGTCGTGCAAGCCGGCGATGCGGGCGGCTTCAATCACGGCCTCAGAGTCGATCTCTTGGAAGCGCGCGATGTTCTCGGCAATCGTGCCGTCAAACAGCTCTACGTCTTGCGGCAGGTAGCCCACCAGGGGGCCCAGCTCGTCGCGGTCATAGCTGTCAATGGGGCGGCCGTCTAGCAGCACTTCGCCCGCACTGGCGGGCCAAATGCCCAGCAGCACCCGCGCCAGGGTCGATTTGCCCGAGCCCGAGGGCCCCAACACCACGGTGACGGTGCCCGGCAACGCGCCCAAGCTGATGTGCTTCAAGATCGGCGTGCTGCGCCCGGGTGCGGTGGCGCTGACGGCTTTCAACTCCACAGCACCATTGGGTGCCATGCGGGTCAGGGCGGGGTCACGCTCTGGGTGGTCCACCAGCAGTTCGTTCAGGCGCTTCCAGCCCAAGCGGGCCACCAAAAAGCTGCGCCAGGTGCCCACCACCATATCGATGGGGGCCAGCGCGCGACTCATCAAGGCGTTCGCGGCAAACATCACGCCCATGGTCACTTCGCCATCAATCACCAGCAAGGCACCCAGGCCCAGGGTGAGCGACTGCACCGCGTAACGCACACCCTTGCTCCAGGCCTGCGCGTGGTGGGTGACGTGGGTGGCCGTGGCATGGGTGGCCAGTTGCTGATGGTGGCGCACCAGCCAGCGGCGGCGCAAGGCGCCTGACATGCCCATGGCTTCCACCACCTCTGCATTGCGCAGCTTGCTTTGCAAGAAGCTGCTGGACTCGGTCTGCGCAAGCTGAGCCGCTTCACTGGGCACATGCGAGCTGCGATGCGACAGCCACGCCACACCCAACTGCACAAAGGCAAAGAACATCGACGCCAGCCCCAGCACCGGATGCAAGATGAAGCACACCGCGATGTAGATCGGCACCCAGGGCAAATCAAAAATAGCAAACACACCGGGGCCCGTGATGAACTGGCGCACCTGCAGCAAATCGCTGAAGGCGCGGCCTGGTTGGCGGCGAGCCGCTTGGCCCAGGCCGTGCTCAAAGCTGGCGTTAAAGACGCGGGTGCCCAGGGCTTCGTCAAACTTCACCCCGGCGCGCACCAAGATGACGCTGCGCATCCATTCGGCAGTGCCCATCACCACCAACAGCCAAAGGCAAATCAGCGATACAGCGGCCAAGGTGAGTTCGCTCATGCTCAGCATGACGCGGTCAAACACCTGCAGCATGTACAGCGTGGGGGCCAGCATCAGCAAGTTGGCCAAGCCGCTAAACAGCGCAGCCAAGGCGAACTGGCGGCGGAAGGTTTTCAGCACCTGCCACAGCACATTGCGCGAGCCTTTGAGCGGCGCAATTTGCACCGTGGTGGGCGCGTCGATGACGGGGCCACCCAGGCGCGGGGCGGTGGCTGCGCCGGCGGCGCCGACGGCGTTCAAGCGGTCGGTCATGCAGCGCTCCCTTGGGGTGCAGCAGCCGGTGCTGCTACAGAATTTGTAGCTGCTTGCGGCGTTTTGGCGGCGGTAGCAGGCTGTTGGGCTTGTTGTTGCGCTTGCTGCAAGGCCGCCAGCACCTGGTCACGCGGGCCAAAGCTGGCCACGGTGCCGTCGCGCAGCACCAGCAGCTTGTGGGTGACGCCCAGCACGCTGGTGCGGTGGGTAATGACGATGACGGTAGCGCCGCGCTGGCTGGCCGACGCTATGGCCTGGTTCAAGGCTTGGTCGCCCGCTTCATCTAGGCTTGAATTGGGTTCATCCAAGACGATGAGGGTGGGGTCGCCATACAGCGCCCGTGCCAGGGCCACCCGCTGGCGCTGGCCGCCGGATAGCACCGCGCCTTCAGTGCCGATGTCGGTGTCATAGCCGTCGGGCAGTTGCTCGATGACCTCGTGCACGCCCACGATGCGCGCGGCGGCTTCTACCCGCTGGCGGTCGGGCTCGCCAAAGCGGGCGATGTTGTCGGCCACGGTGCCGTCAAACAGCTCAATACCTTGAGGCAGGTAGCCCACATGGGGGCCCAGCTCGGCTTTGTTCCAAGTGAACACGTCCACGCCGTCAAGCCGCACCTTGCCTTGCATGGCGGGCCACAGGCCCGTTAGCAGCCGCGCCAACGTGGTTTTGCCGCTGGCCGAGGGGCCAATGATGGCCACCACCTCGCCCGGTTGGGCGGCAAAGCTCACGCCTTTCAAAATGGGGGCGCCTCCGTTGGGGGGTGAGGCGATCACGCCTTCTACCGTGAGCAAGCCGCGCGGGGCGGGCATGCGCATGGCCTCCACCGGAGCTGGAATTTGCGCCAGCACGGAACTGAGCCGCTTGTAAGACTCCCGCGCGTTCACCACCAGCTGCCACTGCGACACGATGCTGGTCATGGGCGCCAGCACCCGGCCGCCCAAGATAGACGCCACCATCATCATGCCGGCGCCGCCGTTGATCTGGTTGTGCATCAACAGCCACACGCCACCACCCAACATGGCCGAGCCCAGGGTGATCTGCAAAAACTTGCCCATGGCCTGGTACAGCCCGGCCGCTTCCGAGGCTTGCGCCTGGGCGCCGAGCATCAAGCGCTGGCGCATCAGCCAGCGGCGGTGGATTTGCTTGAGCATGCCCATGGCTTCAATGACTTGCGCGTTGCGCAGACTGCCGTCGGCATATTGCTGGGCCGCAATGGCCGCACGGTTGGACTGGGCCAGCGGCGGCTGGGTGCTGCGTTCGTTGGCCCAGGTCACTGCGCCCTGCAGCAGCGCAAACACCAGCGCCATCACGCCGAGCCAGGGGCTGATCATGCTGACCAACACCAGCAGCACAAAGGCGATGGGCGCTTCCATGATGGCCAACAGCGGCGGCGCGTGCAGAAAGTCACGCACCACGCGCAAGTCATTCATGGGCGTGGCGCCCACCGGCACGCGGCGCAAGTTGGCGGTAAACACCGCGTCAAACACCCGCTTCGATAGCTTGGCGTCTAGCGCCAGGCTGGCGTCGTGCATCACCCGGGCGCGGGCGGCTTCGAGCATTTCCATCAGCACATAAGCGCCCAGCACGGCGGCGGTGAGCATCCACAGCGTCATATGGCTGCGGCTGTTGACCACCCGGCCATACACCTCCCACATGTACCAAGACGGTGCTAGCACCAAGGCAGCGGCCAACAGGCTGAATAGCGTGGCGCGCACGTAGTAGGGCTTGAGGGCGCGCAGGGCGTCGGCCAGTTCGTCCGGCGGTTTGGTGCCGGGGGCTTGGGGCAAAGTGAGCGGAGCGTTCATGGGGCAGGTGCCGCCGGGGTGGCGACAGTGGGGGAAACAGGGGGCGGCGTGGCGCTGATCGCCGGGCTGGGCGCATCCAGCACATCCACGATCAGGTATTCCGGGATTTCCGCTGTGGGCGGCGTGGCGGCGTCGCCCGCCTCGTCGGCGGCAGCCAGTGCTTCATTGACCAGTGCAAAGCTCAGTTCAAACACGCTGTCGGCGCGGCGGGCCAGCACGATCTCGCGCAGCTTGTGCGAATGAAAGGCCGCCTCGTCCTCAGCCGCCAGGGCCAACTGAAAGCGCATGCGGCCGTCCAGCGTGTACATCGACAAAGTGCCCGCCTTCACGCTGAGCGTGTGGCGATCAAAGTACACCGGGCAGTCGTCACCAAAGCGCAGCAAGGGCAGCGCGCGGCCCGCTGGCAAGCGCGACAAATGAAATGGGCTCTTTGGGTGCTGAAACACCAGCCGCGCGCTGCGCGACACCGAATAAATCGCGTTGCACACCATTTGCGAGCCCATGTCGGGAAACTGCTCGCGCAGGCCCTTGTAGGCCATGTGGTGCAGCGCCACCCGGTTCCACACGCGGGTTTGCTGCACCAGTGGGCCCAGGGCGTTACACACCTTCGCAAAGGCGGCTTGAAGGTTGACTAGGCGTTGGCGCTGCTCGTCGGAGGTGTTGAGCGCCAGGCGCAGTTGGCGGGAGGCGGCGGGCGGGGCCAGTTCGATCGCAACCCCGCCAGGGTTGGATGGGGCGCTGCCCGATGTCGGGCCGATGGATGGAATTTGGGCAGGCGGCGCAGACACGGCCTCTGGCCCCAAGGCATCGTGGCTCTGGTCGGCTGACGCCGCGCCCATCGAAGCCTGAGCGAGGGCGGCGATCAATGCTTGCGCAGCAGCGGGGTGGCTGGCCGAATCCGGCACGGAAGAATTCATATAGGAGACGAGTTTAGCAGCTTCCTATATGAATTTTTCGACTGCGTCTCTCCGCGTGTGCGTGCCGTCACACGCCTCGGCGCTTCAGTGGCGCGCTCAGGTGCTTGGGGTGCGCGCCCGCCGTTGCAGGGTTTTGCCCGCAGGTTCGCGCTCCAGCAAGCGCCCCGCCACGTACTTGTGAAGCACGCTGGCAATCAGGGTTTGGTAGGGCATGCCTTCGGCCAAGGCGCGGGCTTGGATGTCTTGCAAATCCACGCTCGACAGCCGGATGTTCACGCGCTTGTCTTTGATGGCCGTGGCTCGAGCCGCAGCGCGCAGACCTTGTCGTTCGGCCTCATCGCTCGCAGGCTTTAACTTGCCGGACTCATAGCCACGCAAGATTTCGAGTTCGTACGGATCGAGCTTAGACATCGTGGGAGTCCTTTCCGATGAAGTCGCGGGTGGCTTTGCGGCTTGGGATGATGGTTTTCAGGAAAAAGTGGTCGGGCTCTTCAACCAGCGGCACCAAGTAGGCGTATCCAGCTACAGCCACAACCATGATCTTTTGATGCGGGTACTTCTTGGGATTCGGATGCGGCAGCACCGCCAGCAGACCATCGGCTTCAACAGCCACCGTGATGTCTTCAAAAGAAAGACCGCGCTCTGCCTTCAGGAGATCGTTCTTGGAAGGCGACCAACGAAACGGTTTCATGCACCGCGATGATATCGGTTCAGTGTGCCTTTTGTCATCAAGCTACAGTCTCTCTGCCGTCTCAACCGGACTTGGCTGCCAGGTGCCCAATCTACAAGTAAACGTGGTGCGGCAACTCTGAACGAAGCGCCTCGCACTGCAAGTCAAGCTCTTTCTCAAGCTTGACGACGATTCGTCGGAGGTGCTGTAGATCTTTTCGCAAGAAAGGCGCACGGGTTGTGCGTAGGACGAAGAAGTCACCTCCTGGAAACGCCCGAATCGTGATCTCCAATCGGTCAGCGTCTGAATGGGCGACCTCGCGGTTGCGAAGGTCAATCATGAGATCGTGCGACTTGCGCTCATCTGCGGTCAACCGGCGCAGCAAGCTGCCGGGAACAGCCTTCTCGGCAATTGAGAGGCCACGCGACGGAACGAACGGGCGGGCATAGCTCACGATCAAGGCCGTAGTCAGTGCCTGCAAAAGCGGGCTCGGTAGCGAGCGTCTCGGTAGAGGGAGTCGCAACCGCAACAGTTCGTCGAGGGTGTCGCGAGTCTCCTGAAAATCGATTCTGGTGATGCAGAAACGGCGATAGAGCCGGGCCTGAGCTTCTTGGGCTTCAGTGAGTACATGCCCGAACTGCTCAGGCGTCTGAGGTTCGAGCGGACCCGGACTGGTAACGCCGTTGGCAGATTCGGCGCTCACCCCCCAAACACCCCCACCACCCCGGCCCGCAGCACCTTCTTCTCCACCTTCCCCATCGCATTGCGCGGCAGGGCGTCGACCACGTTCACCCGCTTGGGCACCTTGAAGGCGGCGATCTGTTTTTTGAGCGCGGCGATCACGGCATCCGCGTCTACCGCCGCACCCGGTTTGGGCACCACGAAGGCCACCACACCTTCGCCAAAGTCGGGGTGGGGGGCGCCGACCACAGCGCTTTCAAGCACGCCGGGCAGCTCATTAATGAAGCCTTCAATCTCGGTCGGGTAGACGTTGTAGCCGCCGCTGATGATCAGATCTTTGCTGCGGCCGACGATCGTCACGAAACCATCGGCATCCACGCGGCCCACGTCGCCGGTTTTGAACCAGCCGTCGGCCGTGAATTCTTCGGCCGTCTTTTCGGGCATTTGCCAGTAGCCTTTGAAGACGTTGGGGCCGCGCACTTCGATGCCGCCGATTTCACCTGTGGGCAGTTCTTGCCCCTGGTCGCCCCGCACGCGCACGCCCACGCCCGGCAGCGGCGGGCCCACCGTGCCGCCCTTGCGCGCACTGGCGGGGGCATAGGGGTTGCTGGTGAGCATGACGGTTTCGCTCATGCCGTAGCGCTCCAGAATCGTGTGTCCGGTGCGGGCTTGCCAGTCTTTAAAAGTCTCGATCAGCAGCGGGGCGGAGCCGCTGATGAACAAGCGCATGTTGGCGCAGGCGGCAGCATTCAAGCGGCTTTCGGCCAGCAGGCGCACATACAGCGTGGGCACGCCCATGAACACAGTGGCTTGGGGCAGGTGCTCAACGACGGTCGCCGGGTCAAAGCGCTGCAGCCAGATCATCTTGCTGCCGTTGAGCAGCGCGCCGTGGCTGGCCACAAATAGGCCGTGCACATGAAAGATGGGCAGGGCGTGGATGAGTACGTCGCCCGGCTTCCAACCCCAGAAGTCTTTCAGCGTTTGCGCATTGCTCAGCAAGTTGCCGTGCGTCAGCATCGCGCCCTTGCTGCGGCCGGTGGTGCCACTGGTGTACAGGATGGCAGCCAAGTCATCGGCGCTGCGCACGGCGGGTGTGTGCACATCGCTCATCTGCGCGGCGCGGTCGAGCAGGGTGCCGGTGCGGTCGTCGTTCAGGGTAAAGACATGCGCCACGCCGCGCGCAAAGGCCAGCTTGCTCACCCAGCCAAAGTGGCGGCTGGCGCACACCACCACAGCGGGCTGGGCGTTGCCAAGAAAATAGTCCACCTCACTGGCCTGATAGGCATTGTTCAGCGGCAAATACACATGGCCCGCGCGCAGCACGGCCAGGTACAGCATCAGCGCCTCAACGCTTTTGTCGGTGTGCACGGCGATGCGCGAGCCTGCGGGCAGCGCCAGTTTGTCGAGCCAATTGGCCAACATGGCGCTGGCGCGGTCTAGGTCATGCCAGCTGTAGTGCAGCGGCTGCGCGGTGTCTACGCAATGCACGGCGGTGGCTGACAAATCCGCCGGAAAGCCGCTGCGCAGCGCCACGAACAGGTTGGCGTTAGGCTGTGTCGGTGCGGGGGCGGCAGGCGTGGGTGTGCTCACTGTGCAAATCCTGTTTGCTATTTATTTTGTAGCTGCTTAGGCAATTAAATAGGGCGCTACAGCCCTATCTAGTTCAAAGACGGTGGGCGGGGCTTATTCGAGCTTGGCGCCCGAGGTCTTGACCACCTCGGCCCAGCGCTTGATTTCATCGCTCACAAAGCGGCCAAAGTCAGCGCCCCACAAGTTGGGCACGCTGGTGCCCAGGCCCGTCCAGGTGTTGCGCACTTCTTCGAGCGCATAGACCTTCTTCATTTCGTCTTGCATGGCGGTGATGATGGCCGCTGGCGTGCCTTTGGGCGCCCACATGCCGTACCAGGTGCCCACCTTGTATTGCGGCATGCCGCTCTCAGGCGCGGTGGGAATGTTGGGGAAGCCGGGCGCGCGGGTGTCGGAGGCCACCGCCAGCCCCAACAAACGCCCGCCGCGAATATGCCCGGCCGATGAGCCCAGGCCGTCAAACATCATGTCCACCTGGCCCGCAATCAAGTCCTGCAAAGCAGGCCCCGCGCCCCGATACGGGATGTGGGTGATGAAGGTGCGGCTTTGAATCTTGAACAACTCGCCTGCCAAGTGGTGCGAGGTACCGTTGCCCGCTGACCCGTAATTCAACCGCCCAGGATTGGCGCGCACAAAGGCCAAGAACTCAGCCAAGGTCTTGGCCTGTACCCGGCTGGGGTTGATCACCACCACCTGCGGCACGCTGCCCACCAGGCCCACGGGCACAAAGTCAGTTTCAATGTTGTAGTCAAGCCGCGGGTACATGCTGGGCGCAATGGAGTGGTGCACCGCGCCCATAAAGAAGGTGTAGCCGTCAGGCGCCGCCTTGGCCGCAATGCCCGCGCCGAGCGTGCCGCCCGCTCCACCCCGGTTGTCGATGATGAATTGGCGCCCGCTGGTGCGGCTCATCGCGGCAAACAAAGGGCGGGCAAAGGCGTCGGTGCCGCCGCCGGGTGGAAAGGGCACCACCGTGGTCACCGGCCGGTTGGGCCAGGCCTGCGCCCAGGCCATGGGTGCGACCAAAGGCAAGCCAATGGCTGCGGCGCTGCCCAGCAGCAGTTGACGGCGCGGCAGGCGCGCTTGGGTGGGGTTCATGGGGGATGTCTCCTAGTCTGGTTGTAATGGGCGGCATACAGCTGCTCTTGCAGGGTTAGAGCAGCGCAGCCACCTCGCGGGAACGGGTTACCTCGCCTGCACGAAAGCGCGCGTGGCTTTCCTCAATTTTGGGCAGGTCATACAGGTAGTTGACCATCAGGCCGAACGCTTGGTCTAAACCGCGCGCACTCAGGTTGCCTTGTGCATTGATACGCTGCAAGCGTGCGCCATTGTCCAGATGAAAGCGCGCCACCGGGTCGCCTTGGGGCGTGTGCGACGCATGCAGCAAATACGCGGCACCCAGGGCGCGCAAGGCGTCCTGTGCTGGCGCGGGCAGTGTTTGTTGCGTGCCCGCCTGGGCCAGTCGCGCCCAGTCGCCGTCGACGGCTGCCAGCAATTGGTCACGTGCGGCCACCAAGGCCTGGGGGCCACCGCGCTTGAGCCCGGGCACTTCAATTGCGCTGCCCAAGGCTTTGAGCCAGCGCGCAAACAGCGGCATGGGCGACAAGGTACAAAAGGTCTTGATGCGTGGCAGTTCGCGCTGCAGCTGCTCAGCCACGCTTTTGATAAGAAAGTTGCCCAAGCTCACGCCGCGCAATCCGCGTTCGCAGTTGCTGATGCTGTAGAAGCACGCCACCTTGAACTGGCTGGGTGGCAGGGGTTCGGACTGCTTGTGGATCAGGGGTGCAATGGCCGCAGGCATCTCGGGCACCAGCGCTACCTCCACAAAGATCAATGGCTCATCCGGTAACTGCGGGTGAAAAAACGCGAAGCAGCGTCGGTCTGGCTGCAAGCGGCGGCGCAGATCGTCCCAACCATCAATGGCATGTACCGCTTCGTGCTGGATGATTTTTTCAAGCAAACCGGCCGGTGACTGCCAATCCACCCGCCGCATCTTCAAAAAACCAGGGTTGAACCAACTGCCCAGCAGATGCAGCAAATCAGCTTCAATGACTGACAAGGCGGGTTGATCGGCCAAGCGTTCCAACAGGCCGCGGCGCAAGTGCAAGATGGCAGCGGTGCCACCGGGCGCGCGGTTCAAGCGGCGAAACAGCTCTTGGCGCGGCGGCTCTACCACCCGCGTCAGGTCGATCAGGGCTGCTGCGTCGGGCTGCTCCGCATAGCGGCGGGCGCTGCGCAGCACGCTGCCGGGGTCCGGCGACAAGTCTTGGGCCAGGTAGTCAAAAAAGCCATTCAATGCGTCGCCTTGCAGCGCGCCCAGCAACTGGACTAGATCGCGCGCGGCGCTCATGCCGTTGAGTTCGCCGCTGCCAGACAGCAATTGCTTGCTGGCTTTGATGGCATCTCTGACTGCACGCAACTGGCGCTGCGCCTGCGTGCGGCGTTGTGCGGCGGCGCGGATTTCATCCAGCATGAGAAGCCTCGGTTTTGGCAGGGGGCGCTTCAGTGGCACGCAGCTTATGCAAAGCGTTAAGTTGGGCCATGAGGTGGTCGTGCATTGCGCGCTCAGCCCGGGGGGCGTCGCGCTGCTCAAATGCATCCATGAGCACGCGGTGCTCATTCAGCGAAGCTTGCAGCCGACCGGGCAGCTTCAATTGACGCCCGCGCATCAGTCGCATGAAGCGACGCAGGTCGTCCGCCACCCGCAGCAACCAACGGTTGTCGGCCAGCGCCTGCACCCGGGTGTGAAAGCTGTGGTTGGCCCGGTAATAGGCGTCAAGGTCGCCGTTGGCTGCGTGGCGTTCCAAGTCAGCGTGTAGCTGACCCAGGTGATGCAGGTCTTGATCAGTCGCTTTGGTTGCCGCTTCAAACGCGCAGCGGCCTTCTAACAGGGCCATGACCGGAAACAGTTTGTCGCCATCAGCGTCAGATAGTTCGACCACGCGGCAACCGCGATGCGGCACCAGTTCCACCAAGCCTTCGGCCGCCAAGACCTTCAGCGCCTCGCGCAAGGGCGTGCGACTGATCTGCCATTGAGCCGATAGCGCTTTTTCGTCAATCCACTCGCCGGGCGCCAAGGTGCGGTCAAAGACCCGATCGCGCAGCCGCGCGGCCACGCTGTCGTGCAGCGAATTGGGGCGCAGGCTGACCGGGTCATCGGTGAGGCTTGAGTCCATAGGCCGGTTTTGAGCGGGCGAAAAGTTGATTGAAGCGAGACGCTAGGATACTGTAACTGTGTAATTATGTAATTCTAGTGGAACCCCTTGGTGTGACAAAAGGTGCCGAGTGCGTTGACTTCGCAGGCTGCAAGCAAAGCTGGCGCGCTTACGGCAGGGGACTCCGGCGCCCCCCGGTCAAGCGCGCGACGGCCCCGCAGGATGGCCGCTGCGACAATTGAGGCTTCATCCACCATCTACCGGAGCCCCTCATGGTCACCCCCTTGCAAAAAGTGCTGTACACCGCCAAAGCCACGTCCACCGGTGGCCGCGACGGCCGCAGCGTCAGCCCCGCCGGCACGCTGGATGTGAAGCTGGCCAGCCCCAAGGAAATGGGTGGCAACGGCGCGGGCACCAACCCCGAAGAGCTGTTTGCGGCCGGTTATTCAGCCTGCTTCATTGGCGCGATGAAGTTTGTGGCCGGCATGAAGAAATTGGCCATGCCCGCTGACACCCGCATTGACGCCAGTGTGGACATCGGCCCCATCGCCCCCGCTGGCTTTGGCATTGCCGCGCGCTTGGTGGTGCACCTGCCGGGCATGGAGCGCGGCGCCGCGCTGGATTTGGTGAACACCGCGCATCAGGTGTGCCCCTACAGCAATGCCACGCGCAACAATATTGCGGTGGAGATCGTGCTGGCTGAGGGTTGATGCCCGCTGCGCAATCGCCCACCGACGGCGTCGGCGATTTCGCCCAGCTCCAGCCCGATCAGGTGCTGGACATGCTGGAAGCCGCAGGCCTGCGGCCCGATGGGCGCTTGAGCGCCCTCAATTCATTCGAAAACCGGGTGTATCTGGCGCACCTGGACGAGCCTGTTGATGGCGACGCGAAGTCGGTGGTGCTCAAGTGCTATCGGCCTAGGCGTTGGACTGACGCGCAGATCGCAGAAGAACACCGCTTCGCCATCGAACTGGCTGAAGCCGATGTGCCGGTGGTGCCACCGCTGGCGCTGGGCAGCGGCCCTGTGCCCACCCTGCTGCAGCACCACGGCCTGCGCTGCGCGGTGAGCCGCGCCAAGGGCGGGCGCACGCCCGAGCTGGACCAGCCCGAGGTGTTGGAATGGATTGGCCGCTTTCTGGGCCGCTTGCACACCGTGGGCGCGCGCCAGCCTTTTGCGCACCGGCCCGCCATCAGCTTGCAGCGCTTAGGCCACGATGCACGGCAGTCACTGCTGAAGGAAGACGCCGTGCGCAGCATGTCGGCGCACGCGCAGGACGCCCCCGCGCCCACAGGCGAACGGCACGGCATCGCCCCCGAACACCGCAGCGAATGGGCTGAAGTCAGCGCCCAATGTCTAGAGGCCGTGGCTGCCAGCGGCCTGGCACAAGCCCGCACCCTGCGCACCCACGGCGACTGCCACCCCGGCAACATCTTGTGGACACCCGGTGACCCCGAAACCCGGCGCGAAAGCGGCCCGCACTTTGTCGATTTAGACGACTGCGCCACTGCCCCCGCGGTGCAAGACCTGTGGATGCTGTTGTCCGGCGAACGCGCCGATGCCCAGGCCCAATTGGGCGCGCTTTTGGATGGCTACGAACAATGGCGCGACTTTGATCGCGCTGAATTGGCGCTGATCGAACCGCTGCGCACCCTGCGCCTGATTCACTACAGCGCCTGGCTGGCGCAGCGCTGGCATGAGCCGGTGTTTCAGCGCAGCTTTGGTTTTTTTGGCACGGCCGCCTACTGGGCCGATCAGGTCACCCAGCTGCGCGAGCAGCTTGAGGCCATGGAGCGGCCACCCTTGGTCGCTTAACTTAGGTCGATTGGCCTTGGCGACCTCAACCCGTTTGCTACAAAAATAGTAGCTGCTTGCGCACTGTTTTAGCGCGCAAAAGCCATTTTTTGTTTGAAGCGCAGCCGCGTCAGACTGCGGCAGCTACCGCCACCGGTGGGGCCGCCACCTGCACCACCTCGGGCTGGCGCTGCGCGGCGCGGATGAACTCGGCCGCGCGCTCGGCCATCATGATCACCGGCGCATTGGTGTTGCCGCTGATGATCTGCGGCATGGCCGATGCGTCCACCACCCGCAGGCCGCCCACGCCTTTCACCCGCATTTGCGCGTCCAGCGGGTCAGAGGCATCAGGCCCCATGCGCACACTGCCCACCGGGTGATACACGGTGTCGGCGTGGTCGCGGATGAACATCTCCAGTTCCAGATCAGTCTGCGCCCGGGCGGATGCGGGCGACTCCTGCCCACCATAGGCCTGCAGCGCAGGCTGGCCCAAGATGCGCCGCATGTGCCGAAAGCCGGTGCGCAGGCGCTGCAAATCGTCCGCGTCGCCCAAAAAATTCGGGTCGATCAGCGGCGCGGCCAGCGGGTCAGCCGTGGCCAACATCACGCTGCCGCGTGACTTGGGCCGAAGCAGGCACACATGGCATGAATAACCATGCCCCCACACGGGCGTGCGGCCGTGGTTGACCAACTATCAGCGGCGCGGCCAGCGGGTCAGCCGTGGCCAACATCACGCTGCCGCGTGACTTGGGCCGAAGCAGGCACACATGGCATGAATAACCATGCCCCCACACGGGCGTGCGGCCGTGGTTGACCAACTGGCCCACCACAAAGTGAAACTGCACATCGGGGGTGGCTTCAGCCGCAGTGGTTTTGATAAACCCGCCAGCTTCGGCGTAGTTGGTGGTGAGCAGCCCGCGCCGCTCATTGCGCCAGCGCACGATGCCCTTGAGCGCCGCCCAGGCGCCACCCACCGACAAACCAAAACTTTCGGTGGCCTTGGGCGCGCGCACCACCTGCACCACGTCAATGTGGTCATGCAGCTGCTGGCCCACACCAGCGCTTTCCACCACCGGCCCAATGCCGTGCGCCAGCAAATGATCACGCGGGCCAATGCCAGAGAGCATCAACAACTGCGGCGACTGCAAGGCGCCTGCGCACAGCAGCACCTCGTGGCTGCACATCAGTTGCTTGATCTGCCCCGCTTGCTGGTATTCCACCCCCACCGCCTGCTTGCCGCGCATCACCACCTTGCGCGCCTGCGCCCCGGTGACGACGTGCAAATTGGGCCGTGCCCGCACGGCAGCCGTCAGGTAAGCCTTGGCGGCGCTAAAGCGTTCACCGCCCTTGTGGGTGACTTGGTAGGGCCCCACGCCTTCTTGGTCTGCGCCGTTGAAATCGCGGTTGTGGGCAAAACCGGCTTGCACGCCCGCTTGCACAAAGGCCTGGCCCAATGGGTTGGGGTCGCACAGGTCCATCACATTCAAAGGCCCGCCTTGGCCATGGAAGGCGTCGGCGCCGCGCTCGTTGTGCTCGGCGCGTTTAAAGGCGGGCAACACATCGGCAAACGACCAGCCCGGGTTGCCCATGGCAGCCCAGTTGTCGTAGTCAGCCGCTTGGCCGCGCATGTAGATCATGGCGTTGACTGACGACGAGCCCCCCAACACCTTCCCGCGCGGCTGATAGCCCTGGCGGCCATTCAGGCCGGGCTGCGGCACCGTGTCAAACGCCCAGTTGTGCCCCCCGGTTTGCGCCAGCACCGCCACCCCGGCGGGGCAGTGGATCAGCACGCTCTTGTCGTCCCCCCCGGCTTCGAGCAGGGCCACCTGGGTGGCGGGGTCTTCTGACAGGCGAGCGGCCAGCACACAACCGGCTGAGCCGCCGCCCACGATGATGTAATTCAATTGATTCATACGCCTAGTTTCAACGACAACCGGAGTCTTTTCACTCATGAGCAACCCGATCACCACCGTCGGCATCATTGGCGCAGGCACCATGGGCAACGGTATTGCACAAGCCTGCGCCACTTCGGGCCTGCTGGCCGTGATGGTGGATGTGTCAGAACAAGCGGTGCAGCGCGGCCTGAAGAATGTGCAAACCAGCTTGGACCGGCTGGTAAAAAAAGGCAAGCTGGCCGAAGACGCTGCCGCCACCGCGTTGGGCCGCATCAGCGCGGGCACTGACTATGCGCTGCTGGCGCCCGCGCAAATCGTGGTCGAAGCCGCCACAGAAAACCTCGACCTAAAACTGCGCATCCTGAAGCAGCTTGACGCCCAATCGGCCCCCGAGGTGATTCTGGCCAGCAACACCTCATCCATCAGCATCACCCAACTGGCGGCGGCGACGAACCGCGCTGACCGTTTCATCGGCATGCATTTCTTCAACCCGGTGCCGATGATGGCGCTGGTGGAAATCATCCGCGGGCTGCAAACCAGCGATGCCACCCATGCGGCGGTGCATGCGCTGGCGCAGGCGCTGGGCAAAACACCGGTCACAGTCAAGAACGCGCCCGGCTTTGTGGTCAACCGCATCTTGGTGCCCATGATCAACGAGGCCTTCTTTGTGCTGGCCGAAGGCCTGGCCACTGCCGAAGACATTGATGCGGGCATGAAGCTCGGCTGCAACCACCCCATTGGCCCGCTGGCCTTGGCCGACATGATCGGCCTGGACGTGTGCCTTGCGGTGATGGAGGTGTATTTGCGCGAATACGGCGACAGCAAGTACCGCCCCTGCCCGCTGCTCAAAGAAATGGTGATGGCGGGCCGCCTGGGGCGCAAAACGGGGCAGGGGGTGTATTCCTACGCGTAGCGGCGGGGGCAGCGCCAGAGCCCAGCGCCGTCTTGGGGTTGTCATCAAAGTGGCATGTAGGCGCGGCAACGTGCGTGTCTCTGTCCACCCCAAGAGCGCAGCATGGCCGCCACCTCCAACTCTGATTTCGACACCCAGTTTTCTCGTTTACCTCGGCGCGCTAAGCATGCGCTGGGCGCCGTCGCACTGGCCGCCACTGCGCTGCTGGCCGCCTGCGGCGGTGGTGACGGCGGCGAGCCGATGGAAGTCACCATCCTGCACATCAATGACCACCATTCACGGCTGGACGCAGAAACCACCAACCTGACGCTGCGTAACGCGGCGGGCACCCGTGAGTCGGTCACCGTGGATTTGGGCGGCTTTCCTCGCGTCGCGGCGGCCATTGAGGCCTTGTCGGCCGGTCGCCCTAATGTGCTGAAGCTGCACGCGGGTGACGCCATCACCGGCGACCTGTACTACACCTTGGACGAAGGCCGCTCAGACGCCACCATGATGAACACGGTGTGCTTTGACGCCTTCACCCTGGGCAACCACGAGTTTGACAACGGCGACGCGGGCCTTAAGAAGTTCATCGATTTCTTGAACACTGGCACCTGCCGCACGCCGGTGTTGAGCGCCAACTTGCGTCCGCGTGCGGGCAGTCCGCTGACCACACCCACGCCGCTGGTGCGGCCGTCCACGGTGGTCACCCGTTCGGGTCAGCGCATTGGCATCGTGGGCCTGACGATTGCTGACAAAACGCAAGCCTCCTCACGCCCCGACCCCGGCACCACCTTTGAAGACGAAGCCACCGCAGCCCAGCGCGAAATTGATGCGCTGCTGGCCCAAGGCATCAACAAGATCGTGCTCATGACTCACTACACCTACGCCAATGACCGCGCCCTGGCGGCCCGGCTGTCGGGTGTGGATGTGATCGTGGGCGGTGATTCGCACACCCTGCTGGGGCCTGACAGCTTGCGCAACTATGGCCTGACGGCTGAAGGCCCGTATCCCACCCGCGCCACCAACCGCGATGGGCGCCCGGTGTGCATCGTGCAGGCTTGGCAGTATTCCTATGTGGTGGGCGAACTGCGGGTGTCGTTTGACGGATCGGGCGACGTCACCGCCTGCGCGGGCAAGCCTAACGTTCTGATTGGCGACAGCATTCGGCGTGGTAACAACGCCGTGACCGGCGCGGATCTGACGGCCATGCAAGCTGACATCGCCGCCGAGCCCAGCCTGCGTGTCACCACGCCGTCAGTCGCCGCCACCGCAGCTTTGGCGCCATTCAAGGCCGCCAAAGACGCCTTTGGTAACACCGTGGCTGGTCGCGCCGCTGAAAACCTATGCCTGCGCCGTGTGCCGGGCACCCGTCGCGACGTCACCCGCTCGGCCTTGGGGGACGCTTGTAACCGCGACGCGCGCGTCAACGCCAACGGCGGCGACGTTCAGCAACTGGTCGCACAGGTGTTCTTGGAACGTGGCCGAGCGTTTGGCGGTGCCGACATCAGCTTGCAAAACGCCGGTGGCGTGCGGGTGGATGTGGCTGCGGGCGACATCACCGTAGGCCGGGTCTACACCGTGCTGCCGTTCAAGAACACGCTGGTGCGTTTGACGATGACGGGTGCAGAAGTCAAGCAGGCGTTGGAAGACGGCATCAGCTTTGTGTTGGCCGGTTCGGGTAACACCGGGGCCTATCCGTACGCTGCCAGCCTGCGCTTTAACGTGGACTTGAACCAGAGCGCCAACCAGCGCATTCGCAACCTGGAAATCAAAAGCGCTGCCGGTGTGTGGGGCCCCATCAACGCCACGGCCAACTACCGCCTGATCACCAACAACTTCTTGGCCGATGGCGGTGACGGCTACGCCACCCTGCGTGGCATCACCGGCCCGCGCCGCGAAGACACCTTCTTGGACTACGCCGAGCCCTTCTTGGACTATGTGCGCGCCCGCAGCCCGATCAGCCGCTTGCCGGTGTCGGAATACAGCACGCAGCAGTTCATAGACACGCCCTGAGCTTGTAACTCGGCCCCCACACCGTCTGAAGTGTTGGGGCCAGCGGCAACCCAAGGCCTAGGCCCTGGGGGCGACTCAACCGGCAGGCTAGCAGGCCTTAGTCTTTACGCCACTCTTCGACGCCCACGCCGGCTTCGGTGCGCAAGATCCAGCGACCGGTGGCGGTGCGGCCGTCGGGGGAAAAGGTCATGGCCATGACCACCGATCGCCGCTCAAAGGTCATGCCGATAAACAGCCGGTTGCCTTCGATCATGCCCACGCCAATGCTGTTGTCGTCCCAGCGCACGGTGACGCCGCCAGATGCGTCGGGCGTTAGGCGCACCTTGCCGTCGTATTTGCTGCCGTCGTTGTTAACGCCGTTGGTGATGGTGTAGGTGCCCGCCAACTGGCTGTTGGTAAATGTCTGCGCGTGGGCGGGCAGGCTAAAGCCCACAAGCCCGGCCAAGGCCAGCGCTGCTGCGCCGCGCGCGATGTACCGACGACCCGGGTTGAAGGCGCTGGGATGCGTCATGGGGAGCTCCTTTTTTGTGTGTTTGAATCCCTGATTCTTTCACGACTTTGCGTGGCCATCGGCAGCGCAATGCACTGGTTTCAATGGCCCTCATCACACTGTCTGACGCCCAACTGGCCTATGGCCATTGGCCCTTGCTCGATCGCGCCAATTTTGCGTTGGAGGTGGGCGAAAGGGTGGGCCTGATTGGCCGCAACGGCGCGGGCAAATCCAGCTTGCTCAAGGTGCTGGGCGGCATTGACCAATTGGACGACGGCGTGCTGCAGCGCCAAACCGGGCTGCGATGGGCCTTTGTGCCGCAAGAGCCCGATTTGGCGGCTGACTCCACCATCTTTGACGCCGTGGCCGAGGGCCTGGCCGCCGTGCGGGCGCTAATGGACGAATACACCAGCGGCCACGGCGACTTGGCCGCGCTGCAAAGCCAAATTGAGGCCCAAGACGGCTGGACCTGGCAGCAGCGGGTGGATGAAACCTTGCAACGCCTGCGGCTTGACCCACAAGCCGTGGTGAGCACCTTGTCGGGCGGCACCGCCAAGCGCGTGGCCCTGGCGCGCGCCCTGGTCACGCGCCCCGATGTGCTGCTGCTAGACGAGCCCACCAACCACCTTGATTTAACCGCCATCGGCTGGCTAGAAGGCCTGTTGATTGATTTTCGCGGCGCAGTGGTGCTGGTGACGCACGACCGCGCCTTTCTAGACGCCGTGGCCACCCGCATCGTGGAGTTGGACCGGGGCCGCCTGTGGAGCTACCCCGGCAACTTCACCGCCTACCAGGGCCTGAAGGCTGAGCAACTGGCGCAAGAAGCGGTGTTGAACGCCCGCGCTGACAAAGTGCTGGCGCAAGAAGAGATTTGGATTCGCAAAGGCGTGGAGGCGCGCCGCACCCGCGCCGTGGCCCGCATTGGCCGGCTGGAAAATCTGCGCGAGCGCCGCGCCGCCCGTCGCGACGTGGTGGGCCGCGTGCGACTGGATGTGGACAGCGGCGTGCCCAGCGGCAAGCTGGTGGCGCAACTAGAAGGCGTGGGCAAGGCCTTTGGCAGCAAGCCCATCGTGCAAGGCTTTAACGCCACCGTGCTGCGCGGCGACAAGCTCGGCCTGATTGGGCCTAACGGCGCGGGCAAAACCACGCTGCTCAAAATGATCTTGGGCGACTTGGAACCCGACAGCGGCGTGGTGCGGCGCGGCACCCAGCAAAGCGTGGCTTACTTTGATCAGATGCGCACCGCGCTCAACCCCGAAGCCACGCTAGAAGACTTCATCAGCCCCGGCAGCGAATGGATCGAAATTGGCGCCCGCCGCCAACACGTTAAAAGTTACCTGAACGACTTTTTGTTTGCGCCCGAGCGTGCCGCCTCGCCCATCAAAAGCCTATCTGGCGGCGAGCGCAACCGCCTGCTGCTGGCGCGCCTGTTTGCCCGCCCCGCCAACGTGCTGGTGCTGGACGAGCCCACCAATGACTTGGACATCGACACCCTGGAGTTGTTGGAGGGCCTGCTGGCTGACTACGACGGCACCGTGTTTTTGGTCAGCCACGACCGCGCCTTTATGGACGCCGTGGTCACCAGCGTCATCGCCTACGAAGGCGACGAGCCCGGCCAGCAGCCCGGCACCTGGCGCGAATACGAAGGCGGCGTGACTGACTGGTTGGTGCAGGCCGAACGCGGCCGGGCGCTGCGGGCCACGTCCGCCGCTGCCGCAGCGCGGGGCGCTGAATATTCAAGCCCAATCGGCCTGCAGCGCCCTGTTTTAGAGCCTAAGGCGCTACAAAAAAAGAAGCTTAGCTACAAAGAGCAACGCGAACTGGCCGAGCTGCCCGCGCAAGTGGCCGCACTAGAAGCCGAGCAAGCGCAAATCCAAGCCGACCTGGCCGACGCCGACCTGTACACCCGCGACCCCGCCCGCGCCGCCCAATTGCATGCGCGCCAAGCCCAGGCTGAAGAAGAATGGTTTGCCGCCATGGAGCGGCTGCAGGCCTTGCAGGCGCTGGCTTAGGGCAGCGCACTGCTGCGGCGGGCTTAGCAGCTGGCTTGGCGGGCTGACAGCGCGGCTCCGAAGCGCAGCGCCGAAGCGCGCCACGCCTTGCTGCCACAGGGTCAGCCCCCTACACTGGCTTGATTCCTCTTGGCCTCTTGGCCACTTTGCTTGCTGCCTTGCGCTGCGGTGCGCTTGGGGTGGGCTTGGCTGGGGTGTGTGGTCTACCGCCGAATGCGCCCCCATGAAAAACTTGCTTGCCCCCGTTCGTGCCGCGCTGCTGCTGGTTTGCTTGGGGTGGTGCGCTTTGCCTGCCCAAGCCCAGGTACTGAACGACACCGGGCAGACCCAGTGCAACAGCGCACGCTCGGACGGCTATGCGGCAGACGTTTGTGGGCAGGTCACCTCCGGCAGAATTTACCAAGACGGCAACACCGGGCGCGACAACCTGGCCGTTATGTCGCTACTCACCAAAGCAGGCGGCGGCGCAGCGGGGTTTGATTTCACCCGCATTTGCTGGAACGGCTCGCCCGAAGGCACCACCACTGGCCCCAATCAATGCAACGGCCCCCTGGTGGCCAACACTGGCGGCAACCCCAGCACCACCCCAGCTACCGACTGGGCCTGCACCCGCGACAACGTCACGGGGGCGGTGTGGAGCTTGCAAAGCCAGGGCCCTATGACCTGGGCCGCCGCAGTTGCCGCCAACGCCAATGACAACGCCAACACCCGCTGCGGCTTGAATGACTGGCGCTTGCCCAACCGGCGTGAGTTGTTTGGCATCGTGCACATGGGTGCCACAGCCGCGCCGACGATTGACGCCAGCTATTTCCCGCTCACCAGCCCCAATGACTATTGGACAGCTGACACCTCTGTGGCCAACGGGCTCTCCGCGTGGTTGGTCAGGTTCAGTGACGGTAGTCAATTTCTCTGGGACAAGTCCAGCGACACCTTCTTTGGTAGCCCCTTCCTCGTTCGACTGGTAAGCAGCCCCCCGTCCGAGTTTGTTTTTTCTGTCAACACCAACGGCACCGTCACCCAAAGTGGCACTGGCTTGGTGTGGGATCGCTGCGTGCTGGGCCGAAGCGGTGTGGGGTGCGACGGTACTTCGGAAAGACACGGTTGGTTGCAAGCTCTGGACACGGTCCAACAGCGCAACGCGTCCGGCCACCTGGGCTTTAACAACTGGCGATTGCCCAACGTCAAAGAACTGGAGAGCTTAGTCAAGATAGATCAACCGTATCCCTGGGTTGACGCCAACGCCTTCCCGAATTCGGAAACCAGTTGGACTTCCACCACCCTACCGCTGCGGATATCCGCTGCCTTTACCGTGGGTGGCAGCACCAGTTCCGTCGAGAAGCCTGCCTTTTCTTACCTCAATTTCAATGCAGGTGGCTCGGGCTTTGATGCTTTAGAGCTCTCTGCCGTCCGGCTCGTGCGCGAGGTGAACCTTTATCCACCGGGTGCCTGCGGCAGCGCTGCCGTCAGCAGCCCGCCGGTAACCACCGCCCCCAGCGTGAACTTGTGCAGATTGGGCACGGCCAGCACGGTCACCGAAAGCGCCAGCAACTTCACCTGGACTTGCAACGGCCTGAACGGTGCGGGCGCGTCACCCGTCTGCACCGCCGGGCGCGGCTACACCGTTAGCGCCAGCGCTGGCGCAGGGGGTAGCGTCAGCCCCAGCAGCCAGGTGGTGGCCCACGGTGCCACGGCCAGCGTGGCTGTCACGGCCAACAGCGGCTTTGGTGCCAGCGCCAGCGGTTGCAGCGGCAGTTTGAGCGGCAGCAGCTACACCACCGGCACCATCACCGCCGACTGCAGCGTCGCCGCCACGTTTGTGGACAACCTGCCCGACGGCTTCAGCTTTGCGGGCGGCACGGGCAGCTTCAGCTCTGGCCTGGGCGCGGTGCTCACTTCTAACTCCATCACCGTGCAGGGCCTGGGTGGAGCCACGCCCATCAGCATCTCCGACGGTGGCCAATACTCAATCAACGGCGGCAGCTTCACCAGCAGCGCAGGCACCGTCAGCAACGGCAACACCGTGGTGATGCGCCACACCGCCAGCGCCAGCCCCAACACGGGCACCAACACCCGGCTGACCATTGGCAGCTTTAGCACCAGTTTCATCACCACCACCGCACCCGCCACCGCGCCGGGGCTGAACGACACCGGCCAAACCAGTTGCTATGACGCATCGAACGCTGCGGTGGTGTGTAGCGACATCACGGCCAGCAACACCAGCACGCGCCCCCACCAAGACGCCCGCTATGGGCGCGACGCCGCCTTTGCAGCCGGGCAGTTCACCAAAACAGGCGGCGGTGCTGCGGGGTTTGACTTCACCCGCATCTGCTGGAACGGCGCAGATGAAGGCACCACCACTGGCCCCAATCAATGCACCGGCACCCTGGTGGCCAACACAACCGACACCCCCAGCGGCACCCCCGCCACCGACTGGGCCTGCACCCGCGACAACGTCACTGGCGCGGTGTGGAGCTTGCAAAGCCAGCAGGCCACCTGGAACACCGCCACCGAAGCCAACTACCCCGATGCGGGCCACAACACCAACAGCCGCTGCGGCTTCACGGATTGGCGCTTGCCCAACCGGCGTGAGTTGTTTGGCATCGTGCACATGGGTGCCACAGCCGCCCCGACGATTGACGCCAGCTATTTCCCATCTACCCAGACCAGCAGCTATTTGACATCTGACTCATACGCGCCCCTCCCGGCCCTCGCGTGGGTCGTCGATTTCTTCGACGGCGACGCCAACGCCTTTGACGGGGCCAATACCAACTGGGTTCGGCTTGTGCGCGGCGGACAGCCCGCCTTTACTTTTACTCCCAATGCCAACGGCACCGTCACTCAAAGCGGCACCGACCTGGTGTGGGACCGCTGCGTGCGGGGCCTTAGTGGCAGCACCTGCGCGGGTACGCCGACCATCTACACCTGGGCACAAGCCCTGGCCGAAGTCACGGCCCGCAACGCAGCCAACCACTTGGGCTTTAGCGACTGGCGGCTGCCCAATGTCAAAGAGTTGGAAAGCCTGATCAAGATCGACAGCACGACCGCGCCCGCAATTGACACCACCGCTTTCCCGAATACGCCCACGGGTTTATCTGGGCCGCATTGGACTTCCTCGTCCTCTGTGCTCAACCCGGCCAGCGCGTGGATCGTCTATTTCAACGACGGCAGCGCCATCGCCGTTCGCAAGACCAATGCCTACTGGGTTCGGCTCGTGCGCAGCGGACAGTCTTTTTCTTCTTTTGATGCTTTTCCGCCCATTTCGGGCGCCTGCGGCAGCGCCCACGCCAGCAGTTCGCCGTTTGCGGCGCCGCCCCCCAGCGCCGACCTGTGCAGCCCAGGCACGGTCACAGGCTTTGCCAGCACCGCCAGCGCCTACACCTGGACTTGCAACGGCCCCAACGGTGGCACCGCATCGCCCACCTGCGGCGCAGGGCGCGGCTACACGGTTACCGCCAGCGTTGCCGGGGCCAATGGCAGCATCAGCCCCAGCGGGGCGCAGGTGGTGGCCTACAACGCCACGCCCAGCTTCACCGTCAGCGCCAACCTCGGCTACGCCGCCGACATGGCCGCGGGTGGCAGCCATTGCGGTGGCACTTTGAGCGGCACCACCTTCACCACCAGCGCGGTGACGGCCGACTGCACCGTCGCGGCCAGCTTTAGCGGCAATGACGCCACGCCAGACACCTTCAGCTTCACGCCCCTGACCGGCGCAGCCCAGGGCTCCGCGCAAACCGCCAGCTTCACCGTAGCGGGCCTGACCACCGGCGCGGCCATCAGCATCACCGGTGTGGGCAGCGAATACCGCATCACCCGTGGCAACGCAGTCGGCAGCTTCACCAATGCCAACGGCACCGTGTTGAACGGCGACATCGTGGACGTGCGCCACACC
>JAAFIY010000027.1 GCA_013297985.1 Comamonadaceae bacterium | reverse complement strand
GCTTGGCGTGTGGGTCGGGCCCGCGGCCCATCACAAAAGCCACTCGCTTGATCAACTCAGACACCGCTTGCAAGGCCAGCAAGCCAAAGCCAATCGGCACCATGATGTACAGAGGCCAGCGCAGCAAACCGCCGGGGTTGGCGGACACTTCATCGGTTTTGATGGCAAGCGCAATGGACGGCAGTGAGGTGTAGGCCACAAACACGCACAAGGGAATCATGAACAGCACGATGCCGACGATATCGACCCACATCTGGGTCTTGCGCGACAAGCGGTTAGAGATCACATCAATGCGCACATGCTGGTCATGTAAGAACACATAGCCCGCGCCGAGCATGAACATGGTGGCAAACATGTACCACTGCGCTTCTAAATAGGCGTTAGAGCCCACGTCAAACATCTTGCGGGCGAGCGCGTTGAGCGTGCTCACGACGACTGCGATCAATAGCAACCAGTACACCGAGCGACCAATTCGCTCGGTAAGCCAGTCCATGCCTTTGGAGAAAGCCAGCAAGGCGTTCATGGGCACCCTCTTTGTGTGTGTGGTGGTTGGCTCCATGCAGGCCAACCAGGGGAATCGGATGTGTTGTTTCGCTGACCGAGGAGTTTGGGGTTTACCCGGATCCTTCAAACAGCCATAACAAACAAGCCCCGACGAAGCGGGGCTTGTAGCGGTGTGGCACGCATCAAGCGGCCACACGCGGCTGGCGCTTAGCAGATGCGCAGCTTCAACATCAGCTGCGCAGCGCGGACGCCATGAAGTCGTCGAAGGTGTTTTCAGTGAAACGCATCCAGCTCACCGACTCGCGCTGGAACGCCGCGTAGTGATCGTAGATGCGTTTGAAGTTCGCGTTCTGGGCGCTGATTTCGGCGTACATCGTTTGCGACTGGCGGAAGAAAGCTTCCATCAACGGACGCTGGAACGGACGCACTTGCGTGCCGCCGGCGATCAAACGGCGCAGGGCTTGCGCGTTGCGGGCGTCGTACTTGGCCATCATGTCGGCATTGGCCTCGTGTGCGGCGGCGGTAAAGATAGCGCGGTAGTCGGCGGGCAGTGCGTTCCAGGCGCGGTCGTTGACCAGCCAACCCAGGGCAGCGCCACCTTCCCAGAAGCCGGGGTAGTAGTAGAAACGGGCCACTTTGTTAAAGCCCAGCTTCTCGTCGTCGTACGGGCCGACCCACTCGGTGGCATCAATCGTGCCGCGCTCCAAAGCGGGATAGATGTCGCCACCAGCGATCTGCTGGGGCACAGCGCCCATGCCCGCCCACAAACGGCCACCCAGGCCAGGGATGCGCATCTTCAAGCCTTTGACGTCTTCGGGCGTGTTGACTTCCTTGCGGAACCAGCCGCCCATTTGGGCGCCAGTGTTGCCCGACAAGATGTAGCGCATGTTCTGGCCCTTGAGCCAGTCATTGAACAGTTTTTCGCCGCCGCCTTCAAACCACCACGCGTTGTGCTGGCGGAAGTTCATGCCAAACGGCACGCAGGTGCCCAGCGACCAAGTCGGATCCTTGCCGACGTAGTAGAAGGCGGCGGTGTGCGAGCACTCCACCGTACCGGCTTGCACGGCATCGGCAGCTTGCGGCATCGGGACGATTTCACCAGCGGGCGCCACGGTGATCTGGAAGCGGCCGCCGGTGGCTTCGCTGATGCGCTTGGCGGCGTCTTCCGCAGCGCCGAAGATGGTGTCGAGCGACTTGGGGAAGCCCGACGAACAACGCCAGCGCACTTGCGGCGACTGGGCGGCCACGATGGCCGGGGCCGCCGCTGCTGCGGCGCCGATGCCAGCGCCAACGCTGGCTTTGGTCAGAAATGAACGACGTTCCATGGTGTGTGTCTCCAGGTGAGGAACAGTTGCGAACACGAAAACCAGCGGCCGAAGCAGCAATTGAGCTTTAGCGCTTTCTCTTGAGCCCCGCGACTGGCACGACAGGGCTGCAGAGCGCTTTGCAAGGCTCAAGGCCGCACGACTGGTGGCGAAATGTAGGCGTCATGAAAAATCCACACATTCGAAAGGGAGCAGTTGTCAACTCCAAAAAACAGAGGTGAAAATAACCATTCATCAAATTGGGTTTTACGATCGTGCAGCACCTCAACTACAAGCATTTGCATTACTTCTGGGCCGTGACCAAAAGCGGTGGGGTGGCGCGCGCGGGCGAACAACTGCATGTCACGCCCCAGTCCATCAGCACCCAAATCCGTCAGCTCGAAGCGGCGGTGGGCGAGCCCTTGTGGCGGCGTGCGGGTCGCAAGTTGGAGCTCACCGAGACTGGACACCTGGTGTTTGACTTCGCCGATCGCCTCTTTAGCGTGGGCGAATCGCTCAAGGAAGCCTTGCGTGGTCGACGCAGCAGCAATGCGCCCACGCAGTTCCGTGTGGGCGTCACCGGCTCGGTGGTGAAGGTGGTCACCTACCGCTTGCTAGAACCCGTGCTGCAAATGCCCAACGCCAGCCATCTGCATTGCCGCGAAGGCCGCTTCAACGAACTGTTGGCCCTGATGGCGGTGCATGAGCTGGACATGGTGATTTCTGACCGCCCCATGCCCAGCAACATGAACGTGCGCGGCTTTAACCATTTGCTGGCTGAAGGGGGCGTGACTTTTTTGGCCACCGCCAATTTGGCGCGCCCGCTGATCAAAGGCTTTCCGCACAGCCTGCACGACGCGCCCATGCTGCTGCCTGGGGGCGACAGCGCGCTGCGCGCACAGTTGCTGCGCTGGTTTGATGACTTGCGCATCAAGCCCCGCGTGCTGGCTGACTTTGACGACACCGCCGTGATGAAAGCCTTTGGCCAGGGGGGGGCTGGCGTGTTCCCTATGCCCACCATGGTGGCCGACGAGACTGCGCTGCAGTTCAAGGTGCTGCCGATTGGCGCCACAGACGCCGTGCAGCACCGGGTGTATGCGGTGTCGCCTGAGCGGCGCATGAGCCACCCCGCAGGTGTGGCGGTGAGTGAATCGGCCCGTTCGCGCGGCGCGTTGCCCGCAGCCGCCTAGGCGCGAGGGGCGCTATTCGCGGCCCAGCGACACCACTTTTTCAGCCAAGCGGCGCTGCACCACGGGCGACACAAATTTATCGACCTCACCGCCCAAAGTGGCGATCTCCCGCACAAAAGTGCTGCTGATGAACTGAAACCGGTCGGTGGGGGTCAGGAACACGGTTTCCACTTCGGGCATCAGGCTGCGGTTCATGCCGGCGAGTTGAAATTCATAGTCAAAGTCAGTCACCGCCCGCAGCCCGCGCAGCACCACGCGGCCGCCGCGGCTCACCACAAAGTCGCGCAGCAGGCCCGAGAAGCTTTCCACTTCGACTTGGCCCGCATAAGGCGAAACCACGTCGCGCGCCATGTCCATGCGTTCAGCCAAGGTGAACAGCGTGCGCTTGTGATGGCCCGCCGCCACGCCCACGATGACATGGCCAAACAACTGGCAGGCACGGCGGATCACGTCTTCATGGCCCAGGGTCAGCGGGTCGAAGGTACCGGGATAGACAGCAGTGATGGTGCTCACAAGGTGCTCCAGGGGCTTTGGCAAAAGCGATAGGGTTCAACTGCTAGCGCTGCAGCGGCGCATTATGGCGACGCGCCTACCAGCCAGTGGCCGTGCACCGCGCCCACCCGGCTGTGGCGCTGCAAAGCCAGGCCGCGGGGCGCGCAGGTGGCCGCGTCCAACATCTCAGCCGCTTCAAAATAGATAGCGCCTTCTGGCGCCAATACGCCGCTGGCAGCCTTAATGGCTTGCAAGCCCAAGTCATGCGACTGGGCGAATGGGGGGTCGAGCAGCACCAGTTGCAGTGATCGCGTGGCCTGTTGCTGCAGCCAGCTCAGGCCGTCGGCGCGTACCACTTGCACGCCGGCTGCCTCGGCTTTTAGCCTTGCACAAGTGGCCCGCAGTGCAGCGGCCACGGCGGGGTGTTGTTCGACCAAGCACACCGCAGAGGCACCCAGCGAAGCGGCCTCCAGGCCAAGCACGCCGGTGCCGGCAAAGACATCGGCCACCCGCCAGCCCGTCAGATCGCCACCTGCATGGTGGCGGGCCCAGTTCCACAGGGTCTCACGCAGCCGCGCCGGTGTCGGGCGTAAACCCGGGTGCTCTAACACGTCGATGCGGGTGCGCCGCCACACCCCTGACTGCAAATGCACCACTTGTGGCGCATGGGCGGCAGCGTGGGTGGCCGACGTAGGCCCGCGTCGGTTGCGTCGCTGCGGCGCCGCGTCAATGGGCGGCTTGGGCTGAGCACGGGGGGTGCTGGGTTTTTCTGCCACAGTCAGATCACCATGCTAGGTTCGCCGTGTTGCCCATCGCTCGTGCCCGTTTCTTTCGTTGATTCACCATTATGGATATCGCACGCCGTGTAGACGCTGAGCTTGACCATGCCTTGGCGCACGGCCCGGCTCAAGACATTCGCATTCCGCCGTGCCCCGAGTTGCTGGTGCGCCTGCAAGAGGCTCTGGCCAGCGACGACCCGGACCCCGCCGAACTCGCCCGCATCGCCAGCGCCGATGTGGCCTTGGCGGCGGGGCTGCTGAAAACCGCCAACAGCCCGCTGCATGCGCGCAGCCGACCCGCCCAAACGGTGGAGCAGGCCATGGCCTATTTGGGCCTGAAGCCCTCGGGCACGGTGCTGTCGAGCTTTCTGATCCGCCGCGCCATCACCGTACCGGAAGGACTGATGGGCCGCTTTTGGGACACCTCCACCTGGCGTGCGCTGGCTTGCGGTTTTATGGCCCGGCAGCTGTATAGAGACCTGGAACCTGGCGAAGCCCACACCTACGGTCTGTTCTGCCATGTGGGCATGCCTATCTTGATGCAAAGCGTGCGGGGCTATGGCGGCACTTTGGCAGAAGCTTGGGCGCGCCACGACCGCAGCTTTACCGCCACTGAAAATGCTGCTCACCAGACTGATCATGCGGTGGTGGGTGCTTTGGTGGCTAGAGCGTGGCACTTACCCCGGGCCTTGACGCTGGCGGTGCGCTTGCACCACGACTTTGAGGTCTTGGGCAAGGCCCATACCCCAGTGCCGGTGCAGCAGCTCATTGCCATGGGCTTGGTGGCCGAGCATTTGGTGCAAAACCACCAAGGCCTGCCAGAGTTGATTGAATGGCAGCAGCACGGCCCGGCATGCTTGGCCCTTCTGCAAATTGGCCTGGACGAACTGGACTACTGGGTAGATCAGTTGCACCCCATTTTTGCCAGTAGCGACCTAGCTTGACGGTCGGGCTTACTGGTCCGTCAAACGGCGCGCCTCAAGGCCGCACCAAGTATGTTGCATCATCTCGGTTTGATGGTTTCAACAGAACTTGGGGCTGGCTGCAGCAATTTGGCAGTAGCCGCCACGCCATATCAACAGGAGCCACCCCATGGCGCAGTTGCCTGCTCACCCCCCTGCGGCCTCAGCCGTCCGTCATGTGCCCAAGCTGAGTGCGCCGATGCGGCAGCCCACGTCAGGCCGTATGAGCATCGCCAAGCGCCTAGGCCTGATGAGCGGCGTGCTCATCCTGGCGCTGGTGGTGGTGGCAGCGATGGTGGTGGCGCTATTGAATCCGGCCATTGAAGAGGCAGAAAAAGTACGCACCCTGCACGCGCCGCAGCTCAACACGATCTCTGACATTGAGCTGCACGTCACCCGCGCATCGCTACAAGTGCGCCACGCCATGCTGGCGCGCAACCCACAGGAGCTGCAAGCCACGCTGGCTGATATTGATGCCAAGGTCAAGCACATCCAGTTGCAGGTGGAGACCTATGGTGTGTCAGATCAGGAAGATCGCGGTGGCGTGGGCTCGCGACCATTACCGGGCGCAATGAACGCTTTTTTTGCTGCTGCCACTGCCAACATTGAATTGATCAAGGCAGGCAACAAAGACGAAGCCATGGCCTTTTTGGTGGACAAGACCATTCCCGCTCGCAACGCCTTTTTGACCCCGCTGAGTGCGGAGCACAAAAGGCACAGCAGTGACCTAGACGAGCACCTTGTGGAGATCGTCAAGGAAGCGCGCACGGCGCGTTGGCTGGTGTTGACCGCTATTGCAATCGTGGCGCTGGCGCTGATCGGCTTTTGCGTCTACGTGGTGCGCATCGTGCGAAAACTAGGCGCAGAACCTGACGAGCTCAAGCAAGTGGCTGATGCCGTGGCATCCGGCGATCTGACCACCCACATCCCTGTGGGCGACGGCGACAACACCACCATCGTGGCGGCCCTGCGCACCATGCGCGACAACCTGGCCAGCACCGTGCATTCGGTGCGCGACAACGCCGATTCCGTGGCCACCGCCAGCGCAGAAATCGCCCAGGGCAACAGCGATTTGTCACACCGCACCGAGCAGCAGGCCACTTCGCTGCAGCAGACTTCAGCGCAAATGGATCAACTGGCCAGCACCGTGCGCCAAAACGCCGATAACGCCGCGCAAGCCAATCAATTGGCGGCAGGCGCAAGTCAGGTGGCCGAAACCGGTGGCGCCACGGTGCGCGAGGTGGTGGACACCATGCGCGGCATCAATGACAGCAGCCGCAAAATTGCCGACATCATCAGCGTGATTGATGGCATTGCCTTTCAAACCAACATCCTTGCCCTGAACGCCGCAGTGGAAGCCGCCCGTGCGGGTGAACAGGGCCGCGGTTTTGCGGTGGTGGCCAGCGAGGTGCGCGGCCTGGCGCAGCGCAGTGCCGCGGCGGCCAAAGAAATCAAAGACCTGATCGGCGCCAGCGTGCAGCGGGTCGAGCAGGGCGTGGTGCTGGTTGATCGGGCGGGCAACACCATGCAAGAGATCGTGGTGGCCATTCAGCGGGTGACCGACATCGTGGGCGAAATCACCCAAGCCAGTGCCGAGCAAGCGCAGGGCGTGCAAAAGGTGGGCGCCGCAGTGCAGCAAATGGACCAGGCCACCCAGCAAAACGCGGCCTTGGTCGAACAAAGCGCCGCCGCAGCCGACAGCCTGAGCCAGCGCTCTCAGTTGCTGGTGCAGGCGGTGTCGGTGTTCAAGCTGTAGCGTCTGGCGGCCGGGCGCAGCAGCGGGCTGGTGGGTTAGCGGCTGGCCGCCGACTGCGCACCCACCAGCACCGTGGCCATGCGTTCGGGCTGCAGCACGCGCTGCATGGCGCGGGTGACTTGCTCGCGCGACACCTTGCGAACCTCGTCGCGCCAGGTCGTCAAATAGTCCAACGGCAAGTTGTTCCAGCCGATGTTGGCGATGTTGTCCAAGAGCTTGCGGTTGCTGTCCAGGCGCAGGGCAAAGCCACCAATCAGGTTGTCTTTGGCGGCTTGTAGTTCAGCATCAGTGGGGCCTTGGGCCACATAGGTTTTGAGCACCTCGCGCACCACGGCCAGCGCCGCGTCGGCCTGATCGGGCCGGGTTTGCAGCCCGATGGTGAAAGCGCCTGCGTGGCGGCCCGGCGCAAAGTAGCTGTAGACGCTATAGCTCAAGCCGCGCTTTTCACGCACCTCTTGGCTTAGGCGCGACACAAATCCACCGCCTCCCAGCACGTAGTTACCCAAGGTCAGCGCAAAAAAATCCGGGTCAGGGCGCGCAAAACCGGGCTGGCCCACCAGCACATGGGCCTGGGCTGAATCAAATGGCACCCGCTGCTCAGAGGCCGCTGTAAGCGCTGGCACTTCAGCGACTGCGGGGCGTGTGGGGCAGGCGTCGCTGACGGTGTTGCGGCCATCGGGCAGCCCGGCTAACAACTGTCGCACCAACTGGTCAGCCGCATCGCGCTGCAAGGCACCCACCACACTGACCACCGCCCCGCAAGCGCGCACCTGCTCGCGCCAAGCTTGGGCCATGTCGTCTAGCCCAATGCGGGCCAGGGTGTCGGCTGTCACGTCGCGGCCATAGGGGTGAGGGCCAAACACCGCTCGACCAAAGCTTTGAGCTGCCACCGTGGCGGGGCGCAATTGGGCTTCGCGCAGGCTGGCCACCCAGCGTTGACGATCCCGCTGCCAAATGGGGCCCAGCACGGCGGCGTCTTGCCAAGCAGGCGCAGCCAAGTGGCGCGTGGCCAAGGCAGCGGCGGCTTGCAGCGTGGCGGGCTCGGTCAGGCTGCGCAGGCCAAAGCTCAGGCGGTCGGCGCTGGCGGTGGCACCAAAGCTGGCGCCCAGATCGGCCCAGGCTTCGCTGGCCGCGTTTTCGTCCAGGGGTGGCAGGCCGTTGTGGGCAGCGGCGCCTTTATCAAACAAGTCGGCCATGGCCTGGGCGCGGCCGGCCTTGTCGGCCGGGTCGCGGCGGCTGCCCGCGTCGATGTCGATCTGCACATCCACCATCGGGATATTGGGCGAATGCACCAGCAGCACCCGCGCCCCGTTGGGCAAGGTCCAAGACTGAATAGGCAGATTGGCTTGTGCCACGGGTGCTGCCAACAGCGCCAAGGCAGCCAGCAGCCCGCCGCCAAGTCTTAAAGCCAATTGGCCTGCTGCGCCCTTGAAATCAGCGTAAGCAGCTATAAAAAATGTAGCGTTCATGATGGGTGCCGATCAGTGGCGCAGGGCCGGACCGGGGCGGCGCGGGGCTCGATTGGGGTCAGGTGGCAGCGCCACCAACGTGCCCACGGTGAGCTGGTCATCCCCAAAGTAGCGCTGTGCCACCGCTTGCACTTGGGCGGCGGTAATGGCGCGGGCGCGCTGCATGAGCTGCTCACCTGCGTTCAGAGGCAAATCAAGCGACCAGTAGCTGCCCAATTCACGCGCTTGGTTCATCAATGAATCGAGTTTGTAGACCTCACCGGCCAACCACTGGGCCTTGACCCGGCGCAGTTCAGACTCGGTCACGCCTTCACGGGCGATGCGGCTGATTTGCTCGCGCAGTGCGCCTTCCACTTCAGCGGTGGTGCGGCCCGCAGCGGGCACGCCGCTCAGGAAAAACAGCGACGGCCCACGGCCCCACAGCCCGTTGCTGGCACTGGCGGAGTCGGCCACGCGCGGGGCGCCCGGGCGGTCTTGCACCAACTGGCGGGCCAGGCGTGCGCCGCTGTGGCCGTCGAGCACGGCGGCCAGCAGGCTCAAGGCCAGGGCATCTTCACCGGCGGCGCGTTGCTCGGGCGTGCTTTCACGCAAGGTGAGTTGCGGCACTTTGAAGGCCAGCGCCACCAGGCCTTGTTCGGCTGGGGCTTTCAATTCAATGCGGCGTGTGCCGCGCTGCTCGGGCTCGGTGCGCGGTTTGCGATCGGGTACGGCGCCCGGCGCAATCGGGCCGTAGTGCTGCAGCGCCAGCCGGTACACCGCAGCGGGGTCGACATCGCCGACCACCACGATGGCTGCGTTGGCGGGCACATACCAGCGCTTGTAGAAGTCGCGCACGTCTTGGGCTGTCATGGCGTCCAAGTCGCTCATCCAGCCGACGATGGGGCGGCGATAGGGGTGGGCTTGCCACACGGTGGCGCTGAGTTGCTCAAACAGGCGTGAGCGTGGGTTGTCGTCGGTGCGCAGGCGGCGTTCTTCTTTGACCACTTCAATTTCGCGGGTGAACTCCACATCAGCCCACTGATTGAAGGCAAAGCGGTCTGCTTCCAAGGCCATCACATCAGCCAAGCGCTCGGCCGGAATTTGCTGAAAGTAGCCGGTGAAGTCGCGGGCGGTGAAGGCATTCTCACGCCCACCCAACGCGGCCACGCGGCGCGAGAACTCGCCCGGCGCCAGGCGCGGCGTGCCTTTAAACAGCATGTGCTCCACCACGTGCGCCACGCCACTGGTGCCGTCCACTTCGTCCATCGAGCCCACCCGCAGCCACACCATGTGGATGGCCGTGGGGGCGCGCCGGTCGGGCTGCACGATCAGGGTAAAGCCGTTGGGTAACTGCCACCGGGTGGCGCCACTGGCCAGCACCTCGGCTGCGGGCGGCACGGGCGCCGCAGCCGGTGCAGGCTGCGCCTGCAAGACGGGCGCAGCACCACTTAGCGCCACAGCCGCGATCACACCCAACAGCCGCCAGGCCCAGGGCCGCAACGCGGCGGGACCCACCAGCACAGAAGACAACAGGGCTTTCATAGAATGGATTGATTCTAGAAACCCAAGATATGTTCAGTTTTTTTCGTCGCAAAGCCCCCGTGCCGGTTGCCGAGCCTGCATCGGTGCCCACTGCGGTTGGCCCCAAGCCTGCGACGCAGCCTGCAACGGCCCACAGCGAAGAAGCTATAAAAAAGATAGCTGATTCGGCTGTTAGTTCGCCGGTAGTAGCCGATTCGATCACCAAACCCCAGACCTTTGCAGAGGGTGAAAGCCGCATTGGCCGCGCGGTGCAAGCAGCCATTGAAATCCCCGCCGCACCGACCGCCGCGCCCGCGGCCCCATCGGATGCTGCCCAGCGCGGCGATTGGCTATCACGCCTCAGTGCGGGTTTGAAGAAAACCGGCAGCACTCTGGCCACGGCCTTCGTCGGCCAGAAGATCGACGACGCCTTTTGGGAAGAGCTAGAAGCCGCACTGCTGCAAGCCGACACCGGCGTGGACGCCACCGAGCAGTTGTTGGCCGACGTGCGCGCCCGCGTGGTGGCGGCAGGCGCCACGCACCCCACCCAGGCGCGCAACGCCTTGGCCAGCGCGCTCACGCGGCTGCTAGAGCCCTTGGAAGGGGCCCTGGTGATTGGTGAACACAAGCCCACGGTGTTGATGGTCACCGGTGTCAATGGCGCGGGCAAAACCACCACCATCGGCAAGCTCACCAAACACTTGGCCGACGCGGGCCAGCATGTGTTGCTGGCCGCAGGCGACACCTTTCGGGCCGCCGCGCGCGAGCAGCTCACCGTGTGGGCCGACCGCAATCGGGTGGAAGTGATTTCACAAGACAAGGGCGACCCCGCAGCCGTTAGCTTTGATGCCGTCAGTGCGGCCCGCGCGCGCGGCAAAGACGTGGTGCTCATTGACACCGCTGGGCGGCTGCCCACCCAGCTGCATTTGATGGAAGAGCTGCGCAAGATTCGCCGCGTGATCGCCAAGGCCGAGCCCGGCGCGCCGCACGAGGTGCTGCTGGTGATTGACGGCAACACCGGCCAAAACGCGCTAGCGCAAACCAAGGCCTTTGACGACGCGCTGGGCCTGACCGGCTTGATCGTCACCAAGCTGGACGGCACCGCCAAGGGCGGCGTGCTGGCGGCCATTGCGCGCTGGTCGCAACAGCGCCAACTGGCGCAGCCGCAAGCGCGGCCGGTGAAGGTGTACTTTGTGGGCGTGGGCGAAAAGCTCGCCGATTTGCAGACCTTTCGCGCCCGAGAATTCGCGCAGGCGCTCTTGGGTTGACCGCTTGGGCAACGGCTTTTGCCCACCTCTTTGCCTACCTACTTTTTTGTGGCGAGAACTTCATTGATGCAGCCCAACTCCCCCACCCGGCGATTGATCTTGCAAACCGCAGTAGCTGCCGCGGCTTTGCCCGCGATGGCGCACGCCCAGACGGGTAGCCCAGCCAGCGCCACCGCCGCGTCAACGTGGGCCGAGATTGAAGCCCAAGCCCGCGGCCAGCGCGTGTATTTCAATGCCTGGGGCGGCTCTGAGCGGGTGAACAGCTACTTGCAATGGGCGGCAGGCCAAATGCAGCGCCGCTATGGCGTGCTGGTGGAGCATGTCAAGCTCACCGATACCGCCGAAGCCGTGCGCCGGGTGCGCACTGAAAAAGCCGCCAATCGCAGCGATGGCAGCGTCGACGCCCTTTGGATCAACGGCGAAAACTTTCTGGCCATGAAGCGCGAAGGCCTGCTGTTTGGCCCCTTCGCTGAAAGCCTGCCCAACTTTGCTTGGGTGGACGTGCAGGGCAAGCCCACCACCCGCGTTGATTTTGGTGAGCCCACCGAGGGCTTTGAATCGCCCTGGGGCATGGCGCAGCTCACTTTTTTTGCTGATGGTGCGCGACTTGGCCCTGCGCAACGCCCGCAGAGCATGGCGCAGTTGTTGGCCCTGGCGCGGGCGCAACCTGGCCGCATCACCTATGCCCGCCCGCCCGCTTTTTTGGGTACCACCTTGCTGAAGCAGGCCTTGCTTGAACTCAGCCCCGACCGCCGCGCGCTGTACCAAGCGCACAGCCCCGAACGGTTTGCCAGCGTGACGGCGCCGCTGTGGGCGTATCTAGACGCCCTGCATCCGCATACCTGGCGAGCCGGGCGACAGTTTCCGGCCACCCCAGCCGTCATTCGCCAGATGGTCAGCGACGGTGAACTGCTGCTGGGCGCGACCTTCAATCCCAACGAGACTGCCAACGAAATTGCGGCCCGTCGTTTACTGCCCAGCTTTGTGAGCTGGCAGTTTGAATCGGGCACGGTGGGCAACACGCATTTCATTGGCATTGCGTTTAACAGCCGTGCCAAAGCAGCAGCGCAGGTGTGGGCCAACTTTTTGTTGTCACCCGAAGCCCAGGCACACAAGGCCGATATCGCGGTGTGGGGTGACCCGACCGTGCTGGCGCTGGATCGATTGCCCGCGGCCGATCGGGCCCGCTTCACGGCCAAGCGCGCAGCCGGGCAAATTGAAGCTGCGGCGCCGGTGTGGGCCGAGCCGCATGCCAGTTGGGTAGACCCCATCGAGCGCGAATGGACGCGCCGCTACAGCGTCTAAGGCCGTAGGCATCTACTTGTGATGACCGTTGCGGCGCCCCTTGCGAATACCCAGCAGCCGGGCAGGTGGCATAAGCCGGTGCTGGCTGGGCTGTTGGCAGCGGTGGCCTTGGGGCCCATCGTCTGGGCGGGCTTGGCGGCGGCGCTGAGCGGCTTGCATTTAACGGGCTGGCAAGCCGTCTGGCGCGATCCGCAAACGCCGATTGCGCTGCTGCTGAGCTTGTTCACGGGCGTTGCCAGCACCTTGTTGGCGCTGCTGTTGACGCGGGCCGTGTTGGCGGTGGCGTTTCCTGGTCCCATGTGGCAGCGGCTGGTGGGTGCCTTGGCCCCCATGCTGGCCATGCCGCACGCGGCCTTTGCCATTGGCCTGGCGTTTTTGGTGGCGCCCAGCGGCTGGCTGCTCAGGGTGCTGTCGCCCTGGGCCACCGGGTTTGAAGCCCCGCCCGCCTGGGCCACCACCCAAGATCCGCTAGGGGTGGGCCTGATTGCGGTGCTGGTGCTGAAAGAAACCCCCTTTTTGCTATGGGCTGCGGCGGCTCAGTTGCAGCGGGCTGATTTGGCCCAACGGCTGGCACAAGAGCTGTCGGTGGCGCGGGCCCTGGGCTACACCCCGCAACGGGCGTGGGCGCGCATCGTCTGGCCGCAACTGGCGCCACGCTTGGCGGCGCCCCTGGCGGCGGTGCTGGCCTATAACCTGACGGTGGTGGATGTGGCGCAAGTCATTGGCCCAGGCTCACCGCCCACTTTTGCGGTGCTGGTGTGGACTTGGCTGAACGACGCTGAACCCGATGTCAACGCGACCGGCGCGGCAGGTGCGGTGTTGCTCACGGGCCTGTTGGCCATCACCAGTGCGGCGTTGTGGGCGCTTTGGCGTGGCTTGGGCCAGGCGTGGCAGCGGCGCGAAGCCGCCAGCGGCCGTCGCGGTTGGGCGGTGTCGGCGCAGGCCGATACGCGCCACAAGCTGGGCCTGCGGATGCGACAGCTGCAGGTGCCGCTGCTGCGCTTGGCTTTGCCGCTGCTGGGCGGCGTGTACCTGGCCGTGGTGGCGGTGCTGGCGGTGAGTTCGGTGGCTGGCGTGTGGCGTTTCCCCAGCGTATGGCCCGAACTGATCACTGCCAGCGCTTGGCAAGCGGTCTGGGGCAGTCTGCCTACCCTCACGAATACTTTGGGCTTTGCGCTCGGGAGCGCGGCCTTGGCGGTGGTGTGGACGGTGGCTTGGCTGCAAACCGCGCCGCCGCAGTGGGAGGCCGCTGTGCGCCGCTGGGTGTATGTGCCGCTGGTGCTGCCCTCGGTGCTGTGGGTGATCGGTCTGCACCGCGTGGCGCTGGCGTTGGACTTGGACGGCCAGTGGTTGGGCGTGATGCTGGCGCACAGCCTGGTCACCATTCCCTATGTGTTGATTGCGCTGGCCCCAGCCTACAGCGGCTTTGACGATCGCCTGCGGGTGGTCAGCGCTACGTTTGGCGTGGTGGGCTGGGCGTTTTTGTGGCGGGTGAAATGGCCGCTGCTCAAAGCCGCGCTGGCAGCCGCTTTTGCAGTGGGCTTTGCGGTCAGCGTGGCGCAGTATTTGTCTACCCTGTATGTGGGCGGCGGGCGCTTCAATACCGTGGCGACCGAGGCAGTCACCCTGGCCAGCGGCGGCCAACGCTCGCTCACCGCGGCCTATGCGGCCCTGCAGGCCTTGGCCCCATGGCTGATGTTTGCGCTGGCCGCGTGGGTGGGCAGGCCCCGTCGTTTTCAGCGTTTAGCTATCGGGAGCCAGACCCCATGAGCTTGCACGTGGCCTGTGAACGCTTGGCGGTACCCAACCGGGTGCTGGTGCGCCAATTGGCGGTGCAGGTGCCCAGTGGCGCTGTGCACACCATCATGGGGCCCAGTGGCTCGGGCAAGTCGTCGCTGTTGTCAGCCATCGTGGGGCTGGTGCCGCCCGGGTTTGACTTTGTGGGGCAGGTGCTGCTGCACGGCCAACGCATAGACAGCCTGCCCACCGAGCGCCGCCGGGTGGGCATTTTGTTTCAAGAACCTTTGCTGTTTGCCCACATGACGGTGGCCGAAAACCTGCTGTTTGCGGTACCGCCGGGGGCCCATGCCGCGCGGCTGGCGCGGGTGCACGACGCCTTGGCCCAGATGGAATTGCAGGGCTATGGCCACGCCGATCCGGCCACTTTGTCCGGCGGGCAAAAAGCCCGGGTGGCATTGATGCGTGCGCTGCTGGCCGAGCCCCAGGCCCTGTTGCTGGACGAACCGTTTTCAAAGCTCGATGCCGCGCTGCGCGACCGCATGCGCCGGCTGGTGTTTCAAGAGATTGCCCAGCGCCAGATTGCGGCGCTGCTGGTCAGCCACGATGCCGCCGATATCGCCGAGCCTGCGCGGCTCACCTTGCTGGGCTAAGCGCCGTGCTCGACCGCGCGGCGCTGGCGCTGCTTGACCGACCGCTCAAGGCGCTGGCCGCAGCTTGTGTAAGGGTGGGCCTGAGCCCGCAGACACTGACAATTGCAGGCTTTGTGTTGGGGTTGAGCGCTTCTTTTTTGATAGCGCAACAGGAGACAGGATGGGCGCTAGGGCTGATCTTGCTTTCGCGCTTGGCCGATGGGCTGGACGGCGCCGTGGCGCGCCTGTCCCACAGCGCGTCAGACCGTGGCGCGTTTTTGGACATCAGCTTTGATTTCTTGTTTTACGCCAGCGTGCCGCTGGCCTTTGCTTGGGCTGATCCGGCCGCCAACGCGCTGGCGGCGGCCACCTTGCTGGCTGCTTTCATGGGCACGGGCAGCAGCTTCTTGGCCTTTGCGGTGCTGGCGGCCAAGCGCGGGCAGCACAACGCCCAACTGCCCACCAAGGGCTTTTACTTTTTGGGTGGGCTGACCGAAGGCACCGAGACCATTGCGGTGCTGGTGGCCATGTGCATCTGGCCCCAGGCCTTTGTTTGGCTGGCCTTTGGTTTTGCCGCGCTGTGTGTGCTGACCACCCTGACCCGCCTGTGGCTGGGTTGGCAGTTGTTGCGCTGACATCCGCGCGACTACGGCACGCTGCACAATGCGCGGGCGCCGTATTCGGCAATAGGCCTTACACATGAACACCAAAAAGCTGGTCGTCGTTGCTTTGCTGTTAGCTGCGATTGCGGCGTTTTTTGTATTCGACTTGGGCCGATACCTGAGCTTGCAAGTGCTCAAGGACAGCCAAAGTTCACTCACCAGTTGGTATCAGCAAAACCCGCTGCAGGCGCTAGCGATCTATTTGATGGTGTACGTCGCAGTGGCGGCACTGGCCTTGCCAGGCGCGGCCATCATGACTCTGGCCGCCGGGGCCATTTTTGGCTTTTGGGTAGGTCTGTTGGTGGTGAGCTTTGCCAGCTCCATTGGGGCCACGCTGTCGATGCTGTCGGCCCGCTATGTGCTGCGCGATAGCGTTCAGTCCCGCTTTGGCGGCACCCTGGCCGACATCGACCGGGGCGTGGCCAAAGAAGGCGGCTTTTATCTGTTCACCCTGCGGCTGGTGCCGCTGGTGCCGTTTTTTGTGATCAACCTGGCCATGGGGCTCACCTCGATGCCCGCCCGCACCTTTTATTGGGTGAGCCAAGTGGGCATGCTGGCGGGCACGGCGGTGTTTGTGAACGCCGGCACGCAACTGGCGCGCATCGAAACCCTGGCGGGCATTTTGTCGCCCGCGCTGATTGGCTCTTTTGTGTTGCTGGGCGTGTTTCCCATCTTCGCCAAGATGCTGCTCAAGACCTTGCAGGCCCGGCGCGTCTACAAGCCCTGGGTGGCGCAAAAGCCCACCACGTTTGACCGCAATGTGGTGGTGATTGGCGCGGGTGCCGGCGGCTTGGTCACCGCCTACATTGCGGCCGCCGTCAAGGCCAAAGTGACACTGGTCGAATCGCACTTGATGGGCGGCGATTGCCTGAACTTTGGCTGTGTGCCCAGCAAGGCGCTCATCAAGTCAGCCAGCGTGGCGCAGAGCATGCGGCATGCGGATCGCTACGGCCTGCTGCCGGTGCAACCGCAATTTAGTTTTCGTGCGGTGATGCAGCGGGTGCAGCAGATCGTGGCCGACATTGCGCCGCATGACAGCGTCGAGCGCTACACCAGCCTAGGGGTGGATGTGGTGCAGGGCCACGCGACCATGGTCAACCCCTGGACGGTGCGCATCAAGCGCAACGACGGCACTGAGCAAACCCTCACCACCCGCGCCATCGTGCTGGCCACCGGCGCCCGCCCCTTTGTGCCACCGCTGCCCGGTTTAGCCGACGTGGGCTACGTGACCAGCGACACCCTGTGGGAGCGCTTTGCCCAGCGCGACAGCATTCCCGCGCGGCTGGTGGTGCTGGGCGGTGGCCCCATTGGCTGCGAACTGGCACAGGCCTTTGCTCGCCTGGGCAGCCAAGTCATTCAGGTGGAAATGGCCGACCGCCTGATGGTGCGTGAAGACACCGAAGTAAGCAGCTTTGTGGCCGAGCGCCTGCGCGCCGATGGCGTGGATGTGCGCCTGTCGCACAAGGCGCTGCGCTGCGAAAAGCTCGACAGTGGCGCCAAGGTTCTGGTGGCAGAAGCTGCAGGCGCGCAAGTGCGCATTGAGTTTGATGAACTGCTGTGCGCCGTGGGCCGCCAGGCGCGGCTCGAAGGCTATGGCCTGCAAGAGCTGGGTATTCCCACCGGGCGCACCATCGATACCAATGAGTTTTTGCAAACGCTCTACCCCAATATCTACGCCTGCGGCGACGTGGCGGGGCCCTATCAGTTCACCCACACGGCGGCGCATCAGGCTTGGTACGCAGCGGTCAACGCGCTGTTTGATCCCTTCAAAAAATTCAAGGCCGACTACCGCGTGATTCCGTGGGTAACCTTTGTTGACCCCGAAGTGGCGCGCGTGGGCTTGAACGAAACCGACGCCAAGGCCCAGGGCATTGCCTATGAAGTCACCCATTACGGCATTGACGACTTGGACCGCGCCATTGCCGACAGCGCCGCGCACGGTTGGGTGAAGGTGCTGACTGAGCCCGGCCGCGACCGCGTGCTGGGTGTCACCATAGTCGGCGCCCATGCGGGCGACCTGCTGGCTGAATACGCACTGGCCATGAAGCATGGCCTGGGCTTGAACAAGATCTTGGGCACCATCCACAGCTACCCCACCATGAGCGAAGCCAACAAGTACGTGGCGGGCGAATGGAAGCGGGCGCACCAGCCGCACAAGCTGCTGCAGTGGGTGGCGCGTTTTCACGACTGGCGAAGGGGCTGACATGACACATCGCATGCAACGGCGTAACGCTATTGTTTTTGTAGCTGCTTGCGGCGCTGTAGCGGCGCACCCAGCCGTTTGGGCTCAAGCGGTGGCGCTGGACACCAGCTATGCCGCGTGGGAGGCGCTACTCAAAAAACACGCCCGTTGGCTACCCGACAACAAACAGGGCCGGGTGGATTACAAAGGCTTCATGGCCGACCGCGCCGCGCTGCAGGCGGTGCTGGCGCAGTGGTCGGCTGTGACGCCAGCAGCCTTTGCGGCGCTGAGCCGGGCTGACCAGATGGCTTTTTTGATCAACGCCTACAACGGCTTTACCGTTGAATTGATCCTCACCCGCTACCCCAATCTGAAGAGCATCAAAGACATTGGCTCGTTGATCCAAAGCGCCTGGAAGCGCAAGTTCTTTACCCTACTGGGCGAAGAGCGGCATCTAGACTGGATTGAGCACGAACAACTGCGCCCGCGTTACAACGACTGGCGGGTGCACGCCGCCGTCAACTGCGCCAGCATCGGCTGCCCGGCCTTGCGGCCCGAGGCCTTTACCGCGGCCAAGTTAGACGCGCAAATGGAAGACGGCATGCGCCGCTTCATGGCCGACCGCACCCGCAACCGTCTGGCGGGCAATAAGTTAGAAGTCAGCCAAATCTTCCGCTGGTTCCGCGAAGACTTTGAAAAAGGCCACCTGGGCGTGAACAAACTGCCCGATGTGATGGCCCGCTACGCCGAGCAACTGGCCGACAACGCGGCGGACCATCAGCGCATTCGTGCGGGGGGTCTGGACATCACGCACCTGGAATATGACTGGTCGCTCAACGACCTTGGGCGTTGATGCAGCCATTGGCTCGGTGGCGGAATCAGCCCTCGACGGCGGCCGAGCGCAGCCTGGTTTTGTTTGCCTACGACTGGGACGCGGCAGCGTTTGATCAGTTACAGGCCAGCCACCCGCACGACACAGCGGGGTTTGATCTGTTCAGCTTCCCCAGCAACGCGCGGCTGGCCACCTTTGACATGCAGCGCTGGGTGCATGGCCTGTGCAGCCAAGCCCAGCATCGCGGCTGGCGCGCGGTGACCAGTGCGCACGAGCAGTTTGGCGCCTTGGCCGCCGCGTTGGTGGCCGAGCGCATGGGTTGGCCCGGCACGCCCGTGCATGCCGTGCTGGCTTGCCAACACAAGCTGTATGCCCGGCAGGTGCTGCAACAAGTAGCGCCCCATGCCAACGTGGCGCATGCGCCCCTTGCTGCCGAATACGGGCACGATATCCCGGCCGATGTGGGCTTGCCCTACCCACTGTTTGTCAAACCCGTCAAGGCCGCTTTTTCGGTGTTGGCGCGGCAAGTGGCCAACCGCGCCGAACTGCAGGCGCACACCCGCTTTGGCCGATGGGAGCTGTGGGTGATACGCCATTTGGTTGAACCCTTTGAGCAGCTCTGCCGCACCCGCTTGCCGCAAGCAGGCAGCGCCCACCGCCTGCTGTTAGAGGCCCCGGTGCAAGACCAGGGCGTGCAATACAACTTAGACGGCTATGTGTGGCGCAACGAGGTGCGCCCCTTGGGCTTTATGGACGCGCATCTGTACCCCGGCACCGATGCCTTCATGCGCTTTGAAACGCCCAGCAAGCTCAGCCCGGCCGCGCGCACGCAGGCATTGGATGTGGCGCAGCGTTTTTTAGCCGCTGTGGGCTACACCCACGGCTGCTTCAACATGGAGTTTTTCTGGAATGAGGCCACCCAGCGGCTGACGGTGATTGAGTTCAACCCTCGGCTGGCGTCACAGTTTTCTGATCTGTACCAGCGCACCCTGGGCATCAGTTTGCACCGCGTAGCGCTGGAGCTGGCCCATGGCCGCGACCCGGCCGATATCCGCTGGCCTGCGCCTGTAGCAGGCGCTGCCGCCAGCTTGGTGTATCGGTCGTTTGAACCCGCCGCCGCCCGCTCGGTGCACTCGCCCAGCCCGCGCCTGGCCGAACGTGCGCAAGTTCAGATCAATGCCGCGCAAGGCACTTCGCACGGCCCCTGCATGGTGCTGGGTTTCCCCAAAACCGCAGGCCAGATTGAGCGTGACTTCAAATGGCTGCGCAGCTATCGCTATGGCATCGTCCATTTAGGCGGGCGCGATGTAGCCGATTTGCGCCGCCGCGCTGAGGCTGCCAGCGCCTGCTTGGGCTGGCCGGTGCCCTATGCCGAAAGCCCTGTGCCCAGGGGTGCGCTTGCCATGGGCCTACCATCTGGGGCTGCACTTTCGCCATCGCCTGGAGACCTGTCATGAATATCGCTAACCAACGCTTGTTTGCAGGCATTCAACGCGTGGGTCTGCGCACCGCTTATGTGGGCTTTGCGGTGTGGTTGTTGGTGTGGTTAGGCGGCTGTGCGGCCATCACCGCGCAAAACCCTGGAGGTGCCCTGACACCGGTGAATGCGGTGGCGCAAGACAACGCCACGCGGGTGATGCTCAAAGGTGCCGACGTGGTGGCCTATTTCACCCAGGGCCGTTATGTGCAGGGCACGGCGCAGTTCAGCAGCGTGTATGAGCAGGTCACCTTTCACTTCGCTAGCGCGGCCCACAAAGCCTTGTTTGACGCTGAGCCCAAGCGCTATCAGCCGGCCTATGGCGGCTACTGCGCCAACGGTATCGTCTACGGCATTCCCTGGGGCGGCGACGCCGATGCGTTTGTGATGCGCGACGGCCGCCTGTTTATCTTTGGCGGCCAGGGCTCGCGCGACGGCTTCATGATTGACCCCGTCAAAAACACCCAATTGGCTGACCAGTATTGGCGCGATGAAGTGGCGGGCAATAACAGCTTTTGGCAACGCGCCAAGCGGTTGACCTTGCGCGTGCCGCACTACAAGAGCGGTGAGCAACTGGCCAAAGATGTAGCTGCAGCGCGTGCAGCGGGCACGCTCAAGTAGCGCGCCCTGGCGCGGGGAACAGCGCAGACGCCAGCTCGACAAAGGCCTTGACCTTGGGTGTCAGGTACCGGTGGCTGGGGTACACCGCCAGCACAGGCACCGGGGCGGGCCGCCAACGGGGCAACACCGGCACCAAGGCGCCGCTGCGCACCAAGTCGTCAGCCACCACGCTGGGCAACTGACCAATGCCCAGGCCGCGTACCAGCGCGCTGCGTACCGATGCGCCCGTGTTCACCCGCAGCCGCGCCAGTGGCCCCACTTTCAGCACTTCGCGGCGTGCGCCTTGATGCAGCGTCCAGTTGGTGCGGGGGCTGTCACCGGTGAACACCACCAACTGGTGCGCGGCCAGATCGTTAGGCTGGCGCGGCGCCGGGTGTGCTTGCACATACGCGGGGCTGGCATACAGCCCGTAGACAAACTCACCCAAGGGCCGCGCCACCAAACGTGAATCGGGCAGCGGCCCGCTGCGAATAGCCAAGTCAAAGCCCTCGTGCACCAGATCGATGTCGCGGCTGGCGTATTCGGCCTCCACCGTGACTTGCGGATGGCGTTCCAAGAAGGCTTCCACCCAGGCCCCGACTGCGGCAATACCGAATTCAACCCCGCAGGTCAGCCGCAGCACGCCCCGCGGTTCAGCCCGAGCTTGCTGCACCAAGCGCAAGGTGTCGTCGATGGTGGCCAGCACGCTTTGCGCACGCTCGTACACCGCGCGGCCCGCTTCGCTCACTGACATGGTGCGGGTGGTGCGCTCGAGCAACTGCACGCCCAACTCGGCTTCGAGCTGCGCCACCACCCGGCTGACGTGGCTGCGGGGCGTGTCCAGCAAGTCAGCGGCGCGGGTGAAGCTGCCGGACTCGATCACTTTCACGAGCACGCGCAGTTGTTCAAGGGTCATGGGTCGCCATTTTGGTATCTGATTTGATACAGGTGATTCAACTTCTTGATTATTTATCTCAATTGACGCACAAAAAACAATGGCGCACTCAGGCGCTGCCTAAGCGCTCATTCACCGATTGACCGGAGCCATCCATGCGCAAGACTTATCTCACCCTGGTTGTGGTTGCAGCGGCCGCCGCTCTGGGCGCCGTGCTGGCGCTGCGCGCGGCGGCGGTACCGCAAACCTCAGACTGCGTGGGGGCCGCGCCAACAGGCCTCACCTCTTACCGCAGCAAGGCGGCCGATGGCAATTGTTTGCAGGGCTACGTGTGGGCGCCCCCAAGCCAGCCGCCGCGTGCAGTGGTGGTGGTGGTGCATGGCCTGCACGACCACGCACGCCGCTACGCCGGGCTGGCCGCCACACTCAACGCCCAGGGCTACGCGGTGGTCGCGCAAGACCAGCGCGGCCATGGCGGATCAGGCGGCGCGCGCCAGCGGGTAGACAGCATCGAGCAAGCGATGGCTGATTTGGCGCTGGCCACGCAACAGGCGCGCCAACGATTTGCCCAGGTGCCGGTGTTTGTGTACGGCCACAGCTTTGGTGGCCTGATCGTGGCGCAGCAAGTGGCGCGCCAGGGGCAGGGCCTGGCTGGTGCGGTCATCAGCAGCGCGGCCTTGGTGGCGCCGCCGGGTACCTCAGACGGCCAGCGGCGGGTGGTGTCGCTGATTTCTTCGCTGGCACCGGGCGCCGGCCTGGACGCGGTGGACGAGACCCGCGTCGTGAGCGACCCGGCCGCCCGCGCGGCCTTGGCGGCCGACCCAGTGCTGAGCCGCGACAAGCTGCCCGCGCGCACGATTGCCACCTTGCTCAATGGCGTGGCTGATTTGCAAGCCCGCCTGGGTCAGATCCAAGTGCCGGTGCTGCTGCTGCATGGCCTGGCCGACACCATCACCGACCCAGCGGGCAGTCAGTTGCTGCAGCAGCGCGCCGCCAGCTCAGTGAAGGTGCTGCACACCTACGACAAAGCGCTGCATGATTTGCTGCACGAAGCGCAGGCGCCCACGGTGCAGCGCGATGTGCTGGCCTTTTTGAACGCGCAGGTGCCGATGAAATGAGGCCGCACTGCCCTTCACTTTGTGGCTTGACGTCAAAAGCGCTCTTGCGCCCTGTTTATAAGCCTAAGTAGCTATAAAAAGAGTAGCAAACGCCCAGCATGGCAAAGCGAACTGGGGTGGTGGCTGTAAGGCTACTGGGGGTCTGCTAGCCTGCTGCCATGAAACACCTCGCGCTATTGCTGCTGCCCATCGCCTTGACCCTACCCACGGCTGTGCAAGCCCTAGAGGAGCCCACTTACGAAGTGGTGCGCCAAATCACCGAGCAGGTCGAGGTGCGCCGCTACGCGCCCTATGTCGTGGCTGAGGTGGTGCTAGACACCACGTCGCCTGATGCCGGTAACCAAGCCTTCCCAATTCTGGCGGGCTACATCTTCGGCAAGAACAAGGGCGAACGAAAACTGGCGATGACGGCGCCCGTCACCCAGACGCCCGAACCGATCAAGATGGCCATGACCGCACCGGTCACCCAAAGCCCAACCGGGGGGGGCATGCGGGTGCAATTTGTGCTGCCAAGCCAGGTCAGCCTGGCCACTGCGCCCGAGCCACTCGATGCGCGTGTGCGCCTGCGCGAAGAGCCCGCCAGCACCCGAGCAGTAATCCGCTACAGCGGCACCTGGTCACAAGCCAACTACGACGAACATTTGGCCAAGTTGCGCGCTGCCTTGGGCGCCGCCCAAGTCGCCACCGAAGGCGAACCCGTACTGGCCCGCTACAACCCGCCCATCACGCCGTGGTTCATGCGGCGCAATGAAATTTGGCTGGCTGTGCGCCCCTGAACCGCGCGGGCTGAATCAGCCCGGCTTGATGCGCGTCAAGCGGCGCGCATCGGTGTCCGTTCCGTGGTGGGCCTCGGCCTGAGAAAATCCCGAGAGGTTCAGCAAGGTCGCCTTCGACCTTCAACTTTCGAGGCGTTTGCAAGGAGACAGCCATGGCGGTGCGTGATGTGGTGGTGCTGAGTGCGGCCCGTTCAGCGATTGGTTCGTTTGGCGGTTCACTGGCCGACATAGAGCCCGCCGAACTGGGCGGCTTGGTCATGAAGGCCGCCGTGCAGCGCAGCGGGGTGGACCCGCAACAAATCAACTATGTGACGGTGGGCAACACCATCCCGACCGAAGCACGCAGCGCCTATGTGGCGCGGGTGGCCAGCATCCAGGCGGGCCTGCCCATGAGCAGTGTGGCCATGGCCGTCAACCGCCTGTGCAGCAGCGGGCTGCAAGGCATCGTGACCACGGCACAGAATATTTTGCTGAGTGATTGCGACTACGGCGTAGGCGGCGGGGTTGAGGTGATGAGCCGAGGCGCCTACTTAAGCCCCGCCATGCGCAGCGGCGCCCGCATGGGCGACACCAAACTCATCGACAGCATGGTGTCCACTTTGACCGACCCCTTTGGCGTGGGCCACATGGGCATCACCGCCGAGAACCTGGCGGCCAAGTGGGGCATCAGCCGTGAAGAGCAAGACCAGTTTGCGGTGGACTCGCAACGCAAAGCCGCAGCGGCGATTGCTGAAGGCCGATTTGCCAGCCAGATCGTGCCCATCGTCAAGCAAACCAAAAAAGGCGACGTGAGCTTTGACACCGACGAATATGTCAAAGGCGGCACCACGCTAGAGAGCCTAGCCAAGCTCAAGCCCGCTTTCAAGAAAGACGGCAGCGTGACGGCGGGCAACGCCAGCGGCATCAACGACGGCGCCGCTTTTTGCGTGCTGGCTGACGCCACCGTGGCCGCTGCTAACGGCCACAAGCCCCTGGCGCGCATTGCAGGCTACGCGGTGGCCGGTGTGCCCAACGACATCATGGGCGAAGGCCCCATCCCAGCCACCCAATTGGCGCTGAAAAAAGCCGGGCTCACACTTGATCAAATCGACCTGATCGAAAGCAACGAAGCCTTCGCTGCCCAAGCCATTGTCGTGGCGCGCGGCCTGGGTTTTGACATGGCAAAAGTCAACCCCAACGGCGGCGCTATCGCCCTGGGCCACCCCATTGGCTGCAGCGGCGCCTTCTTGGCCACCAAAGCCATTTATGAACTGCACCGCACCCAGGGCCGCTACGCGCTGGTCACCATGTGCGTGGGCGGCGGGCAGGGGATTGCGGTGGTTTTTGAGCGGGTGTAGATGCTTGTTGCGTACAGCGCTCTCAGTGATACGGACGCGGCGCCCGTTTTGGCTTGGTGGCACGGGGTGCGGTAGAGCGGGGACAGATTGCCGCATGCGATTTCACCCACCACAGACAGACGCATTTGCGCCCCAGCGTCCGAGCGCCTTCGACTGGGTGCACACATGCCAATCGCCCGGGCACAGGTGATCCGCCTCTACCGGGGTATTGGCCAATGTCAAACTTTGGCCTCGATGCGACGGCGCGGTGCCGCCTTCAGCGCAGGTTAGCTGGCACCTGAACCCGCCAATCGTGTTGCACTTTCGCGCTCGATCAGCGCCTTCAAACCTTTGCGGATCATCGCAGTGCGGTTCAGCGACCCGGCAAAGAGGGAGGCCTTATTGAGCAGGCTCTCATCAACGCGAACGTGGTTCGCATGTACGATTTCTTGCTGCATGACGCACATCACAGCGTCGCTTGATGTGTTGAATGATGTGTGGCGGGGGGCCTCAGCGCATACAGTTTGAACCGCCCCCGGGGCGGTTCAAACTCCGGCAGGAGAACTGCTCGGCATCGACGCAAAGGCAAATGCCTTCTACTGCTCCTGCGTCAGTGCAGAGCCCGGCTCGTCCCACCATGCCTAGGCCTGTGCGAACGGCGCCAAGCCGTTGCCGAACGACCAGTTCTCGCGCGCGCTTTCCACCAAATTGATGATCACATCCGCCGCAGCAAAGTAACCCTGCGCCGAGACCGCGTGGGCGATGTGCTGGTATAGGGCCTTTTTCATCTCGGTGCTGCGCCCAGGCGCGCAGGTGATCTGCACGAAAACCACGGGTCCCGAGTGGGCGACGCCGAGGAACTCCGGCGAGCACACCAGCTCGTCCGGTGCGTGACGTCCAATGACCTGAAACCGATCTGCTTCGGGCGCGTTGAAGGTGGCGACAAGCGCCTCATGCACCGCCCGGCCCACGCCTTGCACATGGACTGGGGGCGTGGTGGACGCAAGGTCAATACGAACAAGCGGCATGGCATCAGACTCCAATGAATTTAAAAAGTGGTGGCAGCGCGATGCACCATGGGGCTGCGCTGAATCAGTTCGACCTTGTAGTGGTCTGGGTCTTCGACAAATGCGATCAGTTCAGGGGGGCCGTGATGGGCTGGGCCGGGCTCGCGCACGATCGGCACACCTTCACGCCGCAAATCTGCGCAGGCCTGATAGAGGTCCAACACCGACACGGCGACATGGCCAAAGGCATTGCCCACTAGGTAGCCCGCGGTGTCCCAGTTGTGCGTCAACTCCAAGGCGGCCGCCTCGGCCGTGTCGCTGTAGCCCAAGAAGACCAGCGTGAAGCGGCCATCGGGATAGTCATCGCGCTGCAGCAGCCTCATGCCAAGCAGCTCGGTGTAGAAGTGCAAGGAGCGCTCCAAATCGGCCACGCGCAGCATCGTGTGCAGGAGCTGGCTGCCGGTGAACGCGCCGCGATCGGGAGCGCCTGCCATCTCAGGCGGCCGCTTGTGCGATGGCCTGACCCAAGGCTTCATTGGTATAGGCCTTGCCGCCAATGCCCCAAGTGCCCTCCACGGCGTACACCACATTGACAAAGGTGCGCTCACGCGGGTGGGAGCCCGCTTTGAGGCTATCAATGATGTCGGTCGCTTCCTCAACGAACGCGTCGCGAACATCCTGATTCGGGAAGGTCACCGAAGGCACTTTCACCTCAACGACGGCCAGCGACTGCGGGACGCCGCCGACGTAGCTCGTGGCTTCGGGGTAGACATCCAGATGGCCAATGACTGCTGGCGTCATGAAGCTGTTGCCAGCCAGGCCATGCACGCGCAACAGTGCATCCGCCACGCGGGCGAAGACTTCGCGTTCGCCTTTTGGGGTGAGTAGACCCTGGGTGACTTGAATTGAGATCGGCATACGACTTCCTTCGAAGGAGTGGGTGATGGGGTGGGCGTTCACACCATTGCCACCCTTGGTCAGGCGCACATTGGATAGCGAACGTGATCAATCGTAGATAGTGATCGTTATCTTGTCAACTACAATCGACCTCGGACACTGAAAAAAGCTGGAGCTGCGCCGTGCGATACCCCCCCGAACACAAGCAACTGACCGCCGAACGCATGCTGAGCGCGGCCGGCCGCGGGTTCCGCGCTGGCGGTTTTGGGGGCGTCGGTGTGGACGCACTTGCGCACGCCGCTGGCGTCACCTCAGGTGCGTTCTACAAACACTTTCCGTCTAAGTCGGCCGCCTTTCGGGCGGCTGTGGAGCAGGGGCTGGCTGAGTTCGCAGCCAACATCGAGCGCTTGTTTGCCGATCCCTCCGGTGGCGGCATGCGAGCTTTGGTGGACTACTACTTCAGCGAGCAGCACCTGAGCGACTTGGCGAGCAGTTGCGTGGTCCCTGGGCTGACCGCCGACGTGGCGCGCTCCGACGACGAAACCCGCGCCATCTACACGGACGGCATCGAGCGGGTAGTGGCCGCGCTATGCAAAGGGCTGCCCGCCATCAAGCCCGCTTTGCGCCGTGAACGAGCCTGGATGATTTTGTCGATGCTCGCTGGCGGGGTACAGCTATGCCGCGCGGTGGGCGACCCCGCCCTTGTCCAGCCGCTGGCGCGCCAACTACACCACGCAGTGCTGGAGCTGGCTGGCGAAAGTGTGAGCGCGCCCGCTCCATCCAAATTGGCCCGCAAAGCCACATCGAAAAAGGCCCTGTGATGCAGTTGTCGAACTACCTCTTCTTCACGACGCAGTGCGAGCCCGCGCTAGCGTACTACGCAGCCTGCGGGCTAGGTCAAGTCAAGGAATTGCTTCGCTACGGAGAAGGCGGACTGCCTTCGGGTGGGGATGCGATGAGTGGCAAGATCATGCATGCCAAGTTTGAGGGGCCAGGCGTGTGTTTTTATGCGTCGGATAACGATGACGCGGAACCGATGCGGGGCTCGGCAATGATCTTCATGCTCAAAGATCGAGGCGCGACGGACGCCCTGTTCGCGCGTTTGTCCAATGGCGGTAAGGTCACGACGCCCCTCGCAATACAGCCCTGGGGGGACTACTACGGCAAGCTGACCGATCGCTTCGGGGTGCAGTGGATGTTCAACTGCACCCCGCCGACGCAAGCTTGAGCCGAGGCGTTCAAGGGTTACGAGCCGTCTCAGTTGCCTGAAGTTCTTTGGATGCGCAGCTATCCAAATGCTGTGCCTGACGTAGCGCACAGAGTGCGCCTCCACTTGCAGCAAACCACGCCCGGCAGCACTCTAGGCCCGGCTTTTGTGGCGTGCCTTCGCGTCGGCCATGCCGACACGCGGGTTGCCTCACCGAAAAAAAAACGCTGGGAGCGAGCGACACACCCGTCAGTGCTAAGCGGTAGGTCCGAGGTCAGGCCGCTTTTGCCCGCGGTCTGATTCGTTTGCTACGACGGCCTCGGCACACCAAAAGGGCCTCGTACATCAACACACTCGCCCAACGAGGAGGCTCGGCTGGGGGCATTTCGGCGGCAGCCCGTAGGCACCCGCTTCCATGCCTGCCGAGGGACTGTGGCGCAGCCGACGACGATGGCGCACTCGCTCACTAGCCAGCGACATGCAGAGGGTCCAGGATTCGCGAAATCCCTAGTTGCCTAGAAGGTCGGTTAGTTGAACAATCAACTCGTTGAGTATTCAACTAGTTGATTTGCCTCATCATGACACCACGCAAACTGTCCTTGGCCGCTACCCGAAAAGGCGCCGCTGCCGCAGACCGCTCAGAGCAACTCCCGCCATCGATCGATCTGGATCGATATGTGCCGGCCTACCTCATCTGGCTGGGCAACAAGCTCACCCGAGGAGCTTCGCAGCACTACTTGAACCTGTTTGGGATCGGCGCCGAGGTCTGGCGCTGCATGGCCTTGTTGGCAGCACAGGGCAGCATCACTGCGCAAGAGGTCAGCCAAGTCATTGGCATGGACAAGGCGTCAGTTAGCCGTTGCTTCAAACAGATGGCGGCCAAGCAGCTCATCACGATGCAGCTCGACCCCACAGATGGCCGATTGCGCCGCGCGTCGTTCACCGAGCATGGCCGCCATGTTCACGACCAGATCTTGGCCATTGCTCTCGAACGCGAGCGAGCCCTACTTGCGGTGCTCAGCCCTGCCGAACAAGACACGCTGCTGCACCTGCTCAAGCGACTTCACGAGAACCTGCCCGAGGTGGAGAAGGCCACACAGGTCTTCGTAGCGGACTCCCTCGGACGGCCCGCTAAACCAAACCATTAGCAAGAAGTCACGTTCTTTCAACGGGAGCTGTTGTATGCCCACTTGGGTTCGAAACTGTTGGTATGTCATTGCTTGGTCGCACGAAATCACTTACGCGCCCCCCAAGGGTCAAGTGTTCAGTCGCACGGTGCTGGGCGAGCCGATCGTGGTCTATCGAACCAGCGCAGGACTTTCAGCGTTGGCTGATCGGTGCTGCCATCGAGGCGCGCCCTTGTCCAAGGGTCGCGTGGAAGGCGATCACCTGCGTTGCGGGTATCACGGGCTCCTGTTCGATCAGCGCGGTGCCTGCGTCGCAGCGCCTGGCATGGCGGCCCCGCCCCGCGCGGCTTGCGTCAAAAGCTATCCGGTGGTTGAGCACAACAGGTGGGTCTTCGTGTGGATGGGTGACCCTGCTCAAGCCGATCTAACTCAGCTACCCAACAACTATTCCTGCTGTAGCGTGGATTGGCACTACGAGCCGGGTTACCTGCACTACGACACGGACTACCGCCTCATTTGCGACAACCTGCTCGACTTCTCCCACTTGAGCTACGTCCACGAAGCGACTTTGGGCGGATCTACGGAGATCGCGCAGGCAAAGCCCGAGATCACCAACCTAAGTCAACCGGGTCAGCGTGGGTTGCGGGTTCGAAGGGAGGTTGCCCGCGTCCCGTCACCACCGTCATACCAGCGCATTCATCGCTTTGAAGGCGAGATCTACCGCTGGTGGGACTACGACTTCGTGCTGCCCGGCACGCTGCTCATGCGATCGGGAGGGCGTCCTGCAGCCAACAACACTGTGGACCGTGGTGAGGTTGAGTTGCACAGCTGCCAAACCCTCACGCCCGAGACCGAACACAGCACCCACTACTTCTTTCAACAGAGTCATCGAAGCGGCATGGGGGATGCCGAACTCGCCGCGTCAATGCACGCCATGCTGGTGCGTGCCTTTGACGAGGACAAAGACATCATCAGTGCTCAAGCCCAGTCCTTGGCGATGGCGCCAGATTTTCAGATGCTGCCACTGCATTTGGATCGCGCGCTACAACAGTTCCGCCAACTTCTCGCGCGCGAAATTGCGGCCGAGCACAGCCCAGCGGTTGAAGTGCTCACACCAACTCGGCCCGTCCACCCCGTTCGCACGATCGCCGTGCATACGGAGCCTTTGCTGAAGTGACCCCTCCTACATCCGTATCTTCGATTTCCCTTGGAGTGCAAGACCATGGATAGACGTACTGCGCTGCGTAAAAGCGGCACCCTGATAGCAGCCGCCACCACTTCCCAATGGTTGGCTGCACCCGCCGTAGCACAGCCGGGATTCCCCACGCGAAGCCTGCGCGTGGTGGTGCCATACCCACCGGGGGGAGCGACTGACGCGACTGCCCGACTCATCTCCGAACACTTGGCCAAGCGTCTAGGGCAAGCGGTGGTGGTCGACAACCGTTCTGGGGCGTCGGGAGCGATCGGCTGTGCCGAGGTGGCCAAAGCGCCCGCAGATGGCCACACATTGCTGTACACGCTCAATGACCCGTTGATCAACAACACAGTTTTGGTCAAGAACCTCGCCTACGACCCACAACGCGACTTCCGCTTTGTAGCGTCGATTCTGCGGAGCCCGGCCTTGCTGTCGGTGCCAAGCTCTCTCGGGGTGCGCAACTTCTCCGAGTTCCGCTCGTTTGCGACCGCAACCGGCAGACAGCTGTCTTACGGAACTTGGGGTCTGGGAAGTCTGGGTCACCTGGCAGCGGAAACGCTCGCGCGTCAACTGAAGTTCAACGCGGTTCACATCCCGCAACGCGGCGAAGCACCCGTGCTCCAAGACCTGCTGAGCAACACGATTCACAGCGGTTGGACATCAGCGGGCACCGCACGGCAGCACGTACAAAGTGGGCGCTTGGTGCCGCTGGCCATGATGGGGCGTGAGCGCTCGACCGCCCTGCCCGAGGTGCCGACGTTTCGCGAACTCGGCATCACCGATACGTTCTTTGACCGCTCGGTTTGGATGGCCTTCTTGGTGCCAGCACGAACCCCGAACGACGTCGTCGCCCGTCTGTCGATTGACATCCAGGCGATTGCTCAGTCTCAGGAAGTTCTCGCAGCCATAAGAGAGCGTGGCCTAGAGCCACAAATTGCCGGCGCGGACGCGGCGACAGCGCAGTACAGCGAGGAGTTTCCGGTGATCACCCAGCGGCTGCGCGCGCTGGGAATTGAACCATCTTAAAGCTGCGGCCGGTGGCCGCTCCGACCATAGTGCGCAGGAACGACGAGGCCTTTCGCAAAACCAAGATGGACATGGTCGAGTTCATTAAGCGCGTGACGCGCTAGCGCGCCGCTTCCTTCTGAACCCCCTTATCTCTGACAAATTACCGCCTTCCCTTTCGTGCGGCTCGTGCCTAACGGAGCGACGCAGAGTGAAGAAAGACTCAACACGCTTCAGATTTCATGGTGCGGGCACTCGGCAGGGTCAGAACGAACGCTTCGAGTGCCTTGGAATCGGCGGCTACTGAGCAGTGCATGGCCATGACAGGCCTGTAGAGCCACTCATCCCCCCCAGCGCGGTGGGTGCCGCATTTGGGTCAAGCAGAAGTCGAGACCCAGAATGCTACTTTTCTGATAGCAGCCTGCGCCGATTTGTGGGGTGCGACGGCTGCTTTCTGTGCCGGCGCTTGCCATGCGAATGGCCTTCACCGCGCCCGGTTCACGCCCAATGCCTTGAGCCCCGACGCCGACCAGGTCGCTGTGACGACGCAAAAATTTGACGCTGCCTTAGTTAGTGATTTCGCGGCAGAATGTTGTTGAACTTTTCAACAATCTGAGGCGAGTCATGTCAACCGTCAATTTCAGTGTGCCGGACGATGTCAAAGAGGCGTTTAACGTCACGTTTGCTGGGCAGAACAAAAGTGCCGTCATTGCCGACTTGATGCGCGAAGCCGTGCTGCGCGCCCAGGCGCGCCAGCAGCATGTCAGCGCCATTGACCGAATCCTGGCCCGACGCACGCAGGCTACGGCAGTCACGCTGGCGCAGTTTCGGCAGGCGCGCCACCAAGGGCGGCCATGATTTGTGTGGTGGATGCCAGCGTCGCCATCAAATGGTTTGCGCAGGGCGACTGGGCCACACGAGAGGATCACATAGACCCAGCGATCAGCTTGTTGTTGGCGTGCCGCGATGGCGCGGTCACCCTCTACCAGCCACCTCACTTTTTGGCGGAAGTGGCTGCGGTGTTGGCGCGCATTGCGCCTCTTGCTGCCACCCAATGCATGGAAGACCTGGCGTCGATGAGCGTCGCCTGGGCCGGGCCAAGTGCTGCCCTTGGTCGTGCCATCGTGCTGGCTACGCAGCTCAATCACCATGTGTTTGACACGCTGTATCACTCGCTGGCCCTAGAAGAGCAGGGTGCCACATTTGTCACCGCAGACCGGCGCTACTTTGTCAAGGCGCGTCACCTTGGTCAAATCGCTTGGCTGCCTGATATTGTGGATGCCCAGGGTCAAGTTCTGTTTGGCTCGCCACGCTCAAACCAGGGAAAGTAGACAGCGCGCTCGGTGCTGCCCCAAGCCGCAGCAATTCACAAAACCCACTTCAACAGCCGCTTGCCCACAGCTGGGTTGTCGAGCAAATCCCAGTGATTGGCTTGCCGAATGACCATTCGGCGCTGAGGTGGCACACCCAAGTCAAAGTCCGGATCGGCATGCTCGCCCAAAGCACTGGCCAGCGGCACCAAGCCATCGCCAGCCAAGGTTTGGGCGGCGCCGATGGCGGTCTTGCGAGGCAAGGACTCAGTCAGCACCGCAGCCACCACGAAGGTGCGTACGCCTTCGGGCAGCGGCGTGGGTAGGCGCTGGGCGTGTTGGGCCGGGCTTTTGGTTTCGGATCGGATGCGGCCATCGCGCAAATCATGGATCCCCGCGCTGCGCGACGCCCCTAGGCGCGCCAGCGGAGCGGCGTAGGGGCTCAGGCCCAGGGCGGCGTCAATCAGCCGGCCGCCGCGCTCCAGCGGGGCGCCGTGGTGGGGGCTGCCGAGGCAGATCAGGTCGGTCAGCAGGGGTAGCCATCGGCTGTGTGTGCCCCACCAGCACGCACCACGCGCCACCAAGCCGCCCATGCTGTGGCCCAGCAGCACGATGCGCTCAACCGGCACGGGCCACTGGGCCACCAGCTGATCCAGCAGCAGCGCAAAGTTTTGCGCGTTGTGGCCAATCGACAAACCGGTGTTGTAGTGCAGATGCACCGCAGTAAAACCGCGCTGCTGCGCCAGCACGGCGCCGTGGTCATGGCCGTTGCGCTGCCACTGCAAATCGTTCATGGCCAGGCCATGCACTTGCACCAGCAGCCGACTGCTCGGCGCGGTGGCCGCAGCCCGCAAGGCGGCTTGCCAAGGCAGGCCGTTGATGCGCAGCGTCATGGGAATCGCCAGCGGGTTGCCGCTGGCGGCCAAGTGGTCGCCCCAGACGCCGTTAAGCGCAGCCAACAGGGCCTCGCGTTCGGGCGTAGAAGATTCGCGCGGCATGGGTAACGCGCCCAAGGCAGTGTCCAGCCCCCAGCCCACCCCACGGGTGATACCGCGCACCGACCGATACACCAGCCCGGTAATACCCCGGGTGCGCCCCGCCACCGGCTTGCCCAGGGGCAGTGGCACCGCCGTGATGGCTTTGTGCATGCCCTCGACCACATCGGTCACGCCCAACACGCCGTCAAGTCCCAAGCGTGCCAGGCCCCGCAGGTCGGCTAAATGAAGGGGGGTGGGACGCTGAGAGCTCGGGGTACTGGGCATTGCCCAAGTGTGACTCAGCGGCGAAGCCCTGGTCAGCGCCGATGCCGCCAATACCGTTCCATGGATATGTAGGCAAACGACGCAGACCAGCCGATCAGCACCAACCCGTGCAGCGGCTGGATGGCGGCCAGCAAGCGAATGGGCCCATGGGGCACGATGTCGCCGTAGCCCACTGAGCTGAAGGTGATGGCTGAAAAGTACAAACACGTCACCAGCGATTCATCACCGCCCGGGCGGTCGGGGGTACCCAGGTCGCCGGTACCGTCCAAGGTCAAGACCCAGGCATAGCCTGCGGCGTAGACGCTGATTTCCACCAAATGGGCCACCAATACGCCGCCAATCGCGATCAGTACCTTGGGGTGCGCAGACCCCTTTAGGCGCGGCAGCCAAGCGTCGAGCAGGCGCAGGCATTCATAGTGGATGAGGGTGGTCAGCCCCACCAGCAGCAGCGCGGTGATGACAACGGCAAACATGGCCGCGAGCTTCTCACATCGTGAGCTTGCGGCGGGCGATGTAGCTCAAGCCGTCGACCAGGGCCACCAACAGCAGCATCACGCCCAGCACCGTGCCGGTTTCGGGCATGTGAAACAGCCCCATGTGAAAGGCCAGCAATTGCCCCAGCCCGCCCGCGCCCACCACGCCCAGCACCGCAGCGGCGCGGATGTTGTTTTCCCAGCGATACAGCACGTAGCTCAGCAACTGCGGCAGCACCAGCGGCAGCGTGGCCCACAAAAACACGCGGCCTTCGCCGACGCCGCGCGCGCGCAGGGCGGCGGCTGGGCCCAAGGGGGCGTTTTCAATGCTTTCGGCAAACAGGCGGCCCAGCACACCTGCGGTGTGCAGCGCCAGCGCCAGGGTGCCCGCTAACGGCCCCAGGCCTGCGGCTATCAGCAGCATGGCGGCCCACACCAGTTCAGGAATGCTGCGCAGCATGTTCAACACCGCGCGGGTGATGCCGCGCAGACGGGCCGGGTCATCCGCATGCGTTTTGCTAGCGGGTAGCGCCAGCAGCAGGCCTAGCACGGCGGCCAGCAGGGTGCCCACCGCCGACATGGCCAGGGTTTCCAGCGCGGCCCGCCACAGCTTGGCCACAAAGCGCGGCTCGGTCTGAATAGCCAGCAACTCGCCAATAAAACGGCCCATCTTGCCCAGGGCATCAGCGCTTAAAAACTTGCCCCAGGCCAAATCGAGGGTGGCAAAACTGGCCACCACCAACACCAAGGTGGCGGCCGTGATCCAGCAGGCCTTGCAGCGGGCGTTGAACAAGGGCGGCGGCAGCCGGTAGGTTTGATTGGCCGCCGCTTGGGTGGGCGCCGCGACCGCATGGGGCTTGAGTTGATCCATGCTTTCAGCCCAAGGAGCGGCGCAACCAGCCGCTGACCGCATCGGCCAGCGCCACCAGCAGCATGAACACGATGAGCATGGTGGCCACTTCAGAGCCGTTGAACATCTTCATCGACGCGTCCATTTGTTGGCCCAAACCGCCTGCGCCCACAAAGCCCAACACCGCGCTGCTGCGGATGGCGCATTCCCAGCGGTACACGGTGTAGCTGGTCAGCTCAGCGGCGTTTTGCGGCAGCAGGCCATAGAAAAACGCCTGCATGCGGCCAGATCCATTGCGCAGCAGGTTTTGCGTGGGATGGGTGTCGCCAGATTCCAAAATTTCGGCATACACCTTGCCCAGCATGCCGGCATAGGTCAGGGCAATGGCCAGCACGCCAGCCGTGGGCCCCAGGCCCACCACGCGCACAAACACCAGCGCCCAAATCAGTTCGGGTACGCTGCGCAGCACGATCATTGCCCCGCGCACCAACAGGCGCACCCCCGCAGGCAAGGCCCCCATGCGCCCGGTGAGCCCCGACACCGACAGCACCCGCACACTGATCAGCGCCAGCGGCACCGCCAGCACCAGCGCCAAGCTGATGCCTGCAGTGGCAATGGCCACGGTGCGCCAGGTTTCGCGCACCACCATGGCCATGAATTCAGCGTTGATCTTGGGCGGAAAAAAGTCGCCCAGAAAATGCAACGTGGGCTTTAAGCCGCCGGGCTCCAACATGATCCAGGGCTTGAACTCGGCCACCACCAACAGCGGCCACAGCACCACACAGCCGGCCAAAAACCAGAACACGCGACTCATCCAGGCGGGGTCGCGCAGTTGGGGCGCCGAGCGCGTGGTGCTAGACACAGGTGGCTCGGGTTGCGTCAGCGGCAGGTCAGGGGCACGGCAGCGCGGGGTCCGTCGTTTGCCACCCAATCCACCGGCTGCTGGGGCAGGCCTTGCAGCT
>JAAFIY010000026.1 GCA_013297985.1 Comamonadaceae bacterium | reverse complement strand
AGATGTTGGTCTGAAACGCGATGGAATCGATCACGCCAATGATCTCGGCAATCTTGGCGCTGCTGGCTTGGATGTCGTTCATCGTGGCCACCACCTGCGACACCACTTCGCCACCTTCATGGGCCACCAGCGACGCGCCACCGGCCAAAGAGGCCGCTTCGGTGGCGTGGTTCACGCTGGTTTGCACCGCACCCGACAAGCCACCCATCGACTGCGCGGTGGTGTGCAAGTACGCTGCGGTTTGTTCGGTGCGTTGCGACAAATCATGGTTGCCTTGGGCAATCTCGGCGCTGCTTTGGGCGATGTGGTTGGCACTGTTCCGCACCTGCGCCACCATCTGCGCCAAGCCCTGGTTCATTTGCTTGAGTGAATTGAGCAACTGGCCAAATTCATCGGTGCGGGCCACCGGTGCGTTGTCGCTCAAGTCACCGCTGGCAATGCGTTCAGCCAGCGCGTTGGCTTGCTTCAAAGGCCGACTAAACGCACGGATCAGAAGCACGGTGCCGCCCAGCAAGCCCGCAATGATCACCAAGGTGAACCCGCCCAAAATCTTCACCGTGCCCATGCGGCGTTCGGCAATGCCCGCTTGGCTAGCCACCAAGGTTTTTTCAATTTCTTGCGCCAGGGCCTGAATGCGCGTCTGGGTGGCGGCGTCGGCGGCCAAGAGGCGGTCGCGCATCGCCGCCGATAGCCCCGCTGTGGCTGCAGACACGGGGGCTGCAGGCACTGCGGCCGAGTTACCCGCGACAGGGCTGGGGCTGGTCAAGGTGGTGGCAGCGCCAGCGCTAACCGGGGGCGCGGCGCTGGCCCGCTCGGCCCGTGCTTGCGCTAGCACTGCGTCAGCGGCCACCCGAGCGGCTTTGGCCTCTTCAAAAGGGCGATGCAGCTCGGTGCTCAGGCCTGCGGCCAAGGCTTGCTCAATCTCGTTCAAACGCGCCGTGTCTTTTTCAGCGGCCGGGGTAAACAGCTGCGACAGCTGGGGATCAGACCCAATCACCGCCGCTTGGTAGCGCAGCGAACGCGCTTGCGCCACGCTGGCCCAGTCCCGACTTTGGTCAAGCTGCTGGGTGAGCGTGGTCAGCGTCACTGCGGCTTCGGCGGCCAGCTTGGCCGTGCGTGTGGCGCCGAACACGATCAGCGACAACAGCGCGAACATCACCACCGCCGACGCCAGCCACAGCTTGTGCGACACCATCAGGTTGGACAAGCGAAACATAAAACTGCGTGCTCCTGCCTGGCGCCTATGGAGCACTGCGACGCATCAGCCCATCTGCATCGTCACAGTCTGTTGGCCCACTTACAGCAGGCGCCGAACCGATATCTTCGTAGCGCACAGTGACGTTTGCTGACACCTCCACGTCGCGCATATGGGGACTTGCCCGAATCCAGGGCTGCAACTCGCTGGCCGCCACTTGCCACTTGTGGGCGCGTGGCCCGCCCACCAGGCCTACAGCACCCGCAGCACGCGCTGGGCCTTAAAGCCCCATTCGGTGGCCTTGCCCTTTCGGCCACGAGCGGCGCGGGCGTTGTTCAGGCTGCGGATTTCCAGCAGTTCGTCACGCGGCTTGCCGCCCCGACCCACGCCTTCGATGCGCACGCTGCGGATGTAGGCGGCTGCGCCGACCAAGCTGTCTTTGGCCTCCAGGTCCATGAGCATCAGGCCGCGCCCGCCGGCGGCTTGCAGCTTGAGTTCAGTGATGTCAAAGCCCAGCACCCGGCCCGCAGCCGATACGGCCAGCACATGGGTGGCCGGTGGCAGGGGCACGTTGCCCGCCGCACCGCCCACCAGGCTGGGCGCGCAGACGGTTTCGCCGTCTTGCAGGCTCAGGTAGGCCTTGCCCGCGCGTTGGCGGCTGAGCAGGTTTTCAAGTTGCGTGAGCAAGCCATAGCCGCCCGAATTGCTCAGCAGCAGCGTCGCACCCAAAGGCCCAGCCACGAAGTGCACTGGCTGGGTGCCGCTTTCAATGTCAATGAAGCTGGTGATGGGCTGGCCATCGCCCCGTGCGCCAGGCAAGCTAGCCACCGGCACCGAATAGACGCGGCCGTTGCTGCCCAGCACAATCAACACATCCACGCTGCGGCATTCAAAGGCGCTGTACAGCGCGTCCCCGGGTTTGAAGACGTAGTCGGCTGCAGCGCCCGTATTTACTGCCGAATAAGCTATGTTTTCTATAGCATCAGCCGGTGTGCCCGCAGCCAGCTTGGGCCAGCCTTTGGCGGCTCTCACCCAGCCTTTTTGGCTGACGATCACCGTCACCGGTTCGTCCACCACCCGCACCTCCACCACTGATTTTTTGTCAGCCTGGATCAGCGTACGGCGCTCGTCGCCAAAGGTTTTGGCGTCGGCCTCGATCTCTTTGATCATGAGCCGCTTCAAGCTGGCGGGGTTGCCCAGGATGTCGGCCAAGCGCTCGGCGTCGCCGCGCAAGTCTTTGAGCTCTTGCTCAATCTTGAAGGCCTCCAGCCGCGCCAGTTGACGCAGCCGCATGTCCAAGATGTCGTCGGCCTGGCGCTCGCTTAGGTTGAAGCGGGCCACCAGCGCGGGCTTGGGTTCGTCGCTGGCGCGAATGAGCGCAATCACCTCGTCCACATTGAGCATCACCAACTGTCGGCCTTCGAGCACGTGGATGCGCTCGTTGACCTTGTTCAGCCGATGCTGGCTGCGCCGCTGGATGGTGCTGGCACGAAACTCAATCCACTCACTCAAGATGCTGCGCAAGCCCTTTTGCATGGGCTTGCCGTCTAAGCCCACCAAAGTGAGGTTGATGGGCGCGCTGCTTTCTAAGCTGGTGTACGCCAGCAGGGTGTTGACCAGTTCTTGCGGCGCGATGCGGCTGGATTTGGGTTCAAACACCAGGCGCACGGCCGCGTCTTTGCTGGATTCGTCGCGCACGCCGTCTAGCACCGCCAGCAGGCTGGCTTTGAGCTGCGTCTGGTCTTGCGTCAGCGCCTTTTTGCCCGCTTTCACCTTGGGGTTGGTGATTTCTTCAATTTCTTCCAGCACTTTTTGGGTGCTGACGCCGGGGGGCAGTTCATGCACCACCAGCATCCACTGGCCGCGCGCCAAGTCTTCGGTGCGCCAGCGGCAGCGCACCTTCAGGCTGCCGCGCCCGCTGGCGTAGGCGTCAGCAATATCGGCGGCGCTGCTGATGATTTGCGCGCCGCCAGGGTAGTCAGGCCCCGGCAGCAAGGTGGCCAGATCGGTATCTGACATCTGCGGGGTTTTGATCAGCGCCACCGCGGCGCTGGCCACTTCACGCAGGTTGTGGCTGGGGATTTCGGTGGCCAGGCCCACCGCAATACCGCTGGCACCGTTGAGCAACAAAAAAGGCAGCCGCGCAGGCAGGTCGCGGGGCTCCTCAGTGGAGCCGTCGTAGTTGGGCACGAATTCCACCGTGCCCTCGTCCATCTCGTCGGTCAGCAGGGTGGCAATGCGCGCCAAGCGGGCTTCGGTGTAGCGCATGGCGGCGGCGCCATCACCGTCGCGGCTGCCAAAGTTGCCCTGGCCGTCAATGAGTGGATAGCGCTGGTGAAAGTCTTGCGCCATGCGCACCAACGCGTCATAAGCGGCTTGGTCACCGTGGGGGTGAAAGCGGCCCAGCACGTCGCCCACCACGCGGGCGCTTTTGACTGGCTTGGCGCCGGTGGCGTTGTTATTGCCACCAAAGCTCAGGCCCATGCGGGCCATGCTGTACAGAATGCGCCGCTGCACCGGCTTTTGGCCGTCGCGCACCGCAGGCAGGGCGCGGCCCTTGACCACGCTGATGGCGTATTCCAAATACGCCTGCTCGGCGTACAGGCCTAGCTGCAGGCTGGTGCCGTCGTCGTCTTCAGGTAGCGCGGGCGGGGGCGGGGTGGGAGTGAAAAGATCGTTCATCGGGAAGCTGAGGGCTCGGGCGTGGCCGCGCCGCTGGCGCTGGCTGCGCTGGCCGGGTTGGCCCCGGCCGCAAGAGGTGCACCCACGGTGACGGGGGTGACGGCGTAGTTGAACGAAGCGCCGGTGCCCGAACCCGCGCCGCCCGAAGCGGCAGCACCGGCAGGCACCGCCTGCAGCGAAGGCGGCATGTTGGCCCGCCCCGGCATGGTGCCCGGGACGGCCACGCCAGGCACGCCGGGCACGGTGGCGGGGGTGGGCACGATCTCCATGCGCAGCCGGTTCACCGTTTGTGGCGCGGCGGCTTCGCGCCGGGCGTCACGCACCGGCTGGGGCGGCTTGAGCGCGCCATACAGTTGCAACACGGTGCGCACGTAGTTTTGGGTTTCCGGAAAGTTAGGAATGCGGTTGCCCGCCCGCTGCACCGCACCTTCACCGGCGTTGTAGCTGGCCAGGGCCAATTCCAGATTGCCGTCAAACATGTTGAGCAGTTCGCGCAGGTAGCGGCTGCCCGTCATGACATTGGTGCGCGGGTCAAACAACTGCGCCTCAACCGGCGCGGCGCGGGTGCCCACCACGCCAAAGCGCGCAGCGGTGGGTGGAATGACTTGCATCAGCCCCAGCGCCCCCTTGGGCGATACGGCCCGGGGGTCAAAACCGCTTTCGGTGGCGATCACCGCTTGCAGCAGTTCCATGTCTAAGTTAAAGCGCTGAGCGGCTTCGCGCAGGTGGTGCTGCACGGCCTTGAAGCGCGGCGACACTTCAAAAAAAGCCAGCAGCTTGGGCGGCGCGGTGGGCAGCCCGGTAGGCCGTGGCGTGGGCGGCGGTGCCGGGGGCAGATCAGTCACCACAGGCGCGTTGACGCCCTGCCGCGTGTCAAAGCCGCTGCTGGCGCCGCTGCGGAAAAAAAGCTCATAGCGCTCGTCCAACTTCTCGCTGGCAAAGTGCGCCACGCCGCGGGCGTCGACATAGCCCCACACATCAGCGTGGGAGGAGGACATACCGAGCGCCGCCATCATGAATGAGGCAAGCGTTCCCACAAACTTATTCGACATTTTCACAGTACGCTTGGCACGCCGAGCTCGTTGCAACCGTTCACCGGCCCGGCGGCAGTGGACGCGAAAGCTCTTCGATCGGCCTACGTTCCTTTGGTGCCGTCTGGTTGATCCGTTGGTCGATTCCAGCCTCGCCAAGGATCCGCTTAACGTACTCACTCGGGGTCTCGGCGCACTCGAAGTCAGGATGATCCAGGGCGGTCGGAACGGCTCCTTTTTCATCCGCAACCACGGGGTCGGCTCGCCTCACCAAGCGTGCGGGCTCCGGCAGCAGACCTAGGGGGTCACGGATAGCAGCAATGGTTATGACAGGTTCTCGATCACTGCGCTGTGCAGAAAAAGAGAAAAGGAAATACTTCTGTCCGCCCACAATGGCAAATGTGTAGGCCACAACGTCTCCGCGAAAGATCTCCCCTTCGAGCAGCACCGGAACAAAAAGTGGATTCAACTTGCACACCTCGAGATTGAATATTTCTCCCGACACTTTCCCGCGCTCCACGACTAACGACAACTTGATGGGCATTGCCGACTGTCGGTAGTCCTCAACATGACCCTCTTCCCGGCTGGACCAGGTCGCACTCCAGTCGGCCGCGTCGTAGTACCAGTCCCAAAACTGCCTAATGGTCTGGTCAAACTCCGAAGGTAGCTTGCGGAGATTTCCCATGGCCTCTACGCCATGAATCAAGACGAAAACGATGACTCCTCCCAGAGCAACCCAGGCCGGGCGCGACCGCAGTACTCTTGCGAACAGCGAATCAGATAACTGGGCTCGCTGGCGGCGACGCCAAGGTAGGTCACGCTTCACTTTGAAGACCTCCTGACTAACGAAACCCGACGCTTTCCGCACCTTCTACCGCTTGGGCTGACGGCATTCGGCGCAGGGTGGGCATCGCAAGCGCAACGGGGTTGGCATTGCACGTCGAGGAAAGCGCTGCGGCGCGACCGTCTTCTTCGTCGTACCTTGAATCGCGCAGGCGCGTAGGTATGGTGACCACTACACATCCACCTCAACCGCGTCCCCACGCCGCTCCATCAGATCACGCCTTGCGGCAGCTTCGCCACGGCCCATCAGGCGCGTCATCAATGCCTCAGTATCGGCTCGCGGCGTGAGGCCCTGGCGCACCTGCAACAGGCGCCGGGTGTCGGGGTTCAGGGTGGTGTCCCACAACTGCTCGGCGCTCATTTCGCCCAGGCCTTTGAAGCGGCTGATGGGGCAGCGCTCGCGCGGCACGCCGTCTTTAGCGGCTTTGTCAAGAATTGCGGCCAATTCGCCGTCATCCAGGGCGTAGAACTTGCCTGCCGGCTTTTTGCCCCGCGCAGGCACATCCACCCGGTACAGCGGCGGGCGAGCCAAGTACAGGTGGCCCGCTTCAATCAACTTGGGGAAATGGCGGAAAAACAGTGTGAGCAGCAGCACCTGGATGTGCGCGCCATCCACGTCGGCGTCGCTCAAGATGCAGACCTTGCCGTAACGCACATTGGCCAGCACTTCAGCGGCGGACCTTGGGTCATCGGGCGCATGGGGGTCTACGCCAATGGCCACCGCCATGTCGTGCACTTCGGTGTTGGCAAACAGCCGGTCGCGCTCCACCTCCCAGGTATTGAGCACTTTGCCGCGCAGGGGCAGCACGGCTTGGAACTCTTTGTCGCGCCCCATTTTGGCGCTGCCGCCAGCCGAATCACCTTCCACCAAAAAGAGTTCGTTGTGGCCCAAGTCGCGGCTTTCGCAATCGGTGAGTTTGCCGGGCAGCACCGCCACGCCCGAGCCCTTGCGCTTTTCTACTTTTTGGCTGGCGCGCTGGCGGGTTTGCGCTTGTTTGATGACGAGTTCGGCCAACTTTTTGCCCAAATCCACGTGCTGGTTCAGCCACAGTTCTAGCGCGGGCTTCACAAAGCTGCTCACCAAGCGCACCGCGTCGCGCGAGTTGAGCCGTTCTTTGATCTGGCCCTGAAACTGCGGATCCAGCACCTTGGCCGACAACACATAGCTGGCGCGGGCAAACACGTCCTCAGGCAGCAGCTTGACGCCCTTGGGGCACAGCGCATGCAGCTCAATAAAGCCACGCACGGCTTGGAATAGGCCGTCACGCAAACCGCTTTCGTGCGTGCCGCCCGCAGTGGTGGGAATCAGGTTGACGTAGCTCTCGCGGACCGCTGCGCCTTCGTCGGTAAAGGCCACGCACCAAGCGGCGCCTTCGCCCAGGGCGAAGCCGCTGGTCTCCGCACTGCCTTTGTCCACTGCGCCCTCGCCTTCAAACAGCGGGATCACCGGGTCAGCCACCAGCGTTTGGGCCAGGTAGTCGGTCAGGCCGCCCTTGAACTGCCAGGTGGTGGAGTCTTTGGACTTTTCATTCACCAAGGTCACGCTGACGCCCGGCATCAGCACGGCCTTGCTGCGCAGCAAGTGTGTCAATTCCGCCAGCGGAAGGGCCAGGCTGTCGAAGTATTTGCCGTCGGGCCAAACCCGCACGGTGGTGCCGGGGCGCTTTTCGCCTTCACCTGCGGGGCGCACCACCAAGGGCTCGACCACATCACCGGCGCTAAAGACGATGCGGGCCACCTGCTGCTCGCGGTAGGTGGTGACTTCCAGCCGTTTGGCCAGCGCGTTGGTCACGCTCACGCCCACGCCGTGCAGGCCGCCCGAAAAGCTGTAGGCGCCGCCCTGCCCTTTGTCAAACTTGCCGCCTGCGTGCAGCCGGGTAAAGACCAATTCGACCACCGGGGCGCCCTCGGTGGGATGCAGGCCAAAGGGAATGCCCCGGCCTTCATCTTCCACACTGATGCTGCCGTCGGCATGCAGAGTGAGCTTGATGCGCTTGCCGTGCCCGGCCAGGGCCTCGTCGGCGGCGTTGTCCAACACCTCTTGCACCACATGCAAGGGGTTGTCCGTGCGGGTGTACATGCCCGGGCGCTGCTTGACGGGCTCTAGCCCCTTCAAAACGCGAATCGATCCTTCGGCATAGGCCGCAGGCTGGGTGTGTTGGCTTGCCATGCGCCCGATTGTAGAAACAACTCGTCCCAATGCATGGCTTTATATCCAGTATTGATGCCAGGCTGCCCGTGCATTGATGCCAGGCTGCCCGTGCATTGATGCCAGATCAGCAAGGGCCACCGCGCCCGGGCGACTCGCTGGCGCGAGCGCATTGCGTACAGTCAGGGGATGACTTCTGCTCTGTCCCCCAACTCGCCACTAGCCAAGCTGTCGATGGCCCAGGTGCTCATCGTGGGCGGACTCATCGTCACCTTGTCGATGGGTATCCGCCACGGTTTTGGCTTGTGGTTACTACCCATCACCCAGGCCCAGGGCTGGACGCGCGACACCTTTGCCACAGCCATGGCGATTCAGAACCTCTCCTGGGGCGTGTTTGGCGTCTTTGCCGGCATGCTGGCCGACCGGTTTGGCGCGTTCAAGGTGCTGGTGGGCGGGGCCCTGCTCTATGGGCTGGGCCTGCTGGGCATGGCGCTGCCCGAATCGAAGCTGGGCTTTGCGCTCACCGCTGGGGTGCTGATTGGCGCCGCGCAGGCGGGTACGACTTATGCCGTGATTTACGGCGTGATTGGCCGGCAGGTGTCGGCTGAAAAGAGATCGTGGGCCATGGGCATTGCCGCAGCAGCAGGCTCGTTCGGCCAGTTCTTGATGGTGCCGGTTGAAGGCTTTTTGATCCGCGATTTTGGCTGGCAAACCGCCTTGTTTGTGCTGGCAGCCATGGTGCTGCTGATCGCGCCGCTGGCGCTGTTTTTGCGCGAACCCGGCTTTGCGGGCGGCGCTGCGCCAAAGCGCGAGCAAACCATTTTGCAAGCCTTGCGGGAGGCCTTTGCCTACCGCAGCTTTCAACTGCTGATGGCGGGCTACTTTGTGTGCGGCTTTCAGGTGGTGTTTATTGGTGTGCACATGCCCAGCTACTTGAAAGACATGGGGCTGGAACCCACCGTGGCCAGCACCGCACTGGCGCTGATTGGCCTGTTCAATGTGTTTGGCACCTATGCCGCAGGTTCGCTGGGCCAGCGCATGCCCAAGCGCTGGATTTTGTCGGCCATCTACTTCAGCCGCGCGGTGGCGATCACCGTCTTTTTGCTGGTGCCCATCAGCCCGCTCAGCGTATATGTGTTTGCCAGCGTGATGGGCGTTTTGTGGCTGTCTACCGTGCCGCCCACCAACGCGGTGGTGGCGCAAATTTTTGGCGTGGCGCACTTGTCAATGCTGGGCGGCTTTGTGTTCTTTAGCCACCAAGTGGGCAGCTTCATGGGTGTGTGGCTGGGCGGGGTGTTGTATGAAGCCACCGGCGCTTACACGGTGGTGTGGATCATTGCCATTGGCCTGGGCGTGCTGGCCGGCTTGGTGAACCTGCCGGTGAACGAAGGGCCCATTGCACGCCCCAACAGCAACCCCCAGCCCGCCACAGCCTGAGCGTACTCAGCATGCACCCGCGCCTGCGCCAAGCCTTGGTCTGGACCACCGCTGTGGCGGCGTGCATCGGCGTGTTTGCGCTGTATTTGCAGCCGCATTTTTTGGTGACGCTGGCCGATCAAATCTGGGCGTGCTTCTAAGCCCAAGCTCCTTCTTTCGCCCTATTGACGGGCGTAATATGCTATGAAAACTGTAGTAATCACCGGCGCCTCCGACGGCATTGGCGCCGAGCTTGCGCGCCAATGGGCCAAGCAAGATGGCGCGGGTGTGGCCCTGGTCTTGGCCGCGCGCCAAACCGACAAACTCCAAGCCGTGGCCGACGCCTGCACCGCCCTGGGCGCGCAGGTGTTGCTGCAGCGCACCGACGTGGGTGTGCAGGCAGACTGCATCGCCTTGATTGACGCTGCCGTGCAGCGCTTTGGCGGCATTGACACATTGGTGTGCAACGCGGGCGTGTCGGCCCATGCCGAACTGGGCGACATCAGCGCCACCGACCTGCGTTGGACCGAAGACCTGATGCGCATCAACCTGTGGGGTTCGGTGTGGTGCACCCACGCGGCCTTACCGCATTTGAGAGCGCGGCGTGGCCAGGTGGTGGCGGTGTCCAGCCTGGCGGGGCTGGTGGGCGTGCCGGGCCGCACCGCGTACTGCGCCAGCAAGTTTGCGCAGACTGGCTTCTTTGAAGCCTTGCGGGTGGAACTGCAACCCCAGGGCGTGGGCGTGACGATTGCCTACCCCGGGGTGGTGGACACCCAAATCCGCTACCGCGGCTACAACGCCCAAGGCCAGCCAGCGGGCAAAAGCGGCCTGAAAGAAGATGGCGCCATGCCCGTGCAAACCTGCGCCGCACTCATCTTGCAAGGCGCCGCGCGGCGCCAGCGCGATGTGGTCATGACCAGCAAGGGCAAGCTGGGCCGTTGGCTCAAACTGATGGCGCCGGGCCTGGTGGACAAGCTGGCGCTGGCCGCGCTCAAGTCATCCCCGTAGGCTCAGCCATGCACGCTGACGCGCCCCCATCGGCCTGGCTGCTGCGCTGGCAGCACCTGATTGCGCCCGCCAGCCACACGCTTGACGTGGCCTGCGGCCCAGGCCGCCACAGCCGTGCGCTGCTTGCTGCAGGCCACACCGTGACGGCACTTGACCGCGACGCCGATGCGCTATCTTTTTTGCAGCAATCTGCGCCCGCCGAATCAGCGCAACGGCTGCATTTGCTGCAAGCCGACATCGAAAACAGCCCCTGGCCGCTGACCGACACACAGCGCTTTGACGCGGTGGTGGTCACCAACTACTTGTGGCGCCCTTTGTGGCCGCGCATCACTGCTGCCCTGGACGCGGGCGGTGTGCTGATTTATGAAACCTTTGCCCAAGGCCACGAAACTATCGGCCGCCCTTCGCGGGCTGATTTTTTGTTGCGCCCCGGCGAACTGTTGGCGGTGTGCGCTGAATCCGGCCTGCGGGTGGTGGCGTTTGAAGACGGCTTTGAAAGCCCTGCGCCCGTCAACGGCGGCAACGCCCGCTTCGTTCAACGCGTGGCGGCCGTGCGGCCACCGATGCACCCCGGCGGCCCGCTGGCGCCCCGCCTTCTACAATCCTGAATTCACCCCGGCCCTGCTTGGCAGCGCCACTGCACCATCCGCCCCAACATGACCCCGATAACCGGCAGCATCGTCGCCCTGGCCACCCCTTTCTTGCCCAATGGCAAGGTGGACTACGACGCGCTGCGAAAACTCATCGACTGGCATGTGGCCGAAGGCACCGATTGCCTGGGTGTGGTGGGCACCACGGGCGAGTCGCCCACCGTGACGGTGGACGAGCACTGCGAAATCATCCGCGTGTCAGTTGAGCAAGCCAGCCGCCACGCCCGGCGGGTGCCAGTGATGGCGGGCTGCGGCGCCAACAGCACGGCCGAAGCCATTGAGCTGGCGCGCTTCGCCAAAAAGGTGGGCGCTGATTGCCAACTGCAAGTGGTGCCCTACTACAACAAGCCCACCCAAGAGGGCCAGTACCGGCACTTCTTGGCTATCGCCGAAGCGGTGGGTGACTTGCCCATGGTGCTGTACAACGTGCCCGGCCGCAGCGTGGCCGACATGGCGCACGACACCGTGCTGCGCCTGGCCCGTGTGCCGGGCATCGTGGGCATCAAAGAAGCCACCGGCAACATTGAACGCGCGCAGTGGCTCATTCGTGATCTGCGCGCTGCGGGCCTTGACTTTGCGGTCTACAGCGGCGACGACCCCACCGCTGTGGCCTTGATGCTGTGTGGCGGCCAAGGCAACGTCAGCGTCACCGCCAACGTGGCCCCGCGTTTGATGCATGAGCTGTGCGTGGCGGCTTTGGCGGGCGACATCGCCCAGGCCATGAAATTGCAGTTTCAGTTGATGCCGCTGCACAAACACTTGTTTGTAGAGGCCAACCCTATTCCCGTGAAGTGGGCCATGGCCCGCATGGGCCTGTGTGGCCCCACACTGCGCCTGCCGCTCACCGACTTGAGCGAGCCCCACCATGCCACCGTAGAAGCCGCCTTGCGCAGCGCGGGCGTGCTGGCGGCATGATCTGCGCCACACCTGTGCGTGCGACGTGCGACCCATATGCGACTGTCCTGCGACCCCTGTGCGACTCTTGTAGCCACCTCATGCCTGCCCTAGGGCGCTGATGTTTTCGGAGACCTTGCCTTGAAGCTCAACACCCGTTTGTTGCCCCTGGGCGCCCTGCTCGCCGCTGCTGCCCTTGCCAGCGGCTGCAGCGTGCTGGAAAGCGATCGCATTGACTATAAAAGCGCGGGCCGCGGCCCCACGCTTGAAGTGCCGCCAGACTTGACCAAACTGCCCCAAACCTCGCGCTTTGCAGTGCCTGGCGAAGCGGTATCTGCCGCCACTTTGCAGCTGTCCACCCAACTGGCCAGCACCACGCCCGCCGCGCGCACGGCCCCTGCCGCCTTGGGCGACGTGCGGGTGGAGCGCCAAGGCAATCAGCGCTGGCTGGTGGTGAACCGCACGCCCGACCAGCTGTGGAGCCCCATTCGCGACTTCTGGCAAGAAAGCGGCTTTTTGCTCACCCAAGATGACCCACAGGTGGGCATCATGGAAACCGACTGGGCTGAAAACCGCGCCAAGCTGCCGCAAGACATCGTGCGCGCCACCATTGGCCGCCTGCTCGAAGGCCTGTATTCCACCGGCGAGCGCGACCGCTTTCGCACCCGGCTAGAGCGCAACGGCAACGCCACCGAGATCTTCATCACCCACCGCGGCATGGTGGAGGTCTATAGCAACCAGGCCAAAGATCAAACCGTGTGGCAACCCCGCGCGGCTGACCCCGAGCTAGAAGCCGAATTCATCCGCCGCTTGATGGTCAAGCTAGGTGTTCCGCAAGACCAGTCTCGTGCCGTGCTGGCCGCTGCGCCCACCGCCACCCGCACGGCTGCGGCGGCCCCTGGCATCAATGCCAACCAAGCCATCACCGTGGACGAACCCTTTGACCGCGCCTGGCGTCGCGTGGGCCTGGCGCTAGACCGCGCAGGCTTCACCGTAGAAGACCGTGACCGCAGCCGCGGCACTTACTTCGTGCGCTATGTCGACCCCGCGGTGGTCAACACCCAGCCCGGTCTGCTGCAACGCCTCATGGGCAGCAGCCCCAGCACCAATGCGCCCTTGCGCTTTCGGGTGACGGTTCAAGGCACCGGCGAGCGCAGCACGGTCAACGTGCTGGGCGGCGACGGCCAGCCCGACAACGGCCCTAACGCGCAGCGCATTGCGTCGGTGTTGGCGGCTGATTTGCGCTAGCCACCCTGGCCCCGCGGCGTCCGCCGCAGGCTGCCAAAAGCCGGTGTCGGCCATCGCCCAGATGGCCACATCGGCTTTTTTGTTGGGCGCGGCGAAACAATTGGGGTCAGACCCCAATTGTTTTGGTTTGCTATGGAAAAGATAGCTTGATGCGGCGTGTTTTAGGGTGGCGGCGGCTGTTTTGTTATGACGTTTCTTAGGTGCTTGATTTGAGCGCTCTGCCCAGAAGCACAACAGCCGAGCGGGCAGCCCGATAGCTCCATGTCCCCCGAAGAGTCCACTGGACTCTTCTCCTCCTCTACTTACGCTATCGGGCCACCCACTCGACTGCTGCGCTTCCGTCACGGCCGTCGAACGCGGGGTGCGCCAGTGCGCAGCTCGTGGTGTGCGACAGGGCCTTGGGGGCGCATGGATGCCGCCGAGGAACGCAGGGATCACAGGTCGCCCCGACGGGGTCCGCCGCAGCTGTTTGAGGCGCCAGCCGAGTTCTGCGGCGGCCTGCGATCCCGAGTACCGCAGGGTAGTCGGGCGGTGTGCCGCCCGACCGGCAATCCCTTAAGCCCCCAAGGCCCTGCCGCACACCACGTGCGGAGGTCCGTGACCCAAGGACCCCCAGACAACCCAACCATAAAACCAGGCGCTACCGCAATAAAAACAGCCACCTCTAGCTATCATTTTTATTAATTGGGGTCAGACCCCAATTCATTCCTGAATCAGCCAACTCACCCGCCCGGGCCAAAAAAAAGCCACCCTGTGGGGTGGCCTTTAGCTTGGCTTTGACGGCACCCGCCGACAGCGGATGCGTCAGCCCAGAAGCGATTACTTCTTGGGGGCAGCGGCAGCAGCAGCGGCGGCAGCAGCGGCTGCGGCGGCAGCAGCGCCGTCAGCAGCCGGGGCAGCGGGGGCGCCAGCGGCGGGGGCAGCACCAGCAGCCGGAGCGGCACCAGGAGCTGCAGCAGCGGCGTCAGCAGCCGGGGCGGCGCCGGGGGTACCAGCGGTGGCGGGCGCTGCGGGCGGCTCAGCCGGGGCCGGTGCGGGGGCAGCCACGGGCGCGGGGGCGGGAGCAGGCATCGGCTCTTCTTTCTTGCCGCAAGCGGCCAGAGCAAACAGGGCGATCAACGAAGCCAGGGCAACGGTCTTTTTCATGAGAGAAGGTCTTTGGTGAGGTGAGGAAAAGCGAGCCACTTGGGCGCCGCGTGCAAGCTGCATCAGCAAACCCTGCACAGGTGCGAAGCAGACAACCCAGCATTATAGGTGGCTGCGAAGGCAGCTTTTAGGCGCTTGTCAATCCCGGACTTTCAGCGGGGTGCCACCGCTTCAGTCGTGCCGGCTGTTGTGGCTGTAGCGAAAGCCCTCGGCGCTATAGCCCCAAGGTGGTGGCCGGGAAAGCAGGCGCGCTGCGGCGCAGCCATTCGTCGACCGATTCGCGCAGCTCCACGCGGCGGCGCACTTCGGTGCCGCACCAGCCGGTGCAGCGCACCAGGTCTGTGCGCTGCAGCACCCAATCGGGCGTGAGAATGGCGCTGGGGAAATCTTGCTCATCGGCATTGGCGCAGCCGCGCGCTTCGATGATGTGGCTCCAGGTTTTGCGCCACGACACCAGCCGCGCCTGATGCGCCCGCACATGGTCGTAGTGGCGCGCCAGCAGCGTGATATGCCGCCCGCACTTGCTCCATGCCGAGATGGACTGCACCACGTCGCGCTCGGCCAGCGGCCAGTCTGAAAAATCGCCGTCGCACAAGATGATCTCGCGCCAGCCCGCCACCTGCGCTTGGGCCAGCGCGACGCGAATCGCGGCTTGAAACGCCGCCCGGCCATCAATGCGGCCCTGAGGCAGTTGCGAAGCGGCTGCCACTCCAGCAGACGGCAGTGGCGAAGCAGCTGCCACTTCAGCAGACGGCGGCGGCGGGGCAGCGGGTTCGTTCATGCAGCGTCCTCCTCTTGGCGCACATGTAGCCAACCGGCTTGCGCCCATTCGTCGACCAGGGCCCAGGCCTCATCGCTTAAGCGCTGCGCGTCGGCGACGGCCAATAGGCGGGCGTGGGCCAAGGTGTGCAGCAAGCGGGCGTCTTTGCCCGCAGCCACAAAGCCTTCGCCGTTGATGAACACATGGCGCGTGTCTACCGCCATGCGGGTGCAACGGTCTAGCCGCAGGGCGCAGCGCCCCGGCGGCAACGGCGGGCCAGCGTCAAACCACACACTGGGTTTGGGCTCAGTCAGCACCTCGCCCAAGGCCAGTGCCAAGGCTTGCGGGTCAGCCAGCGCATGCTGCAGCGCGGCCTGAGCAAACTCGTACATGGCAGGCGGTATCAGGGCCGATTGGCCCGGCACCGCCGGCTGGGCGGGGTCGGCGTACAAGTGGGCGCGAATCTCGGCTGATTCATCGTCTTGGGCCATCGCATCGGCCAGGCGCAGCAACAAATCGTGCGCCAGTTCGCTGCGCCGGGGGCTTCTAAAGCCAATCGACAGGGTGATGCAGTCACCCCCCACCGCCACGCCGTTGTGGGCGTAGCGCGGCGGCAAATAAAGCATGTCGCCGGGCTCTAGCACCCAATCATCGGTGGGGCTGAAGTTGCGCAGAATTTTCAGCGGCGCGCCTTCCACCAGTTCCAAGTCTTTTTGCGCACTGATCTGCCAACGCCGCTTGCCTTGCGCTTGCAGCAAAAACACGTCGTAGCGATCAAAGTGCGGCCCCACCCCGCCGCCGTCACTGGCGTAGCTGGCCATCAAATCATCCAGCCGCGCTTGGGGGATGAAGTCAAAGGCGTCCAAGATGGCGCGGGCGCCGTTGTGGTGCAAGTCCAAACCCTGAACCAAGAGCGTCCAGCCCGGGTGCGACATGGGCGGCATTTGGCGGCGGGTGAAGGGGCCACGGGTGAGCTTCCAGCCTGCGCCACTTACCCATCTGGCGTTGGCGCCTTCGGCAGCATCATCCGTTGATGTGCTAGCTTTTTTATAGCTGCTAGCGCCCTTTTCTAGGGCACTAGAGGCTTGAATCAATCTAGATTCCACCCCGTCTTGCCCGGCCAAGTCGATCATCTGCAGGCGCGACAGCGGCGGCGTGATGCCCGGCCACGCTGCACGCACCAGCAGCGGCTTTTTTTGCCATTGCCGCGCCATGAACTGGCGGCGGCTTAAGCCACCGAGCAGCGTCAAGGGAGCGTCGAGTAACTCAGCGGTCGCGGGGGTGTGGGGCGTGGCGTTCATGTGGCGCGACAATTCTGGCATGGCATCCGTACCCCCTAAGCACACCGCCCCCAATGGTCACGACCATGGGCATGACCATGATCACCACGATCAGGAGCATGACCACCATCACGATGATGATCACCACCATCATCACCACAACCACCCGCCCGCCGACATCAAGCCCGGCCACATCGCCCTGCCCTGCGTGGCCGCGCTAACGTGGGTGCTGAAAGACAGCCTGGGCGAGGAGCTGGATGTGTTGGATGAGCCCGTGGAATTCTTAGTGGGCGGTGATGACCTGCTGCCCGACATCGACACGGCCCTGGTCAACAGCGGCCCCGGTGACAAGCTCGATCTGCACCTGGAACCCGAACACGCCTTTGGCGACTACAAAAGCGACTTGGTCTTTCTGCAGCCCCGCAAGCTGTTCCCCAAAGTGCTCGAAGAAGGCATGACCTTCGACGGCCATGCCCTGCCCGCAGGCGTTGAGGGCGACCTACCCAAAGACGCGCTGTACACCGTCACCGACATCTACCCCGACCACGTGGTGCTAGACGGCAACCACCCGCTGGCCGGTATCAGCCTGCGGCTGGCCCTGAAGGTGCACGCGGTGCGCGAAGCCACGATCGATGAGGTGGGCAGCGGGACTGCGGGGGCGACGTTTTTTAAGGTGGGGTGAGCGGTCGCCACAACGCCGTCGCCAGGCGCCTAAGGCGCGACCAATGCCAATCGCGCAAAACAGTTGCGATAGGGCTTGGGGTCTCGCGTCAACACACTGAAATTGGCCACCGCCGCGTGTGCGCCAATGAAGAAATCGGGCAGGGGCTTGTTCTTGAGCCCGCCGCCACGCCGATACACCCCAAAGGCAGCCGCAGCCAAAGACGCGGCAGACCACGGAATGGCGCTGCGCTGGGTGTCGTACACATCCAGCATCGCGTCCACGGCACGCACATCGGTGCCGGGCATCAACAGTTCAGCGTAAATGATCAGGTTGACGTGCAGCGGGCAGCGCTGGCTGCAAGCCTGCAATTGGTCCAAGGCCCAGCGGTGCCAGGGGCTGGTGCTGTGCATACAGTCAACCCACACATTGGTGTCTACCAAGACACCCGCCGAGCCGTCATAAGCGGCCAGGCTACTTTGCGCCACGGCGTGCCGCTGTTTTCTGGGGTGCAGGCGCATCGCCGCGGATGAAGCCCATGATCTCGTCGGCACCCAGACCCTTGAACTCAGCGCCAAAACTGGCGCGCACCTTGGCCGCGGCTGCCTTGAGTTTGGCGCGGCGGTCATCGGCAACGCCCGTGCCAAGTGGCGTGATCACGATCCGGCTACCCTCCAAACTGAACGCCACCTGGCTCCCCGCCCCCAGGCCTGCGGCCACGCGGATGTGTTTGGGGATGGTGACTTGGCCTTTTTCAGTGACCAGCATGAGTTGCCTTTTCGCGGTAGGAAATGCAAGTAGGAATTTTATGCCGGTGAACGCAAGACCGTCGAAGGCTGCTAGCTGCCAGGACCGCTTCCGCTCAACCCGCCTTGGGTCTCCGACGAAGCGGGCGTGACCGGCTGGAAAACGCGGTAAAGAATCACGCCCAGGATGCCGATTCCCATAGCGATCCACATCGCGGATACCAAGAAAGGGCGGCCCAAGTCATAGGCCCATTGCTCCAACAGGCAAGACGAACTGCGATCGCCGCATTCGCGCGGAAACCTATCGGGTTCACTGAACGGAAGTGTTGCCGCCCAAAACATAAGCAGACTAAGCGGCGCCACCAGCAACGGCACCCAGCGCGGGGGTCGCCGCCTATCAATCCAAAGCACTGCGGTGATGAGGGCAAACAGATAGGCCATGAACAACATTCCCCAATTCAAGGGGCTACCAAAGGCAAGTGTCAAGGTCCACAGCACCAGCAGCGCCATGACCGTTGAAAGCGCCAGTTTGATGTCTTGCCACATGGGAATTAGCTACTCTCTGTGAGCACTGGAGGGGGCGTCGCTATTCTGGAATCACGGAGTCGAAACCCGCGATTACCCCCTCCCCGTAGACCCATACCCCCCCACCCCGCGCTCACTTTCCCCACTGAACTCCTCCACCACCACCAACTCCGCCTGCAGCACCGGCACCAGCACCAGCTGGGCCAGGCGTTCTAGGGGCTGCAGGGTGTAAGAGGTGGGGCTGCGGTTCCAGGCGCTGACCATGAGTTGGCCTTGGTAGTCGCTATCGATCAGGCCCACCAAGTTGCCCAGCACGATGCCGTGTTTGTGGCCCAGGCCCGATCGGGGCAGGATGAGGGCGGCGTAGCCGGGGTCTTTGACGTGGATGGCCAGGCCCGTGGGCACCAGTTGCCAGGTGTTGGGGGCCAGGGTGATGGGCTCGTGGATGGCTGCGCGCAAATCAAGCCCAGCCGCACCGGCGGTGGCGTAGGCGGGGGCGTTGGGGGGCAGGTGGGCGTGCAGACGGGGGTCTAGCACCTTTGCTTCAATTTTCATAGCAGCTCAGGCAGTTATTTAGGGCGGTGCAGCCCGATTTGGCTTAAGGCTGAGCCGTAGGACCTAGGCGCGTTGCAGGGTGCGGGCGGCGATGTGCTCCACCAGCAGCACCGCCAAGTCGGCCTTGGGGCCGGGGGGCAGCGAGGTGGCACCGTGGGCATCCACCAGCAGCAGGGTGTTGTCGTCGCGGCCAAAGGTGTCGGGGCCGATGTTGCCCACCAGCAGGGGCACGCCTTTGCGCTGGCGCTTGGCTTGGGCGTTAGCCAGCAGGTCTTGGCTTTCGGCGGCAAAGCCCACGCAGTACAAGTCACCGCTTTGGGCGCGGGGGCTGGCGGCCACGGTGGCCAAGATGTCGGGGTTCTCGGCAAATTGCAGCGCTGGCGGTTGGCCGCTGCCGTCTTTTTTAAGCTTGTGCGGCGCCACCTGGGCCACGCGCCAATCGGCCACGGCGGCAGTAGCAATGAAGATGTCGGCCTGGGGCGCGTGCGCTTGCGTGGCGGCCAGCAAGTCAGCTGCCGTGGTGACGTTGATGCGCTGCACGCCCCGTGGCGTGGGCAGAGCCACAGGGCCTGCCAGCAGGGTGACCTGGGCACCGGCTCGGCGGGCGGCTTGGGCGATGGCAAACCCCATCTTGCCGCTGCTGCGGTTGGTGATGCCGCGCACTGGATCAATGGGCTCGTAGGTGGGCCCGGCGGTAATCAGCACCCGCTTGCCGGCCAGCAGCGGGGCTGACAGGGCCATGCACAGGTCTTCAAAGATTTCAGCGGCTTCCAGCATGCGGCCGTCGCCCGTTTCGCCGCAGGCTTGTTCGCCATTGCCCACGCCCAGCACGGTGGCGCCGTCGGCCGCCACTTGGGCCAGGTTGCGTTGGGTGGCGGGGTGTTGCCACATTTCGCGGTTCATGGCGGGCGCGACTAACAGGGGAACGCTGTGGCCACCGGCATTGAGCGGGCGGGCCAGGCACATCAGGCTGACGATTTCATCGGCGCGGCCTTGGGCCAGCTTGGCAATCATGTCGGCGCTGGCGGGGGCCAGCACCACGGCATCAGCGGCTCGGGTGGTGTTGATATGGGGCATGCCGTTGGCGTCAGCGGCATCTGAACCTGACACCCACTGGCTCAGTACCACCGGGCGGCCGCTTAAAGCCTGCATCGTGGTGGGGGTGATAAAGCGGGTGGCGGCTTCGCTCATCACCACCTGCACCGTGGCCCCGGCCTTGATGATCAGGCGGCAAAGCTCAGCGGCCTTGTAGCCCGCCACGCCGCCGCTCAAGGCCAGCACGATATGGCGCTGGTGCAGGGGGTGCGGGGGCAGCGCGGTGGTGTTTGACGTCATGGTGCGGGGTGGTTGGCGTGGGGTTTCGGCCCCGTTACGAGCGGCAGGCCCAGGTTTGGCAAAGGTCGGCTTTTATAATCGCAATTTCCCACTGCTGCGGTGTGTGCGGGGCCAACAGTCGGCCCGGCGCAAAAGGCTGCAACTGACATGACCAAATTCGTCTTCGTCACCGGCGGTGTGGTGTCTTCCCTGGGCAAGGGAATCGCCTCTGCCTCGTTGGCCGCCATTCTTGAATCGCGCGGCCTCAAAGTCACCCTCATCAAGCTTGACCCGTACATCAATGTGGACCCGGGCACCATGAGCCCGTTTCAGCATGGTGAAGTGTTTGTCACCGACGATGGCGCCGAGACTGATCTGGACCTGGGCCACTACGAGCGCTTTATTGAAACGCGCATGGGCCGGGCCAACAACTTCACCACCGGCCGCATCTACCAAAGCGTGTTGGAAAAAGAACGCCGCGGCGACTACCTCGGCAAAACCGTGCAGGTGATCCCGCACGTCACCAACGAGATCCAGGCCTTTGTGCGACGTGGCGCGGGCGTGTCAGACGACCTCAGCGCCCCCGCAGATGGCCCGCTGGACGTGGCCATTGTGGAAATTGGCGGCACCGTGGGCGACATTGAATCGCTGCCCTTTCTTGAGGCCGTGCGCCAAATGAGCCTGCGCCTAGGCCCCAACCACAGCGCGTTTGTGCACCTGACCTATGTGCCGTATATCGCCGCGGCGGGCGAGCTTAAAACCAAGCCCACCCAGCACACGGTGCAAAAGCTGCGTGAGATTGGCATTCAGCCTGATGCCCTGCTGTGTCGCGCTGACCGGCCCATTCCAGATGACGAACGCGGCAAGATCAGCCTGTTTACCAACGTGGCCGAGTGGGGCGTCATCAGCATGTGGGACGTGGACACCATCTACAAGGTGCCCCGCATGCTGCACGAGCAGGGCCTAGACGGCCTGATTTGCGACAAGTTGCGCCTGAACACCCCGCCCGCCAACTTAAAGCGCTGGGACGAACTGGTGCACGAAGTGGCCCACCCGCAGCGCGAGTTGAGCATTGCCATGGTGGGCAAGTATGTAGACCTGTCTGACAGCTACAAAAGCCTGAACGAAGCGCTGCGCCACGCTGGGCTGAAGAACCACGCCCGGGTGCACATTGAGTATGTGGATTCAGAAAGCCTGACGCCCGACAACATGGGCCAACTGGCCCGTTTTGACGCGGTGCTTGTGCCCGGCGGCTTTGGCAAACGCGGCATTGAAGGCAAGATTGCCGCGGCCCGCTTTGCGCGTGAAAACAAAGTGCCCTACCTGGGCATTTGCTTAGGCATGCAAGTGGCCACCATTGAATTTGCCCGCCACGTGGCGGGCCTGCCGCAAGCCAACAGCACCGAGTTTGAACCCGACTGCGCGCAGCCCGTCATTGCCCTCATCAACGAGTGGAAAGACCGCGACGGCAGCATCCAAAAGCGCGACGCCAATAGCGATTTGGGCGGCACCATGCGCCTGGGCGCGCAAAGCTCTGACGTGACACCCGGCACCCTGGCGCACCGCATCTATGGCCCCGTGGTCACTGAGCGGCACCGCCATCGGTATGAGGCCAATGTGCACTATCTGGACGCGCTGCGCAGCAATGGTTTGGTGATCTCCGCCCTCACCCAGCGCGAGCAGCTCACTGAGATTGTCGAACTGCCCCAAAGCCAGCACCCCTGGTTTGTGGGCGTGCAGTTTCACCCTGAGTTCAAAAGCACGCCGTGGGACGGCCACCCGCTGTTCAACGCTTATGTGCGCGCCGCGCTGGACCATCAAGGCGCAGGCCGCAACCTGAAGGTGGCGGCATGAAGCTCTGCGGATTTGAAGTCGGGCCAGATCAGCCCTTGTTCTTGATCGCCGGGCCCTGCGTGGTTGAGTCTGAACAGTTGCAGATGGACACGGCGGGCACCCTGAAAGAAATCACCACTGAGCTGGGCATTCCGTTCATTTTTAAAAGTAGCTACGACAAGGCCAACCGGTCTTCGGGCGCCAGCTTTCGCGGGCCGGGCATGGAGCGTGGCTTGGAGATTTTGGCGGCCGTGCGCGCGAAGCTGGGCGTGCCCGTCATCACCGATGTGCACACCGAAGCCGAAGTGCCCCACGTGGCCCGCGTGGTCGATGTGCTGCAAACGCCCGCGTTTTTGTGCCGCCAAACCGACTTCATCCGCGCGGTGGCGCAAAGCGGCAAACCGGCCAACATCAAAAAAGGCCAGTTTTTGTCGCCCGCCGAGATGGTGAACGTCATCGACAAGGCCCGCGCTGCTGCAGCCGAAAAAGGCCTGCCCACCGACGCCTTCATGGCCTGTGAGCGCGGCGCCAGCTTTGGCTACAACAACTTGGTGAGCGATATGCGCAGCCTGGCCATCATGCGGGCCACCGGCGCGCCGGTGGTGTTTGATGCCACCCACAGCGTGCAGCAGCCCGGCGGCTTAGGTACCAGCAGCGGCGGCCAGCGCGAAATGGTGCCGGTGCTGGCCCGCGCTGCCGTGGCGGTGGGTGTGGCGGGCTTGTTCACAGAGACGCACCCTGACCCCGCCAACGCGTTAAGCGACGGCCCCAACGCCGTGCCTTTGAAGCACATGCGCGAGCTGCTCGAGACCTTGTTGGAGCTCGACCGCATCACCAAACGGCGCGGCTACTTGGAAGCGCGTTTTTCCGCCTAAACCCCAAGCTGACACCCACTCGATCTATGGCCGCCTACATCATCGCCAGCGTCACGGTTACCAACCCCACGCAGTACGACGAATACCGCAAGCTCAGCACCGCCGCCATGCAAGCGCATGGCGCCAAGCCGCTCATCCGCGGCGGTGAGGTGCGGGTGCTGGAAGGTGACTGGAACCCTGGCCGCACCGTGGTGCTTGAATTCCCCAGCATGGACGCGGCCCAGGCCTTCTATGACTCGCCCGAATACGCCCTGGCCCGCACGGCGCGCGAGGGCGCAGCGGTGATGCGCATGGTGCTGGTGCAAGGCGCTTGAGCCCGCCGAGTCGCCCCCCGCTTGCGCTAAGCGCCCCACTTGCGCAAAAACGCCATTTGCTACATATTTGATAGCTGCTTGCGCCCTGCACTTGGGCGCAGCAGGCCAATTTGGTTTTATTGACTCCCAAGAGAAGCACCCCATGAGCGCGATTGTTGACATCGTTGGCCGAGAGATTCTGGACAGCCGCGGCAACCCCACCGTGGAATGTGATGTGCTGCTGGAAAGCGGCACCATGGGCCGCGCCGCCGTGCCATCAGGTGCCAGCACCGGCAGCCGCGAAGCCATCGAGTTGCGCGACGGCGACCCCAGCCGCTATTTGGGCAAGGGCGTGCTGAAGGCCGTGGGCCACATCAATGCTGAGATTTCATCGTCGGTGCTGGGCCTGGACGCGGGCGAGCAGGCGTTTTTAGACAAAACACTTATCGATCTGGACGGCACGCCCAACAAAGCCCGCCTGGGTGCCAACGCCATGTTGGCAGTCAGTATGGCCGTGGCCCGCGCGGCGGCTGAAGAAAGCGGCCTGCCGCTGTACCGCTACTTTGGCGGCATGAGCGCGCACCAGTTGCCGGTGCCGATGATGAACGTGATCAACGGCGGCGCGCACGCCAACAACAACCTCGATTTGCAAGAGTTCATGATCTTGCCGGTGGGCGCACCTAGCTTTCGCGAAGCCCTGCGTTGGGGCGCAGAAGTCTTCCACGCTCTGAAAAAAATCATCGACAGCAAAGGCATGAGTACCGCCGTGGGCGACGAAGGCGGCTTTGCCCCCAGCGTGGCCAACCACGAAGCGGCCATTCAGCTCATTTTGGAAGCCATCGACAAAGCGGGCTACACCGCTGGCACCCAGATCGCCCTGGGCCTGGACTGCGCCGCTAGTGAATTTTGCAAAGAAGACGGCGAAGGCGGCAGCCGCCTGTACCACTTGGAAGGCGAAGGCCTGCAATTGAGCGCGGCAGGCTGGACCGACATGCTGGCCACCTGGGCCGATAAGTACCCCATCATCAGCATTGAAGACGGCATGCACGAAGCTGATTGGGACGGCTGGGCGCACCTGACCGGTGCCTTGGGCAAAAAACTGCAACTGGTGGGCGACGACCTGTTTGTCACCAACACCGAAATCTTGAAGCAAGGCATTGAGCGCGGCATTGCCAACAGCATCCTGATCAAGATCAACCAAATCGGCACGCTCTCCGAGACCTTCGCCGCCATTGAGATGGCCAAGCGCGCGGGCTACACCGCCGTCATCAGCCACCGCAGCGGCGAGACAGAAGACAGCACCATCGCCGACATCGCTGTGGCCACCAACGCAGGCCAGATCAAAACCGGCAGCGCCAGCCGCAGCGACCGCATGGCCAAATACAACCAGCTCCTGCGCATTGAAGAAGACTTGGGCGACGTGGCGCGCTACCCCGGTCGCAGCGCGTTTTACAACCTGCGCTAAGCGGGTTCATCTCGGGCTTTGTTGCAGGCGCTACCCCCAACATGCGTTCGTTGCTGATCCCTGCGGTGCTGCTGGCTGTGCTGGTGGCCTTGCACGCGCAGTTGTGGGTGGGCCGTGGTAGCTTGCCCAACATCGCGGCGTGGAACGCACAGCTTGAAGCCCAGAACGCCGCCAACCGCGACGCCCAATCCCGCAATGAGCGCTTAGCCAATGAAGTCAAAGACTTGAGCGACGGGCTCGATATGGTCGAGGAACGCGCCCGCACCGAGCTGGGCTTGGTCAAGCCCAACGAAATTTTTGTGCAGATCACCCGGTGAGCTTGCGGGCCCACCCCGGGCCCCCTACACCGCGCTTCGTCGTTTGAGCTCCCACCTCTATTAAAGGCCTGCATGCCGCCCTGGCTGAACACCCTGCTGGAACAGCTCGCCACACCCATTGCCTTGGGGCAGTTGGGCGGCTTTGCCCTGGGCACCAGCGCGGCTGAAATCGTGAGCGTGGTGCTCACCGTGGCCATGGTGGTGTGCAACGCCCGCCAGATTCATTGGGCCTGGCCCCTGGCTATTTTGGCTAGCGCCATGTACGCCTTGGTGTTCTGGCGCACCGGGCTGCTGGGGCAAGTGTTTTTGCAAGGCGTGTTTATTGCCACTTCGGTCTGGGGCTGGTGGCTGTGGCTGCGCGGAGCGCGGGGCGATGGCGCGCCCTTGGTGCCAAGGCGCATGGGCGCCATGCCCTGGCTGGCCACAGCGGCGGGTACCCTGGCAGCGGGGGCCTTCATAGCTTGGTGGTTGATTTGGCTGGGTAACCGGCCCTGGACCGACTGGGCCAGCTGGGCCGACGTGGTCACCACCGCCATTTCGCTGGTGGCGCAGATTCTGCTGGCCCGCAAGTTCATTGAAGTCTGGGCGATTTGGCTGGTAAACAACGCGATCAGCGCGGTGTTGTTTGGCAGCCAGGGCCTGCTGCTCACGGCAGTGCTTTACCTGATGTTTGTGGGCCTGACTTTCTGGGGCTGGCGCGCCTGGGCCGCTGCCGCCCGCACCCACCAAGCGGCCACCGCAGCCCAGGCCGAGCAAGCCGAGCGCGAACGTCAGCGGGTGGCGCAGCTGCTGGCTAAACACAACGCGCAGGCGCACGCGCGCTACCGCCCGCCCGCCCTGCCCCCCAGCGCCCCATGAGCGTCCCATGAGCGCGGCCGCTAGCCCCGCCGCTGCCCACTTGGTGGTGGTGCTGGGTGCAGAAAGCACGGGCAAATCTGACTTGTGTGCAGCTCTCGCCAGAGCCTTGCCCGAGCAAGGCATAGGGGCGATGGTTGTGAGCGAATGGCTGCGCGACTGGTGCGAGCGCGAAGGCCGCACGCCCAAGCCCTTGGAGCAGGCAGGCATCGCCCAAACCCAAACCGAGCGCATCGCGCAAGCGTGGACGCAAGCGCAAGCTCAAGCCGCGAGCACCGGCGCCCCGCAAGTCGTGCTGGCCGACACCAGCGCTTGGATGACGGCCACCTACAGCCAAGTGATTTTTGGCGACGCGAGCCTGTGGCCTTTGGCCTGGGAAGCACACCGCGCTAGGCCACCGGCCATCACATTGGTCACCGGCAATGATTTGCCTTGGCAGCCCGACGGTATTCAGCGTGACGGTGCTCACATGCGTGCACCCGTGCTGGCCACCCTGCGCCAAGGGCTACAGGCCGCACGGGTGCCGTACAGCGTGGTGTATGGCTCGGGCGGGCAACGTACGGCGGTGGCCTTGCAGGCGCTGTTGAGTGCTCTGGCACAAGCCACGCCGAACATTCCGCCGTTTGCTACTGATTTTGTAGCTGCTTCGGCAGATGTATCAAACGCCTCAGCCCGATTGGATTCAAAACCCGCAGAAACTGCGACGCGCTTCTCCGCCTGGTGCCCGCACTGCGGCGACAGCGATGCGGCGTGTGAAAAGCGGTTGTTCAAGCATTTGGCTTAGGTTTGCTGCGGTCTTACTGCAGCGTGCCGCTGCTAGGCGGCTGCACGGCGGGCGTGCTGAACAAGGCGGTGGCATCCACCCGGTCAAAGCGGTATTGCACACCGCAAAACTCGCAGCTCACTTCGACATCGCCGCGCTCGGCCAGCAGCGCTTGCACGTCTTCAGCGCCCAAGCCTTGGATCATGCGGGCCACCCGTTCGCGGCTGCAGGTGCAGGCAAAGCGCGGGCCACGTTCGCCCACTTGGGGCTCAAAGCGCTGCAAGGGTTCTTGCCAAAACAAGCGGCGCAGCACCGTGTCGGCGTCTAGGCTTAGCAGTTCGGCATCGGTCAGGCTGCGGGCCAGGTGCGACAAGCGGTTGAAGTGTTCGTTCAGACCAATATCGTCTTCGCGGGCATGCGCAGGCTGGCCTTGCAGATTGCCCTCGCCCTCCAAGGGCAGGCGTTGCAGCATCAGGCCTGCGGCCATCTCGCCGTTGGCCGCAAGCACCAACACGGTGTCGAGCTGCTCGCTTTGCAGCATGTAGTGCGCCAGCACCTCGCTGATGCGTTCGAGCTTTTCGCCCCGGTCACCAAACAGCGGCACCACGCCTTGGTAGGGTTGCACGCCCGGGGCGCGGCCTTTGGGGTCTAGCGTGATGGCGCAGCGGCCCTTGTTGTGCTCATTGACCATCGCGCTCAAAGGCATGGCCGGCGCAATATCACCCTGCACCGAAGCAGTGCCACGCAAGGTGAAGTCGTGCGTGACTTCCACCACCGCCAGCTTCACCGGGCCATCGCCGTGCAGCTGCAGCACCAGGCTGCCTTCAAAGCGAATGGCCGACTGCATCAGCACCGCAGCCGCTGTCATTTGGCCCAACAGATCGCGCACCGGCGCTGGGTAGGCTCGTTGGCCGTCGGCGCCAGCTTGGCGGCGCAGCAGCTCTGTCCACGCGTCGGTCAGTCGCACCAGTGCCCCGCGCACCGGCATGCCCTCAAACAAAAAACGATGCAGCTCAGCCACTGCAATCAACCCACGCGTTTCAAGCTGCGCGCAAAGCGCTGCGCGTTGTCGACATAGTGGCGGGCGCTGTCGATCAGCCGGGTGGCCTGCTCAGGCGTGAGCGTTTTGACCGCCTTGGCGGGTGACCCAAGAATCATGCTGTGGTCAGGGAATTCTTTGCCTTCAGTCACCAACGCACCGGCGCCCACAATGCAGCCTCGACCAATGCGCGCGCCGTTGAGCACCACAGCGCCAATGCCAATGAGTGCGCCGTCGCCAATGGTGCAGCCGTGCAGCATGACTTGGTGGCCCACCGTCACGTCGGCCCCCACCTTCAGGGGCTGGCCAATGTCGGCGTGCAGCACGCTGCCGTCTTGGATGTTGCTGTTCTCGCCAATTTCAATGCTTTCGGTGTCGCCGCGCAGCACGGCGCCAAACCACACGCTGCTGTGCGCGGCCAGCTTGACGTGGCCCATCACCTGGGCGCTGTCAGCCACCCATGCAGTAGCATCAATTTGCGGGGCGATCCCGTCGAGTTCGTAGAGGGCCATGGATCAGTCGGTGCAAAAAATGAATGGGTGCGACACAGGCAGGGGCGCGATTGTAGGCAGAGGCTTGCGCGCCCATGCGCTGGCGGCCTTGGTCGAATGCGATCCGGTGCGCAAAGCCCAGGCTGCCATGGATTTAGGCCGCATTCAACACACCCTGCCCATCGAGCCCCGCCAGCCGCCGGCCACAGCACAGGCCGTGCCGGGCCGCCCCCAGCGCCCACTGCTGCGCCCCGCTACCGAAGTGCCCCAGCGCTCGGTGCACACCCCGGTAGGCCGAGCAGCCCTGCTGCATGCGATTGCGCACATTGAGTTCAACGCCATCAACTTAGCGCTGGACGCTGCGTGGCGCTTTGATGCCGCCGCCGACGCCTTGCACGACGCCTACTACCGCCAGTGGGTGGCTGTGGCCGCTGACGAAGCACGCCACTTTTTGCTATTGCGCGACGAGTTGCAAGCCGCTGGGCGCGACTATGGCGACTTTGACGCCCACGACGGCCTGTGGAACCTGTGCCAACGCACCGCGCATGACTTGCTGGCCCGCATGGCGGTGGTGCCGCGCACCATGGAAGCGCGCGGGCTTGACGCTACGCCGCAAATCCAGCACAAATTGCGCAAAGTGGGCACGCCAGATGCCCTGCGGGCGGTTGAGGTGCTGGACGTGATCCTGCATGACGAAGTGGGCCATGTGGCGGTGGGCAACCACTGGTTTGCCTATATCTGCAGCCAGCGTGGGCTGGACCGCGACACCCAAGACGTGGCCCTGCGCCACGCCTACGCCGCGCCCGAGCCGCGCCCGCCCGTCAACCGCGCGGCCCGTCGTGCGGCGGGCTTTACTGAAGCGGAGCTGGCCCGCTGGCCTGAATGACGACGCCCCGCATGGCGATTGCCCGATGCAACACATGGAACACCAGGGTGTTGCCTACAATGGGTTCGACAGAAGTCGCCACATCCGCTTGGCGACGAGCGCGTCTTTCTTTTTTCGAGTGCCATGCCCAACGCTGCGGCTGATGAATCGCCACCGCTGATCGGTCGACAGGCCATTCTCGACGCGAAACACGCCATCTTTGGCTATGAGCTGTTTGACCGCAGCACGCGTGACCACTCTGCCAGTTCCGATGTGTCGCTGGTGTTTCGGGTGTTGTCCCATGTGGGCGAACACGATGTGGCAGACCGCAAAACGCTGTTTGTCAATTGCACGCATGAAAGCCTGGGCGGCGGCCACCTAGAACTGGTTCCACCCAGCAGATTGGTGCTTGAAATTCCCCCGGTGGCGGGCAACACCGCCGCAGAAATCGTGGCCCGCACCCCTGCGCTGGCCGAGCTCCATCGACGGCACTTTCCGCTGGCGTTTGATCACTCGGTGCTGGCCGGGGTGTACAGCCCATGGCAACCCCTGGCGCAGTTCGTCAAGATCGACCTGACCCGCATCCCCGCCCAGCACTGGGGCACCGCCATCACCCGCGCCCACGCGTTGGGCCCGCAAGTCAAGGTGGTGTGCGAAAAGATCGAAACGCCCGAGCAGTTTGAAACCGTGCGCAAAGCCGGTGCCGACTACTTTCAGGGCTATTGGTTTGCCAAGCCCACTGAGATCACCAGCCGGGTGGTCAGCCCCACCCAGTCCAATATCTTGCAGTTGATCAACTTGGTGCGCTCGCAAGCGGCCACCGAAGAGATCGAAAAGGTGCTCAAAAAAGACGCCATCTTGGCGTTTAACCTGCTGCGCCTCATCAACTCAGCGGGCTTTTCGCTCAGCCGCGAAATCACCTCGTTTCGCGAAGCGGTGATGCTGCTGGGCCTGAAGCGTTTGTTTCGCTGGGCGGCCATGTTGCTCACCGCCGCCCAAGCCGCCCCTGCGGCAGCCTCAGTGGGCAACCTGGCTGTGGTGCGCGGCCGCCTGTGTGAACTGCTGGCCCAAGAAACCGGCCACACCGGCGAAGACGCTGACAACGCCTTTGTGGTGGGCGTTTTTTCGTTACTGGATGTGATGTTGGGCATTCCCATGGACCGCGCCTTGGCCCTGGTGAGCCTGCCGCAGTCGGTACGTGACGCCTTGCTGACTCGCACCGGCCCCTACGCGCAGTTTTTGTCACTCACGCAAGCCTGCGAAACCGGCGATGACAACGAATTCGCCCAGGCGGCACATTCGCTCACCCTGAGCAGCGCGCAAGTCAACATGGCGCACCTGCAGGCGCTCACCTGGGCCGATCAGGTGGGCTAAAGGCCCGTCGGCGCACCGCCCAAGGTCGGCCCCGCCTGGCGCCCCCATCTGGTGCCTGAGCCCATTGGGCTGAGCAAGCCCAACCTGCCCCACAATGCGGGGATGACGCAAGCGCCCGATACCAACCTAGGGGCCACCGAGCCAGCGGCTCCGCCCGATGCCAATCAACTCGCCATTGCACGCCAGGCCATCCTGGACGCTGAACGGCAGGTGTACGGCTACGAACTGTTTGACCGCTCCAAGCCCGCAGGCACCGCCTACACCGCGGCCAGCGACGCCGAAATGCTGTTTAACGTGCTGTCTTTTGCCGGCAACGAAGCGGTGTCGGGCAAAAAGACGGTGTTCATCAACTGCACCCATGAAAGCCTGGCCGGTGGCCACCTTGAATTGGTGCAGCCCGACCGGGTGGTGTTGGAGGTGCCACCCATTGCCAACGAAGTCCCCGAAGACATCGCCAACCGCGCGGTGATGCTGGGCGAGTTGCGCAAGCGCGGCTTTCGGCTGGCGTTTAACCAAACGGTGCTCAAGCGCGCCTATGCACCGTGGCTGCCGCTGGCCAGCTACATCAAGCTCGAGCTCAACCAGATCGCGCCGCAAACCTTGGAACTGCTGGTGCGCCATGCGCAAAACAACAACACGTCCGCCACCATCGTGGCCGAAAAGGTTGAAACCCAAGAGCAGTTTGAAAAGTGCCTGAAGTACGGCGTCAAGCTGTTTCAGGGCTACTGGTTTGCCAAGCCCACCGTGGTGCAAACCAACACGGTGCGACCAGCGCAAGCCACCATCATTCAGCTGATCAACCTGGTGCGCAAACAAGCCACGACCGGCGAGATTGAAGAGCTGCTCAAGAAAGACCCGACGCTGTCGTTCAACCTGCTGCGCTTCATCAATTCCGCAGGCTTTGGGCTGAATGTCGAGATCACCTCGTTCCGCCACGCGGTGATGTTGCTGGGCTTGAAAAAGCTCTTCCGCTGGGCTGCGCTATTGATGACCACGTCCAAAGCCGGTGGCGCGCCGCCCGCAGTGGGCACCACCGCTGTGGTACGGGGGCGCCTGATGGAATTGCTGGCGGGCGACTTGGCCTTGCCGCAAGACGACATTGACAACTGTTTTGTGGTGGGCGTGTTTTCGCTCTTGGACGTGATGCTGGGCGTGCCCATGCCCAAGGCGCTTGAATCGGTGTCTTTGCCGCAGCCGGTGGTGGACGCCTTGCTGTCGCGCATTGGGCCGTATGCCGAAATGCTCAAGCTCACCGAAGCCTGCGAAACCGCTGACGAACAAGCCTTTGCCCGGGGCGCGACCGCTTTGGCTTTGACCAACCACCAAGTCAATTGGGCGCACCTCAACGCACTGGCATGGGCCGACTCAATGGAGTGAATTGGGCAGCGGCCAGCCTAGCGGCGGCCCTGCTCTGCCTAGGAGCCTATCGGCCCGCTTCGGCCCAAATCACGCCGCAAGCAGCTACAAAATCTGTAGCAAGCGGCTATGGGGCTGCCGCCTTGGATTCGGCCGGGCGCATGTGGGCCTGGGGCGACAACGAAGGCCGCCAGATCGCCGGGCAATTGGTGGTGCCGCGGGCCACGGCCGTGCCCGATGTGCCGGCCGCCACACAGGTGGCCGGTATTGATCTGGCCAGCTTTGTCATCGACCGCAGTGGCTCGGTGTGGGGCATGGGCATGAACTATTCGTACCGCTTCGGGGAAGCGGGCACCGGTTCGCCCCAGCGCACCGCCAAAAAGCTGCTGGACGGCGGCGCCAACCCAGTGGTGAAGGTGGCCCCCAGCTACCACGTCATGGCGCTCAAGCGCGACGGATCGCTCTGGGCCTGGGGCGCGGCTTTTCAGGGCCAGTGGGGCTTTGCGGCGCAGACCGACGAAGCCCCCCGCCAAATCAGCACGGGCTGGCGCGACGTGGCGGTGGGCGACGAGCACACCGTGGCCATCCGCAGCGATGGCACCCTGTGGACCTGGGGCAGCAACGAGTTCGGCGGCCTGGGCTTTAACACCAACACCACCAACCAATTGCCACGCCAGGTGGGCACTGACACTTACGTGGCGGTGGCCTCGCGCCAAGCGCACATCTTGGCCCTGCGCAGCGACGGCACCTTGATGGGCTTTGGCAACAACTTCTGGGGCCAGTTGGGCGTGGGTGACCGCACCCACCGCGCCGCACCCACCGCCATCTTGCCCAACGTGGTGAATTTCGCCACGGGCGTGCAGCATTCGATGGCGGTCACTACCGACGGCACGCTGTGGGTGTGGGGCAACAACGCCAACAGCGCGCTGGGTACGGGTGGGCCTGCTGAACCGGTGCTGCGGCCCCTGGCCACCGGTACTGGTTATGCCGCCGTGGGGGCTGGCAACTTCCATTCGCTCGCGCTCAAAACCGACGGCAGCTTGTGGACGGGGGGCAACAACTTTTATGGGCAATTGGGCGACGGCAATGCGCCGGTTGAGGGCCGCACTTGGACCCAAGTGGCCACCGCTATCGCTGTACCCAATCCCTTGCGCGCGCCGGGCGCGGGCATGGGCCTTTTGGGTGGGGGCGAAGAGCACTCAGTGGCCCTGGCGGCGGATGGCCGCGTGCTGGTGTGGGGCAGCAACAAAGACCACCAGGCGGGCATTGATGCGCAGGACACCTATGCCGTGCCCACCGCCGTGCAAGCGGCAGCAGGGCAAGGCTTTGTCGACGTGGTGCCAGGCTATGAGCACATCATGGCCTTCAAGGCCGATGGCAGCTTGTGGGCCTGGGGCGACAACACCTATGGCGCCCTGGGCAACGGCAACCGCATTGCGCAAACCGCGCCGGTGCGGGTGGCGCAGGGCGTGCGCTCAGCCGCCACCGGGCGGTTTTCGTCGGCCTGGGTGCACACCGATGGTCGCCTGGTCTGGATCGGCGACACCCAAGAGCCGGTGGTACCACCCCGCGCTATGGGCACCGGCTTTGCCAGCGTGGCAGCGGGCTACAACCACTATCTGGCGCTCAAGCCCGACGGCAGCCTGTGGGGCTTTGGCATGAATCAACTCTGCCAAGCCGCGCCGCCGGTGCCCAACTTTGGCTGCCGCTACACCAACGAAGTCACCCAAATTGGCACTGGCTTTGTGCAGGCCGCAGGCGGCCAATACCACTCAGCGGGCATCAAGACCGACGGCAGCCTGTGGGGCTGGGGCGACAACGAATTTGGCCAACTGGGCAACGCGGTGCGCGGCGACCGCAGCCTGACCCCCGTGCGCATGGGCGAAGGCTTTGTGCAGGTGGCCGCCGGGGCCAGCTTTACCGTAGCCCGCAAAGCCAATGGCGAGGTGTGGGGCTTTGGCCGCCGATTCGCCCGCAACTGCACCCCCGCCCAGGCAACGGGCTGCGACGGCGTGCTGCTGCTGAGCGACATCAGCGCCATCAGCGCCGGCTTTGACCACCTGGTGGCCACCCGGCGCGACGGCACCACCAGCGCGCTGGGCTACGGCTTTTACGGCAACTTGGGCGACGGCGTGTATGTCAGCGGCTTCAAGGTGGAACCGGTGCGGGTGGTCGACCCCCGTTTGAACGGCTTTTTTGACCTGACCCCCGCAACCGCCAACACGGTGGCCCGCGCCGAGCTGCCGCCTTTGTTTGTCAACACCATCCGCCGCGCAGCAGAGGGGCTGCAGAGCATTGCGGCTGAGGTGTCCTTGGTTGACCCCACGGCCATCCCCGGCGTGCAAGACCGTGCAGGCGCAGGCCGTGCGACGGCCCCGCAGAAAGTGTTTGTGCTGGCCCGCCTGCGCAGCCAGATTTTTGTGTTGGGCACAGAGGCCGCCCAGGCCACCCCCAGCTGGGGCCCCATGTCCCTGCCGCTGAGGGCTTTTTTGAACAACGCCAGTGTCAGCGCCACCGACAACGTGGTGCGCGTGGCCATCATTGAGGCGGCCGATTTGTCCAGCCTGCGCGGGGTGGAGTTTTATGTGGGCTACGGCACCAGCGACACCGAAATGATCGAACGCGGGCGCTTTCGGCTGCTGTACGCGGTGGAATAGAGCCGCGCACCGATTGCTACATTTTTTGTAGCTGCTTGCGGCCTGTTTTAGGGCGCATCAGCCTTGTTTTGTTTGAAGCACTAGCCGCGCGGATGGTGCTGGGCATGCAGGTCTTTGAGCCGCTGGCGCGCCACATGGGTGTAGATGGTGGTGGTGCTGATGTCGGCATGCCCCAGCAGCATTTGAACTGCGCGCAAATCGGCGCCGTGGTTGAGCAAATGGGTGGCAAACGCATGGCGCAGGGTGTGCGGTGACAGGGGCGCGGTGATGCCTGCTTGTTGCGCCGCGAGCTTGACGCGCTTCCAGAACATCACCCGCGTCATGGCCGCGCCCCGGGCTGTCACAAACACATCGGCACTGGTCTGGCCGCCCAAAATATTGGGCCGCGCCTCGGCCAGGTAGCGCTGCAACCAGTGGCCGGCCTCTGCACCAAAGGGTACCAGCCGTTCTTTGCCGCCCTTGCCCAGCACCCGCAGCACATGGTCGGCCAGGCTGATGCGGTGCGCTTGCAGGGTGACCAACTCTGTCACCCGCAGGCCACTGGCGTACATCAGCTCGAGCATGGCGCGGTCACGCAAGCCTAGCGGCGTGGCCACGTCGGGGGCGCGCAGCAGCGCGTCAACTTGCGCCTCGGTCAGGGTCTTGGGCAGGCGCAGCGGGGTTTTGGCGGCTTGCAGCCGCACAGTGGGGTCAGCGGGCAAATGCTTTTCACGCACCGCCCAGGCGCTGTAGCGACGCAGCACCGTCAAGCGCCGGTTGGCGGTGGTGGCGCGGGTGTGGGCGTGCTCAGCGGCCAGCCATTGCTGGATGAGCGCTTCAGTGAGCGCATCCAAACTGGGGTGGCCTTGGCCCTGCAGCCACGCCGACACCCCATTCAAGTCACGCCGATAGGCGTCCAGCGTGTTGCGGCTCAGGCCGTCTTCAAGCCACAGCGCATCGATGAAAGCATCGATGCGCGGATCAGCGCTTGCGGCGCGCCCCGCCGCCGCAGCGCGCTGGCCTGGCGCTTGGGCGCCGCTCAATCGAGCTTGAGCTTGGCGTCGTTCACCACCTTGCGGTACACCTCAAATTCAGCCTTGATATCGGCCGCAAATTGCTCAGGCGTGCCGCCCAGCACGATCGAGCCGGTGTCTTCAATGCGCTTGCGCACGGCCGGGTCACGCAGCACTTCACGCACACCAGCGTTGATGCGGTCTACCACCTCTTTGGGCAGGCCTTTGGGGCCCAAGATGCCGTAGTAAGCCATGCGGTTAACAGGCTCCAGCCCCACTTCTTTGAAGGTGGGCACATTGGGCAAGGCGGCGATGCGCTGGGGCGCGGCCACCACGATAGGCACCAGCCGGTTCTCGCGGATAAAGGGTAGTGCGCTGGGCATGTTGTCAAAAATAATCGGCACCTGGCCACCCACGGTGTCGTTGAGCGCAGGGCCCGCGCCGCGATACGGGATGTGCGTGACAAAGCCACCCGTGAGCTGCTTCCACAACTCCATCTGCAAGTGGCCAATGCCACCGGTGCCCGACGAGGCGTAGGAATGGCGGCCGGGCGCTTTCTTGATCTCGGCCAAAAAGCCCTTGTAGTCCTTGGCCGGAAAACTGGGGTGCACCGCAATCACGTTGGGCGTGGCCGCAATGTTGATGATGGGCGTGAAATCGGTCGTGGGGTTGTAAGCAATGCGCGGGTTGATGGCCGGGTTGCTGGCCGTGGTGGAGACCGTGCCCACGCCCAGTGCGTAGCCGTCAGGCGTGGCGCGTGCCGTCTCGGTGGCGCCCACCGAGCCACCGCCACCCGCGCGGTTGATCACCACCACCGGCTGGCCCAAGACGCGCGCTAGCGGGTCGGCAATGCTGCGCGCAATGATGTCGGTGGTGCCGCCGGGTGCAAAGGGCACCACGAGTTGCACCGGCTTGTTGGGATAGGCCTGCGCCCACACCGAGGGTGCAGCCGCCAAGGTGAGTGCCGACAGGGCGGCGCAAGCAAGTACACGACGGCGCATAAATCAAATCTCCAGTGTGTGTGGATGGACTGGCCGACAGGGCACTCAACACAAGCGCACCCGCAGCGGTCAGTCCAGTTTGTAAGTGCGTCGCGATTCTAGGTAGCCCACCGATGCCCTATAGACCACCGGGAATCGCTCGCGGGTTGTCACCTATGCTTGTGGCTCGATGTCGCACCTGTCCACCGCCCTGCTGCTGGTTCCTGATTTCGCATTGATCCTGCTGGGTTATGCCCTGTGCCGCTTCACCGCACTCAAGCGCGATGTGTGGGAATCGATTGATCGGCTGGTGTACTTTGTGCTGTTTCCGGTGTTGCTGTTTCATTCCATCGTGCGCCAGCCGATTGATGTGGGCACGGCGGGGCCGGTGTGGGCCGCTGGGGCCTTGGTGGCCTTTAGCGGCATTGCTTTGGCCTACAGCCTGCCCTGGTGGCCGGGCTGGCGCGGGCGGGTTGACCCACGCGACCACGCAGGCGCCGCGCAGATCGCGTTTCGGTTTAACAGCTTTATTGGGCTGGCAGTGGTGGACCGTTTGTTGGGCCCCGCAGGCGTGCAGGTGCTGGCCTTGCTGATGGGTTTGTTTGTGCCGCTGTTCAACATCGCCGCCGTGTGGCCGATGGCGCGCGCCAGCGGCGGCGCCGTGGGGCGCGAGCTGCTGCGCAACCCGCTCATCATCGCCACCGCCAGCGCTTTGATTTTGAGCTTGCTGGGCTTCACCCTGCCTGAGTGGCTGGCCCCCACCACCGCCCGCATTGGCGCCGCAGCCATTGCTGTGGGCTTGATGGCTGCGGGTGCAGGCATGCAATGGGGGTCCCTCATGCAGGGGCGGCGCCTGAGCGCGGGCCTGCTCAGCATTCGCCACCTGGCGCTGCCCATCGTGGCTGTGGGCGCCGCCTGGTGGCTGCAGTTGGACGCTTTGCAGGCCACGGTGCTGATGGTGTTCTCAGCGCTGCCCACCGCAGGCAGCGCCTATGTGCTGGCGGCTCGCATGGGCTACAACGGGCCGTATGTGGCGGG
>JAAFIY010000025.1 GCA_013297985.1 Comamonadaceae bacterium | reverse complement strand
CCAGGAACTGCGCCACGATGTGTTCAACCGCGCCCAATTCGGCCTGGGCTGCATCGGCCACCTCGGGGCTGCATTGGGTTTCGATGCGCAAGCGCAGTCGGGCCAGCGGCGTGCGCAGATCGTGCGACACACCCGCCAACAACTGCTGCCGCGCATGCTGGGCATGCAAGACCCGTTCGGCCAGACGGTTAAAGCTGTCAACCAAGCGCTTGACTTCGGAACTGGCGCTCTGCGGCACTTGCAAGGGCTGCAAGGTAGCGCCCTGTTCGGTGATGCGGCGCACCACTTCGCCCATGGGCTGCACGATCAAGCGCAGGCCCAACAGCAGGCTGGCCCCCACCGAAAGTGCCGCCAGCAGCATCCAGCCAATGGCGGTGCCCAGCATGGCGTTGACGGGTGGCTGGGCAAACAAACGTATGCGCCAGTGCTCGCCCTGCACTTGGGTGTCGATGCGAATCTCAACAGGCTCAAATGACAAGGGCTTGGGCTCAAATAGGCTGACTTCAAACCCCGGCCCCAGTGCCTCGATCAAGACGGGCCCGATCGGCCCTGGCAGCGTGATGGTGCCGCGAGGCGTTGGGCCGGGCAGCTTGAGCAGTTCAAAGTCTTTTTGGCGCAGGGAATGCGCCAGCGCTTCGCGCTCGGGGGCTGCGGTGGTTAGCAGCAAGCTGCGGGTGAGTTGCGAGCGTGCGGCCACCTGCTGTGCCAGCTGCGCCGACAAGGGGTGCAGGCCAATCGCCACCACACCCACGTGCAGGGCCAAGGACAGCAAGGTCACCCCCAGTGCCAGCGCGCCCAGGCGCCGCAACAGCGAACCTGGCCCGCCCCAGCTCATGCCTTGAGTTCGGTCGGGCCGCTCCCGGCGGGCACAAACATGTAGCCGCGACCGCGTACCGTTTGGATGTAGCGCGGCTCTGCCGGATCAGGTTCGAGCAGCTTGCGCAAGCGCATCACAGCCACATCGATGGTGCGCGGCAGCACGGCATCTGCTTCGCCGTGAGTGGCACTTAGCAAACGTTCGCGCGACACCGGTTGCCCCGCGCTGGCAACGAGTTCCGCCAGCAGGGCGTACTCCAGCGTCGACAGCACCCGCACTTCGTCTAGGCTTTGCAGGCAGCGCGATGCGGGCATAAAGGTGTAGCGGCCCATGCGGGTGGGCGCTAAATCGCCGCGCGGCACCCCCGGCGCGGTAGGAGCGCGCCGCAGCACCGCCTTGATACGGGCCAGCAACTCGCGCGCCGAAAACGGCTTGCCCAGGTAGTCGTCCGCGCCAATCTCAAGGCCCACGATGCGGTCGACTGCTTCGCTGCGCGCCGTTAGCAAGACCACCGGCAGGCGGTCGCCGGTGGCGCGCAACCGGGCGCAGGCTTGCAGCCCATCCTGACCTGGCAGACCCACATCCAGCACCACCAGGTCGGGTCGTGAGCGTTCGATGCGTCGCAAAAAGTCTTCGGCGCTCGCCATGGTGGTGACCCGGTAGCCCTGCTGTTGCAGGTAGGCCGCCAGCATCTCGCGCAGAGCGGGGTCGTCTTCGACCACAAACAAGAGTGGGCCGCGCTCGGCAGGCGAGCTGGCGCTTAGGTGGGTGTTGGGCTGAATGGTTTCGCTGGTGCTGGGCATGGCCGGGCTTTTTGAGGGGGCCCCGAGCGCTGCCGACTTGACGGCCAGCAGGGTGGGGCCACACCACTGTGATCTTGGGCGCAGTTCAGCCGGTTCTAAGCCTCAGGTGTGTGACCAAAAATGACTGGCGCGCTGCGCTACCACCGACCATCTTGCTCAGTCGGCGTAGCCCGGGTTCAACCGATCCAGTCGTCGCAGCAAAGACGGCCACACAAAGGCGCCGCCCATCCCACCGGTTTGCACCCGCATCGCTTCAGCCGTGCCCAGCACGATGCGTGGATCCACATCGGTCAGCGGCGTACCACCGGCCATCGCGCTGACCTGAATCTGGCAGGTGGCCTCAAAGGTGTACATCGACAAAAACGCATCAGCCACGCTGCGGCCCACCGTGAGCAGGCCGTGGTTGCGCAGCATCAAAAACGTTTTGTGTCCCAGGTCGGCTTGCAGGCGCGGCTTTTCGTCGGGGCGAAAGGCCACGCCTTCGTAGTCGTGATAGGCCAGGGAGGCCAGCACAAAGGTGCTTTGCTGGCTGAGCGGCAGCACGCCTGCCTTCTGAGCGCTCACCGCAATGCCCGCGCGGGTGTGCACATGCAGCACACATTGCGCATCGTGCCGCGCCTCATGTACCGCGCTGTGGATCACAAAGCCTGCCGGGTTCACCGGGTAGGGCGAATCGCTGAGCTTGTTGCAGGCCATGTCCACCTTCACCAAGCTAGACGCGGTGATCTCGTCAAACATCAGTCCGTAGGGGTTGATCAAGAAATGGTGATTGCCCACGCCACTGACGGACTCAGGCAGCTTGGCGCTGATGTGCGTAAACACCAAATCGCTCATGCCGTACAGGGCCACGAGTCGGTAGCAGGCGGCGAGGTCTACCCGCAGTTGCCATTCATCGGCGTGAACTTGGCTTCGCACGCTTTGCATCGGATGATTCATGGTTTTCCCTATAATAAGTAGTCACTTATGTGAAATGGGCGCAAAGCGCTGGTCCGTGGCACGACCAGCAGCCACACGGGCCCTAGGGGCTGTAGCTTAGAGCGCAAGCCCTCTCTCAAAAATTGGAACAAACGCCATCGGATTCAGATTCCGTGGCTTCATAGCAAGGTGCGCGCGTGCGGGTTGAATTGTCTTGGCTGGTGTTGTTTAGTGCGGTGATCGTGCTGCCGGGTGCGTTGGGAATGGGTGCGTTGTGGATCAGGACTCGCAGTGCGCATCTGCTGAGTTGGTTCTTGGGCCTGGCTTGCACTGTGGTGGGCTGTGTGGCTTTGGCAGTGCGCGATTGGACACACAGCGAAGCGTTCGCGGTGCTAGCCAATTTGCTGATGTCGGGCGCTTTTTTGTTTTATTGGCAGGGCGTGCGCCAGCTGTACGGGCGCAAATCGCTGTGGCTGCTGGGCACGGCAGTAATGGGCTGGGCGGCGTTTGGATTGATCTGGTTCACGGCGGTGCAGCCGCATGTGGGAGCCCGCATCGTGATCGTGTCGGCAGTCACCGCCCTGTTCGGCTTGGGCATGCTGCGCACCTTGGTGCAGCACTTTCGCCGCTCTCGCTGGCATGAGCAAGGCTTGGCCTTGACAGGCGCCCTTGTTGTGGTGGTCGGCATGGGCGTTCGATCGGTGTTGTCGCTGTCGGTGCCGGCAGAAATTGACAACCTGTCGGTGCTGGCGCTGCAAACCGCGCTGGCGGTGTTGATCCCACTGAGCAGCGTGTGGCTGGCCTACGGCTTTGCCACGCTGCACGCCAGCCAGCTGGTGTTGAAGCTGCAGGCCTTGAACCGCACCGACGGCCTTTCCGGCTTGCTCAATCGAGCGGGTGGCGAGCGCCAGTTAGCGCGCCTGTTTGATCGGCTCAACAGGCCAGGCGCAGGTGCCGCCGCCGAGCTGTCGGTGATGATGTTGGACATCGACCACTTCAAGCGGATCAACGACACCCACGGCCATGCGGTGGGCGACGAGGCCATTCGCTTTGTTGGCCAGCACTTGCTAGATCACTTGCGGCCCAATGATTCGGCGATTCGCTTTGGGGGTGAAGAGTTCGTGGTGGTGATGCCCCACACCAACAGCCTGCAGGCCCACGATGCCGCGCAGCGCTTGCGATCTACACCGATGGTGTACGGCCGCGACGCACAGGGCAAGGCCCTGACGCTGACGGTGAGTGTGGGCGTTACGCAGTGCCGACCCGAAGATGCGTCATGGCGCGACACCCTGATTCGGGCTGATGGCCTGCTGTATGACGCCAAGCGCCTGGGCCGTGACCGGGTGGTATTGGGCTAAGGGGCGCCCTCAAGCGGACGAGCGCCGCTCAAACACCAGATCCCACACCCCGTGGCCCAGGTTCAGGCCCCGGCGCTCAAATTTGGTTTCGGGGCGATAGGCTGGGCGCGGCACGTAGCCGTCGGCTTGTGCACTGGTGTTGCGCAAGTCTGGGCAAGCGCTTAGCACCTCTAACATGGACTGGGCGTAAGGCTGCCAGTCGGTAGCGCAGTGCAGATAGCCGCCGGGCTGGATGCGGGTGCACAGCTCGGCCACAAAAGGCGGCTGAATCAGGCGGCGCTTGTGGTGGCGCTTTTTGTGCCAGGGGTCGGGAAAGAAGATGTGTACCCCTGCCAAGCGGCCCGGCGCGATCATGTGGGCCAGCACCTCGACCGCGTCGTGCGCGACGATGCGCACATTGGTCAGGTTGTTCTCGCCAATGAGCTTGAGCAATGCGCCCACGCCCGGCGGGTGCACCTCCACGCCAATGAAGTCCATGTGGGGCAGCGCCCTGGCGATGGCTGCGGTGGGGCCCCCCATGCCAAAGCCGATCTCCAGCACCAGCGGTGCATGGTTGCGGCCAAACAGCGTCGGCCAATCCACTGCGGCCGCCCGGTAGGGCAGACAAAACAAGGGCCCCAAGGTTTCCAGAGCGCGTTGCTGCCCAGTGCCGCTGCGCCCGGCGCGGCGCACAAAGCTGCGAATGCGACGCTCGGGCAAGGCAGCGCTGCCTGGCGACGCTTCAGGGGCGGGGTGGGCCACCGGTGCCTGGGGCGATACGGGCAGGGCGGGTTCAAGCGGGGTGGCAGACATCACGGGCTCACGCTAAGGTGCGCCATTGTGCCCAGCCGTGGTGGCGTGGGGCCTGCTTGAAGGAGACCGTGCCATGCCCACAAGCCTTGACTCAGCCAGCGCCCAGCCCGATTTTGATTTGCTGGTGCCGCCGCTGGCTGACTCGCCCGACAGCCGTCGAAGCTTTTTACGCCGATCTGGCGCCTTGGGCCTGGGCGTGGGCTATGCCGCTGCGGCCATGCCGATTGCGGCGCAAACCGCCATCAAGACCGACGCCACCGGCCTCACAGTGGGCGAAGTGATGGTGCCGGTGGGCGACTTCCGCATGCCGGTGTACCGCGCCGCGCCAGCCAACGCCACCAACGCGCCGGTGGTGTTGGTGGTGAGCGAAATCTTTGGCGTGCATGAATACATCGCCGACGTGGCCCGGCGCTTTGCCAAGGCGGGTTACTTCGCCATCGCCCCTGAAATGTTTGTGCGCCAGGGAGATGCGGCCAGTTATGGCGAAGTGGGCAAGCTGATTGCTGAGGTCATCAGCAAAGTGCCCGATGCACAGGTGATGAGCGATTTGGACGCCTGCGTGGCCTGGGCCCGCACCCAAGGCGCCAACACCTCGGCATTGGGCGTGACCGGCTTTTGCTGGGGCGGGCGCATCACTTGGCTGTATGCCGCGCACAACCCGGGCGTCAAAGCGGGGGTGGCCTGGTACGGCCGCTTAGTGGGCCCCACCAGCGACTTGCAGCCGCGCCATCCAGTGGACCTGGCCGCCCAGCTCAAAGGCCCGGTGCTGGGCCTGTACGGCGAGCGCGACACCGGCATTCCGTTGGAGTCGGTGGACCGCATGAAAGCGGCTTTGACCGCAGCGGGCGCCAGTAACACTGCGGCCGGCAGAAGCCAGTTTGTGATCTACCCCGAAGCGCCCCACGCCTTTCATGCCGACTACCGGCCGAGCTTTCGCAAAGAGGCGGCTGAAGATGGCTGGCGGCGGGCGGTGGCTTGGTTCAAGGGCAACGGGGTGGGTTAGCGCAGGCGGGCTGCCGCCCAAGCCTGAACCCAGCTTGCAAGCGCGCTCGACAAGTTTGCGCCGTTGGTGGCTGCCACCAAACCTAACGCTCCGGCGGCGGCGTTGAGCGCGGCCAGCGCTTGGGGCGCTGTGTCTACCTTCACAGCTTCGGCACCGGTTTGCTTGCTGAGCTTTTGCCCATCTGGCGCTAACACCAACGGTGTGTGAAGGTAGTGGGGCTGGGGTGCACCCAGGGCCCGCTGCAACAGGATTTGGCGCGGTGTGTTGTCGGCCAAATCTTCGCCGCGCACCACGTGGGTGATGCCCTGTGCCGCGTCGTCCACCACCACGGCCAGTTGATAGGCCCACAGGCCATCGGCGCGTTTAAGCACAAAGTCGCCCACGGCGGTGGCCACGTCTTGCCCTTGAGCACCTAGTCGGCCATCAACCCAGTCCACCGCGGCCTTCGCGGGCAGGGCCAAGCGCCAAGCTTGGGGGCGGTCAGAGCGCACCGGCTCGCTTCTGCAGGTGCCGGGATAGGGCCGCTCCACCCCCGGCTGCAGCATATCGCTGCGACCGCGTTCGCGCCACACCGCTTCAATGGCGCTGCGGCTGCAGGTGCAGGCATAGGCCTGGTGGTGGGTGACAAGCCGGTCTAGCGCTGCGGTGTAGGCGGCGCCGCGCTGCGATTGGTGCCACACAGGCTCATCACTCACCAAGCCGCACGCCGCCAGTTGCCGGGTGATGTGTTCGGCAGCACCCGGCAGGTTGCGCGGGGTGTCAATGTCTTCGATGCGCAGCAGCCAAGTGCCACCGTGGGCACGCGCATCCAACCAACTGGCAAGTGCTGCCACCAGGCTACCCACATGCAGCGGGCCAGTGGGCGACGGAGCGAAGCGTCCGCGGTAGGCCATGGGGCGGGGCGCGCGTCGGGGTCTAAGTAAAAACAGGCCGAAGCGCCCATAAAAAGGGCGTAAGCAGCTACAAAAAATGTAGCAAATGCCGAGGCTATCAAGCCACCGCCAGGGCCAGTTCTAAGCCCGACACAAAGGCGTCTTCTACCCGGTGGCCCAGACACCAATCACCGCAGACACCCAGCCCGGCGCCACGCAGCCATTGGTGGCTGGTGCCCAGGGGCTTGAGGGTTTTGGCATGGCGCCAGCGGTGCGCCACCGCGTGGGTGGGCTCTGCGCGGATGCCGCTGATGTCGCTGAAAGCGCGGGTGAGCTTGCCCACCACGGTGTCGGCGTCGTCTTCCAGGTGTTCTTGTGACCACGCCGGGCTGGCCTGCACGGTAAAGCGCTGCACCGGGCCTCGGCCGGGCTTGGAGCTTTCGCGGGCGGCCCAGGCAATGCGATGGTGATCGCTGCGCACGGCATGCCAGCGTGGGCCAAAGCGCTCGGTGGGGTCCGCGTTGGGCCAGGCCAGCATCAGCGTCCAGCACGGCGCCATTTCTACTTTTTTGAGCGACTGCACCAGGGTTTCGCCAGCGGGGGCGGCGGTGTGCAGCAGCTCAGCCGCTTGGGGCGCGGGAATAGCCAGCAGCACGGCATCAAAGCCCGCCACGGTGCTCAGGTGGGTGCCATCGCCCGGCACGGTGACCAGTTGCCAGCCGCTGTCGTGGGCCATGTCACGCTCAAGCCGCAGCACGCGGGTGTTGAGGTGCAGGGCGCCCGCATCGGCCAGCGCTTGGGCCCAGGTGCGCACCAGCGTGTTCATGCCCGGGCTGGCGCACCAATGGGTGTCACGCGCAGCGGTTTTGGCGGCAACGGGCTGGCCTTGCGCATCCAAGCGCACCCAGGGGCCGCTGCGCCAAGCCTGCGCTACGCCGGGCACGGTGGCCAGAGCGCGCTTGAAACGTGCATCGCGCACCGTGAAGTACTGCGCCCCGTGGTCGAAGCTACCAAAGGGCGTTTGACGGGTGGACAAGCGGCCACTGGCGGCATGGCTTTTTTCAAACACCTGCACCGCGTGGCCCGCTTGCATCAGGGTGCGGGCACACACCACCCCGGCCATGCCGGCCCCAATGATGGCAATGCGCTTGGGGTGGCGGCGGGGCTCAGCGGGCAGTGGGGGCATGGGGTGTCCTGGGTGGAAGGTCGGTGCGCTTTTGGAGGCGTAGCGGCTGTCGCAAGGCTTAAGGGATCAGCCAGTCAAATCACTGTAACCGCGCCAGGGTGTATCAGTCGCTTGGGGCGATCACCACTTGGTTGCGGCCAGACTGCTTGGCTTGTAGCAAGGCCGCGTCAGCCTGGGTGATGAGCTCGCCCAGGCCGCGGTGTGCGGGGCCACGATCACATGCCCCCACGCTGATGGTGAGCTGCAGCGGTCCACCGTCACCCGCCAGCTTGAGATCAGCCACTTCCTGGCGCACGCGTTCGGCCAGCGCATGGGCATCTTGGGGCGCGGTGCCGGGCAGCAGCACGACAAATTCTTCGCCGCCCCAGCGCACCACCAAGTCTTGCGCCCGTGCCACCAGTTGCAGCGCATGGCCCACAGCTTGGATGACCTCATCGCCGCGATCATGGCCATAGGTGTCGTTGATGCGTTTGAAGTGGTCGATATCGACCATTAGCAGGCTCATGGCGTCGCCACGTCGCTCGGTGCCATGCCAAAGTGGCCAGCCCAGCTCAAAGAAGGCGCGGCGGTTGTACAGACCGGTGAGCGGGTCACGCAGGGCTTGTTCACGGGCACGTTCGCTGGTTTGGCGCACCTGCTGCACGCGGCGCACCACGGCGGCGGCAAGCAGCATGGCTTCAATCACAAAGCCCACTTCAAACGCGTAGTAGCCCACGGTCGAATACGGCAGCAAGCCCCAAATGGTCAGCACCGTGGTGACGCCGCCAAACATGCCAACCACCGCCGCACTCACAAACAGCCGCCCGGCGCCATGTTGCTTTTGTGCGCCCAACAAGGCCAGGCACAGCAGGGCAGGCGTGAAGGCCGCCAAAGCGACAAACACCACCGAGATGGCCAACAAGTTGGAAGGGATAACCAAGGCCAGGGCGACGGTGGCTACCGCCGCATTGGTGAAGTAGCGCCCCCAGCGCCACAGCCCTGGCACAAACTCAGCCAGCCCAAAAAACAGACCCGCAAAGCGCAGCAGGGCCCAGGCGTAGATGACGCTGGTCACGGCCACGCCAAAACTTTGCCAGTAGTGCGCCGAGGGCCACACGTAGAGGTAGCCATGCCCGTTGTAGACCGCATTGCCGACGATGGCACACGCTAGGCACACCGCGTACAACAGGTATTGGCGTTCGCGCAGCACCGACCCAATCAACAAAGACATGGCCATCAAGGCGGCCAGAAAACCGTAGATGAGGCCGTAGGCCATGTTGCGCGAACGCTCAATAGCCGCCAACGCCTCGACCGTGTACATGCGCACCGGCACCACCATGGGCTCGATGGTTTGCATGCGCACCAGCACCTCGCTATGCCCCGCAGGAATCTCAATCCGCGTGGTCCAGCCCACCGAGCCCACCAAGCGGCTGCGGGCGGACTGGCTGGATGCCTGGTCGCCCATCTGAGCCACCGCCGTGGCGTGCAAGTAAGCGGGGTCGGGCCACTGACCAGGGCCCGCCTGGGGAGCCTGCGGTGTGGGGGTGAGCAGATACACGTGCTGGAAGTCCTGCCACGGTGCGCCCACCAACAGTTCGACCTCGCGGGGTGAGCCGCTGTTCCAAATGGCCAGGTGCAGCCAGGTGGGGGGCGCGTTCTGGCCCAAAGTCACGGTGGTGGCATTCGTGGGCTTGAACGCGCCTTGTCGCTGCTGGGCGAGGGCCGGTTGCCAATCGGGCGGGGCAGTCGGTGCGGCCGTCTTGGACGCTGGGGCGCCGTCTTGCCAAAGCGAGGCGTGCTGGGCCAGGGCTGAGCCATCTAGCACGCCGGTTTCTTGGCCGTCGGTCAATATCAAGCGTGCGGCGGGATTGGTCGCAGCGCCAGGGGTGGCCGCATTGCCCAACGCCGACCACAACGCGCAGCACACCAGCGCGAGAGCAGCGATCCGCCCCGGCAGTTTCATTGCGCGCTTACCACCACGCGGTCGCGGCCTGCGCTTTTGGCTTGGTACAGCGCGGCATCAGCGAGCTGCCACGCCTTGGCAAACGCCGTGGCGTCGACTGCACCGACGGCCAGGCCCACGCAGGCGGTGATGTTCAATTGGATTCCACGGCCTGGAGGCGACAGCGCGACGGGCTCAGCGCCGATGCCCGCGCGGATCCGCTCGCCCAGTTGCACCGCAGCGCGGGCATCTAGCCCCGGGCAGGCCACCAAAAACTCTTCACCGCCCACGCGCGCCACATAGTCGCTGCCACGCAACTGAGCTTGCACGCGGCGACCCACCTCACACAGCACCGCGTCACCCGCAGCATGGCCGTGGTTGTCATTCACCCGTTTGAAGTGGTCAATGTCCAGCATCAGCACGGTGATTGCCGCGTGTCCCCGGGTGGCGAAATGGCGCTCCAGCGCGTCGGCCAAGCCTTTGCGGTTGAGCACGCCAGTCAGCGGATCGCGTGCGGCCACCTTGGCCAGTTGATCGTTGAGGCGTTCAAACGCCATCCACAGCAAGGCGGGGCACAGCAACACCGCGCACAGCGTGGCCAGGCCATAAAAGGCTTGGGCCAGCGGGCCGGCAAACAAGGTGCCGGTGGGCAGCAGGGCTGCTTGCACCATGCGTGCCAGGGTGGCCACGCCGAGCACGCCCGTCAGCGTCGTCAACGCCCACAAGGGTGCGGGCGATACGTCGGCTTGACCTTGTTGGGTGCGCCACGCGGCGCGCCCTGAGGTGACGGCCACTGCGGCATACAAGCTTCCCAACGCCAGGTTCAACACCACATGCCGCCCGGTGGCCGCAGCCAGGTACACCGCAGCTCCGTGGGCCAGCGCAAAAACCAGCCAAAGGCCGACATAGGCGCGCCAAGGGGTGGGTGCCTCGCCTGCATATTGGCGCGCGCCCGAATGCAAGGTGATCAAGGCCGCCAGCATGATGGAGTCCAGCAGCAAATCAAGCTGGCCCATAGACTGGTTCAGGCCCACCGACAGCCGCCCTGCATACGCCAAGCCGAACAGCATGCCAGCTACACCAAAGGCGCGCAGCCCCTGGCGCTGCCGCGTGCGCGCACCAATCAAAAACAGCAAGCCGCCGCTGCTCATCAAATGCAGCGACAACACGATGATGACGGTGGTGGGGTCCATCACGAGGCGGCTCAGGGCGCTGGGTGAGGGGGCGCTCTAGGCCTGGATGGGCAAAGTCCAATCGATGGCGTTCGGTCGGCCTGCAAGCTGCAGGTGCGCCACGCGCGGCGCCGTTTGCGCCACCACCCGACCGCGCCGGATCACGCACAGCCGCGGCGGCAGCAGCCGAATGGCCTCGACCGCGTCACGCGCTTGCAGCAGCACGCCGTCGGCATGGCAGCCCACCTGCAGGCCGTAGCCCTCTAGCCCCAAGATGCGCGCTGGGGCGGTGGTGATGGCGTCAAAGCACTGGCGCATGGCGGCTTGGCTGGTCATTTGGGCCACATGTACGCCCATGTGGGCCACTTGCAGCATGTCGGCGGCCCCCAGGCTGTACCACGGGTCCATGACGCAGTCGTGGCCAAAGGCCACGGTAAGCCCGGCAGCCAATTGCTCGGGCACACGGGTCATGCCACGGCGCTTGGGGTAGGTGTCGTGGCGGCCCTGGATGGTGATGTTGATGAGCGGGTTGGCCACCACGTGCAACTGCGCCTCAGCCATCAGCGGCAGCAGCTTGGACACATAGTAGTTGTCCATGCTGTGCATGCTGGTGAGGTGCGAACCCGTCACGCGGCCATGCAGGCCCAGGCGTTGCGCTTCAAAGGCCAAGGTTTCGACATGGCGGCTCATTGGGTCGTCGGTCTCGTCGCAATGCATGTCTACCCGCAGGCCACGCTGGGCGGCGATTTCGCACAGCGTGCGCACGCTGGCCGCGCCTTCGGCCATGGTGCGCTCAAAGTGCGGAATGCCGCCGACGACGTCCACACCGATATCCAGCGCCCGCTGTAGGTGGTGCAGGGCACCGGGGCTGCGCAGCACGCCGTCTTGCGGGAAGGCCACCAACTGCAAGTCCAAATAAGGTGCCACCGTTTTCTTGACCTGCAGCAGGGCCTGCACCGCCAGCAAGCGCTCGTCACACACATCCACATGGGTGCGAATGGCCAGCAGGCCCTGGGCCACCGCCCAGTCGCAATAGCCCAGGGCGCGCTGCACCAGGGCGTCAAATGTGAGGTGCGGCTTGAGTTCGCCCCACAGCGCGATGCCTTCGAGAAGCGTGCCACTTTGGTTGACGCGCGGCAGGCCGTAGCTGAGGGTGGCGTCCATGTGGAAATGGGCGTCCACAAACGGCGAGGTGAACAGGTGGCCCTGGGCGTCCAAGGTGTGGGCAGCGGGCGCGGCCAAGCCCGCTTCAATGGCCACATAGCGGCCGTCTCGCACCGCCAAGGACATGTCGGTGCGCCCGTCGGGCAGGGTGGCGTGGGTAATGAGCAAATCCAGCATGATGGGCAAAAGCATAGCCCCTTCGGCTGGCGCTACGGACCTTAGCGTTCCCCTGCGCGATAGGGCTTCATCAAGGCCCGCGGATAGGCCGCCTTGCGCGCCACCAGCACCAGCGCCACGATCGACAGCACATAGGGCAGCATCAACCACAACTGATGCGGCACGCCGCCTACACCTGCAGCCTGCAAGCGCAATTGCAGCGCGTCAAAAAAAGCAAACAGCAGCGCCCCCACCAAGGCTTTGCCCGGGCGCCAACTGGCAAACACCACCAGCGCCACGCAAATCCAGCCCCGGCCATTGACCATGTTGAAGTAAAACGCATTGAAGGCGCTGAGCGTCAGGAACGCCCCCGCCACGCCCATCAAGGCGGAGCCCGCCACGATGGCAGCCGTCCGCGTGCCGCCCACCGAGATGCCTTGTGCGGCGGCAGCGTGCGGGTTTTCGCCCACCATGCGCAGCGCCAAACCCGCCGGGGTGCGCATCAAGAACCAAGCCACGAAAGGCACCAGCAGCAGCGCCAGCAGCGTGAGTGGCGTCTGGCCAGCCAGCACGGGAATGGGCAGCCATTCCATGGCCGCAAAGGGCTCGATGGTGGGCGGGCTGCTGACCTTGGGGAAAGCCACCCGATAGCCGTAGTAGCTGAGCGCAGTGGCCAGCAATGTCAGCCCCAGGCCAGCCACATGCTGCGACAGCGCCAGCCCCACCACCAGCGCCGCATGCAACAAGCCCAGCAGCGCCCCCACGCCTGCAGCCACTGCCACGCCGCCCCACAGCGGCAGGCCTGCGTACACCGCCAGCCAGCCTGCAAAGGCGCCCGCCACCATGATGCCTTCAATGCCCAGGTTCAGCACCCCGGCGCGCTCGCACAGCAGCACCCCCAGCGTGCCCAGCAGCAGCGGTGTGGCCAGGCGCAGCACCGCTTCAAAAAAAGCCACGGTGAAGATGAAGCTGAAGGTGTCCATCAGCCGGCCGCCCGCACTCGCTGCAAGCGGTATTGCGCCAAGAAGGTGGCCACCAGGACGGCCAGCAGGGCAATCGCCACAATCACATCCGCAATGTAGGTGGGCACGCCCACCACCCGGCTCATGCTGTCGGCGCCCACCAGCACACCGGCCACAAACACGCTGGCCAGCACCACGCCCAGGGGATGCAAGCCCGCCAGCATGGCAATGACGATGCCGCTGTAGCCATAGCCGGGTGACATGTCCAGCGTGACGTAGCCCGCGCGGCCTGCCACCTCAACCGCACCCGCAAGCCCCGCCAGAGCGCCCGACAGCAGCGCCACACCCACCACCGTGCGTGTGACTGGCACGCCCGCAAAGGCCGCCGCTTGTGCATTGGCGCCCACGGCCCGCATCTGCAAGCCAAAGCGGCTGCGCGACAGCAGCAGCCACACGGCCAACGCAAGCGCCAAGGCCAGCCACAGGCCTGCATGCAGGCGTGTTTGCTCAATCAATCGGGGCAATTCCAGTTCGGGCTTCAAGGCCACGCTTTGCGGCCAGCCCATGGATGTGGGGTCTTTCATCGGGCCGTCTAGCAGCGCCGACACCGCCAGCAGCACGATGAAGTTCAAGAGCAGTGTGGTCACCACTTCATCCACGCCCAGTTTTTGCTTAAACAGCGCGGGCCCCAGCAGCAGCAGGGCGCCGGCCACTGCGGCCGCACCCATCACCGCCAGCATGAGCAGCGGCGTGGGCCAATCCAGCCCGGTGCCGTCGTGCAGGCCGCCCACCGCTACAGCGGCCAAGGCACCCGCGTACAACTGCCCCTCGGCCCCGATGTTGAACAGGCGCGCCTTGAACGCCACCGCCACGGCCAGCCCGGTGAGCATCAGCGGAATGGCGCGTGTGAGGGTTTCGCTGATGGCGAACACCGAGCCAAAGCCGCCGTCAATCAGTGCAGCGTAGGTGCGGCCCATGGGGGCGCCTGCCCAGGCCACCAACAAGGTGCTCAAGGCCAGGGTGACGGCCACGGCGCCCAGCGACGCCGCCACCACGGCCGCAGGCGATACGCGGTCACGCGCTTGGAGCTGCCAGCTGCCTAACATGGGGGGACGTGGCAATTAGCTAAAAAAAACATAGCTGCTTAGGCAATGAAATAGGGCGCTGCAGGCCGATTGGAAGCATCAGTGTTGGGCACTGGCCTGCCCCGCCATGGCCAGCCCGATGCGTTCACGGCTCCAATGGCCGTGGGGCAGGGCCTCGGTCAAATGGCCTGCGTGCATCACTGCGATGCGGTCGCCCAAGGCCAGTACTTCGTCCAGGTCGTCAGATATCAACAGCACCGCCGCACCCGCGTCACGCGCGGCCAGCAGTTGTTGGTGAATGAACGCCACCGCGCGCACATCCAGGCCCCAAGTGGGTTGGTGCGCCACGATGAAGCGGGGCACCGCGTGGGTGGAGTCGGGCGAGCGCAAGGCCCGGCCCAGAATCAGCTTTTGCATATTGCCGCCCGACAGTGCACGCGCTGGCGTGTCGCGCACATCGGCTTGCGCACCGCCGCGCACGTCAAATTCAGCCACCAGGGCTTGCGCATGGGCGCGGGCGGCTGCGCGGCGCACCCAGCCGTGGCGCACAAAGGCGCGGGTGTGCAGGCGGTCTAGCGCGGCGTTTTCCCACACGGCCAAGTCACCCACCAAACCCACCGCACGCCGGTCTTCAGGGATGCGGGCCACACCGGCCACGGTGAGGGCCCGGGCCTGGGTGGGGTAGGGCGTGTGTTGGCCGCCGTCGTCCACATGCCCCCAGGTGATCTGGCCACGCGCGGGTCGTACGGCGCCCGACAGGACATCGGCCAAGGCGCCCTGGCCGTTGCCCGATACCCCGGCAATGGCCGCGATTTCACCCGCCCACAGCGTGAGCGAAACGCCTCGCAATTGTTCGCGCGGCGACCCCGCCGCCGTGCCGCGCGGCGCCGTGTGCACACCCTGCAGCGACACCACCTGTGCCCCCAAGGCGCCAGCGGGCTGGCGCTGCGGCAGAGCCACTTGGTGGCCCACCATGGCTTGGGCCAGCTCGGCCGCAGTGGTTTGCCCGGCGGCGGTTTCCAACACCAAGCGGCCTGCACGCAGCACGGCCACCCGGTGCGACACCCGCAGCACCTCGGCCAGCTTGTGGCTGATGAACACAATCGCCAGCCCTTGCGCCACCATCTGCTGCAAGGTGGCGAACAGGCTTTCGCTTTCTGCCGGGGTGAGCACGGCGGTGGGTTCGTCCAGGATCAAGATGCGTGCGCCGCGCACCAGGGCTTTCAAGATTTCTACCCGCTGGCGCTCACCCACGCCCAGGTCCGCCACCCGGGCATCGGGGTCCACGGCCAAGCCAAAGCGCTGGGCGGTGTCCAGCAGCTTGGCGCGCATGGCCGCCCGGCGGCTGAATGGGCGCCACAACGGCTCGGTGCCCAAAAGCACGTTGTCGAGCACGCTCAAGTTGTCAGCCAGGGTGAAGTGCTGGTGCACCATGCCTACGCCCGCCGCCAGCGCCGCGCGGGGCTGGCCTGGTGGCAGCGTGTGGCCGAACACCCGCACCTCGCCGCTGTCAGCCCGGTAGTGGCCAAAGAGGATAGACACCAGCGTGGATTTGCCCGCGCCGTTTTCGCCCAACAGGGCCAGCACCTCGCCGCTGCGCAGTTGCAGCGAGATGTCGGCGTTGGCCTGCAAAGCGCCGAAGCGCTTGCTGATGCCCCGCAGCTCCAGCGCCAGCGGGGCGACGGAATCGGTCACTTGCCCGATTTGGGCTGGGTGTCGTTGACCTTGACGGTGTACTTGCCGTCCAGAATTTCTTTCTCACGACGGCGCACCAGCGCCATGGTGGCCGCGGGCACTTTGCCTTCAAAGGTGCCCAGGGGCGACAGCTCAGAGCCCTTGAACTTCATCATGCTGTATTGGCCGTAGTCTTCAGCGGTGAACTTGCCGCTGCGCACCAAGCCCAGGGCGCGGTCGATGGTGGGCTCCATGTTCCACAGCGCGCTGGCCACCACGGTGTCGGGGTAGTCTTTTTGCGTGTTGATCACGTTGCCAATGGCCAGCACCTTGCGCTCTTTGGCGGCGTCGCTCACGCCAAAGCGCTCGGCGTACATCACGTCAGCACCCTTGTCGATCATGGCAAAGGCGGCTTCTTTGGCCTTGGGCGGGTCAAACCAGCTGTTGATGAAGGTCACCATAAATTCGGCGCCCGGGCGGGTTTCGCGCACACCGGCCATGAAGGCGTGCATCAAGCGGTTGACTTCCGGAATGGGGAAGCCGCCCACCATGCCGACCTTGCCGGTTTTGGTCATGCTGCCGGCGATGAGGCCGCTCAAGTACGCCGGCTCTTGGATGTAGTTGTCAAACACGCTGAAGTTGGGCGCTTGCGGTTTGCCGCTGGAGCCCATCAGGTACATCACTTTGGGAAAGTCGCGCGCTACTTTGCGGGCTGCAGCCTCCACCGCAAAGGATTCGCCCACCACAAACTGGTTGCTTTGTGAGTAGTCGCGCATCACGCGTTCGTAGTCGGCGTTGCTGACGTTTTCGCTGGCTTTGTACTCAATATCGCCGCGGGTTTGCGCGGCGTTTAAGGCCTTGTGGATGCGGCTTACCCATTGCTGCTCAAAGGGCACGGTGTAGATGGCCGCTACTTTGAGTTTGGTGGCCTGCGCCAGGGCTAAGCCGGGCAGGGCCAGGGCCACGCCTGCGCCACCGGCAGCAATGACGACCTGACGGCGGTTGGCAAGCGCAGCGGTGGTGGGTTTGGATGCGGTCATCTCAAGGCTCCTGGGTGGTTGAACAAGATAAAGAAGTAGGTTTGCTATCAAAAGCGTAGCTGCTTAGGCAGATAAACAGGGCGTAAGAAGCGGTTTTTATTTACAGGTGTGGCAGTCCGCTTGCCGATCTATTTGGTGCCAAAGATGCGGTCGCCCGCGTCGCCCAAGCCCGGCAAGATGTAGCCGTGGTCATTGAGCTGGCGGTCAATCGCGGCGGTGTAGATGGGCACATCGGGGTGTGCGCCGTGGAAGGCGGCCACGCCTTCAGGGCAGCCCAGCAGGCAGCAAAACTTGATGCTGCGCGGGCCCACTTCACGCACCCGCTCGACGGCGGCAATGGCGCTGTTGCCGGTAGCGAGCATCGGGTCGAGCACGATCACATCGCGCTCGGCCATGTCGGGCGGCAGCTTGAAGTAGTACTCCACCGCCGTGAGCGTTTTGGGGTCGCGATACAGACCCACATGGCCCACGCGCGCACCAGGCACCACATCGAGCATGCCGTCAAGCAAGCCAGTGCCCGCACGCAGGATGGACACCAACACCAGCTTTTTGCCGTCAATCAGCTTGGCTTGGGTGGTTTCCATGGGGGTTTCAATTTCCACGTCGTGCATGGGCATGTCGCGCGTGAGCTCGTAGGCCATCAGCGCGGCCAGTTCGCGCAGCAGGCGCCGAAAGCTGGTGGTGCTGGCGTCTTTGCGGCGCATCAGCGTCAGCTTGTGTTGCACCAGCGGGTGGTCGATCAAATGAACTTGGCTCATGGCGTGATGGGTTGAAACGGGAAAGCTAAAAAACCGTGCCGTCGCTGGCAATGTTCAGAGGTGGCAGGCCGTTATGCAAGCGCCGCGCCAGTTCGCGCCCGGCCGCCCAGGTGCCGCCTTCCAAAATGCAGGCCAGGGGCATTTGCTCAGGCGTGGTGCCCAGGCGCTGGCGCACCAGCGGGGCCAGTTCATCCAGCAGCGCCACCGTCAATGCGCGCCATTGCACGATGGCGTCGTCGCTGGCTTGCCAAGTGCGGCTGGCCAGTGCCGGGTCACGCCAAGCCAGCACACCGGCATCAATCAACAAGCCACCGTTGCGGTATTCGGGCAGGCCCGTCAGGTCGTCCAAGCCTTCGATGTGCCAGCCTGCCCACTGCAAGGGCTCCAGCAGCGAATAGGTCAGCCATTGCGACAGTTTGTGAAAGGGCATCCAGCCCGCCGAATCGGCAGGGTCGCTCCACGCCCCGGCGGCTAAATCACAACGCCAGCAGTCACCTAGCGGGGCGCCTTGCAGCACCTGCGCGCTGGGCCAAATGCCGCCGAAGGTATTGAGCACGGCCACCAGCACATCGCCTGCCCGAAGGCCGCCCGCTTGCGCTTCTGCGGCCAGCACATCCACCAGGCCACCAGGACGCTGACCTGGCAGCTGGGCGCAGGCAGCGCCTAAGCGGCGCAACAGATCGGCGCGCCCCTCCAGGCCTACCAGAGGGTTGGTGTCGCTCACCTGAAACGCTTGGGCCAAATCAGCCGTGGCCAGCGCCTGCAGCGCCTGCGCGTCGGCGCGCAGGGCTTGATCAGCCCGCGCAGAAAACAAACCCGACGCAAACGCATGCAGCGCCGCCACGCCCAGGCCTTCGCTGCGGGTGTGCACCTGTGCGGTTGCGCTTTCGGCATAGCGCCAATCGGGGCCAGCACCTGCATCCAAGAGCACGGCGGTGATGGCCAAGTCAAAGTGGCAGCGGGCTTGCTCAATCGCGTCTGCGCCCTGCGCCGCCAGCACGGGTGTGATCAGCTGGGCTACCCGGTGGATGCCTTGGGGCTCAAAGTGGCGCCAGCGTGAATGAAAGGGAATGCGCAAGTCGGGGTAGCGGGCGCGGGTGACATCGGCCACCACATCGGCACAGGTGGCCAGTGCCGTGGCGTGCACCTGCCACCACGCAGACTGCCCAGCCCGCGCCGCCGTGAGCACCTGGTGGGCCCGCGCACGCACCGTGCTGGCGCGGCGCAAGTGCACCACCGCTGGGTGCAAATCCACTTGAGGGCTGGGGGCAGTCACGGTTGGGGTGATTAGCTATTCAGGCCACGGCCTTTGGCCTGGCGCAGCTCTTCGGCGTGCGGCACTTCGGCGGCAAAGTAGCCAGCGGCTTTTTTGGCGTCCATTTCGACCTTGGCGTCATCGGGAATGAGCTCTGGCGGAATCTCCACCCGGGTGCCCACCTCAATGCCGCTGCGGGTGATGGCGTCAAACTTCATGTTGCTCATGCTCACCAGGCGGTGGATTTTCTGAATGCCCAGCCAGTGAAACACATCGGGCATCAGTTCTTGAAACCGCATGTCTTGCACACCGGCCACGCATTCGGTGCGCAAGAAATAGTTTTCGGCGCTGTCACCACCTACTTGGCGTTTGCGGGCGTTGTAGACCAAAAACTTGGTGACTTCGCCCAGCGCTCGGCCCTCTTTGCGGCTGTAGGCAATCAGCCCCACGCCGCCCAAGCCGCCGTGCTCGGGCAACTGGGCGCCGCGGATGCATTCTTCAATGGCGTGCGTGAGGTAAGGGCGGCAGGTGCAGATGTCGGAGCCAAACACATCTGAGCCATTGCATTCATCGTGGATGCGGGCCGTCAGCGTCACTTCAGGCCGCGCCAAATCACGCGGGTTGCCAAAGATGTACAGCGTTTGCCCGCCGATGGGCGGCAGAAAAATTTCCAAGTCAGACCGGGTGACCAGCTCGGGGTACATGCCGCCAGTTTCTTCAAACAGGGTGCGGCGCAATTCGGTTTCGGTGGTGCCAAAGCGCTCGGCCACGCCGGGCAGCCACCACACCGGCTCTACTGCCACTTTGGTGACTACCGCCGACGCGTTAGGCAGCAGCAATTTACCGTCAGGCACCAAGCGGCCTGCGCGCACGGCTTCCATCACCTCGGGCAGCAGCACGTGGGCCTGGGTGACGGCGATGGTGGGGCGGATGTCATAGCCCTGGCCAATGCGCTCGCCAAAGGCCTCGGCCACCATGGCACCCCAGGGATCGAGCGACACGATGCGGGCTGAATCCGTCCATTGCGGATACGGGCCAATCAGCGAGGTGGGCGCGGTGTTGGTCAGATCAGCCCGGTGATCGCGTTTGAGCGCGCCCGCAGCCACCGCCAGCGCCCGGTACACGCTGTAGCTGCCGCTGTGGGTACCGATCACATTGCGGTGGCCGCGCTGGGTGGTGGTGCCCACCACGGGGCCGCGCTCAGTGGGGGTGGCCGCGCCCCAACCGATGGGCAAAGAGCCCATACCCTTGGCGTGGCTGGTCAGGCGGATGTGCGAAGAGGCTTTGGCGGTGTCGGGCATGGCGAGCTGGGCGGGCTAGGCGGTAAGGGGCAAGCGTTTGGATGCAAAACGGCTAACGCGGGTAGGGCCAACGCAAAAGACGGGCCAGCGGCCTTTAGCGGCGGCTGCGGCTGCCCCCTCGGCTGCTGCCCCCCATCAGGCTGCCCAGCACGCCACGGGCAATTTCGCGGCCGACTTGGCTGCCCACCTGGCGCACCACGTTCTTGGCCATGGCTTGGGCCAGACCTTCGTTCTTACCGCCGCGTGGGCCAGTGCTGCCAAACAACATGCCCGACAGGCCGCCCCAAAAGCCGCCGCCTTCGGCGCTGGCCGCTTCAGCGGGCGCTGTGCCGGGGATGGTGGGTTTTTTGGCTTCTTGCGGCGTACCTGCGCCGGAGTTAGCTACATTTTCTGTAGCGCCACTGCTGGCGGCTGCACGCCCGTTCAAAATCTCAAAGGCCGACTCGCGGTCAATGGTTTTTTCATACACACCGGCTACCAGCGAGTTGGCCAACAGCGCTTTGCGCTGCTCCGGCGTGATGGGGCCCAACTGGCTGCCCGGGGGCAGCACGTACACCCGTTCGGTCTCTGTCGGGCGGCCCTTGGGGTCAAGAAAGCTCACCAGCGCTTCGCCCACGGCCAGTTCGGTAATGGCGGCCTCAATGTTCAGGCCCGCTTTGGGGCGCATGGTCTCGGCCGTGGCGCGCACCGCTTTTTGGTCACGCGGGGTAAAGGCACGCAAGGCATGTTGCACCCGGTTGCCTAGCTGAGCCAACACGCTGTCGGGGATGTCTATCGGGTTTTGGGTGACAAAGTACACGCCCACGCCCTTGCTTCGCACCAGGCGCACCACCAGTTCAATGCGTTCGACCAGCACCTTGGGCGCTTCGTTGAACAGCAGGTGGGCTTCATCAAAAAAGAAGACCAGCTTGGGCTTTTCGGGGTCGCCAATTTCGGGCAGTTGCTCAAACAGCTCGGACAGCATCCACAGCAAAAAGGTGGCGTACAGGCGCGGCGAATTCATCAGCTTGTCAGCCGCCAGCACATTGACGATGCCGTGGCCATTGGTGTCGGTCTGCATGAAGTCGGCAATGTCGAGCATGGGCTCGCCAAAGAACTTGTCCCCGCCTTGGCTTTCAATCGTCAGCAGCCCGCGCTGCACCGCGCCCACGCTGGCCGCGCTGATGTTGCCGTAAGTGGTGGTGAACTGGCTGGCGTTTTCACCCACATGGGCCAGCAGGGCACGCAGGTCTTTTAAATCAAGCAGCAGCAGGCCGTGGTCGTCGGCGATCTTGAAGACGATGTTGAGCACGCCAGTCTGCGTCTCATTTAAGTTCAGCATGCGCGCCAGCAGCAGCGGGCCCATGTCAGACACGGTGGCGCGCACCGGGTGGCCTTGCTCGCCAAATACGTCCCACAACGTCGTGGGGCAGGCAATTGGGGCGGGCGTGGGCAGGCCGCGGTCTTTGATGGCGGCGGCCAGCTTCTCGCCAATGCGCCCGGCTTGGCTGATGCCGGTGAGGTCACCCTTCACATCGGCCATGAACACCGGCACGCCAATCCTGCTGAACTGCTCGGCCATGGCCTGCAGCGTGACGGTTTTACCGGTGCCGGTGGCGCCGGTCACCAGGCCGTGGCGGTTGGCCAGTTGGGGCAGCAGCACGCACTGGGCGTTGGTGTTGCGGGCAATCAGAAGTGGCTCGGGCATGGTCAGTCCTGTGGCGGCAAGGGCGAAAAGTAAAATCATGCCCTTAATTCACCCAAGATCAAGCAAGCAACACATGGCCGGACACAGCAAGTGGGCGAACATCCAACACCGCAAGGGGCGCCAGGATGAAAAACGCGGCAAGGTCTGGACACGGATCATTCGCGAAATCACCGTGGCTGCGCGCCAGGGCGGTGCCGACGTGTCGGCCAATCCGCGCCTGCGGCTGGCCATTGACCGCGCCAAGGCGGCCAACATGCCGGCCGACCGCATCAAATACAACATCGACAAGGCCACCGGCACGCTGGACGGCCTAACGTATGAAGAGATTCGCTACGAGGGCTACGGCATTGGCGGCGCAGCAGTCATCGTGGACACCATGACCGACAACCGAGTGCGCACTGTGGCCGAGGTGCGCCACGCGTTCAGCAAATACGGTGGCAATCTGGGCACCGAAGGCTCGGTGGCGTTTCAGTTTCGGCACTGCGGCCAGTTCATATTGGCCCCAGGCACCTCTGAAGACAAAGTCATGGAAGTGGCGTTGGACGCGGGCGCTGACGACGTTATCGTGGGCGACGACGGCGTCATTGAAGTGCTCACCAGCCCCACCGACTTTGAAGCCGTCAAGCTCGCGCTAGAGGCCGCCAAGTTGCTGCCAGAACTGGCTGAAATCACCATGCGCGCCGACAACCCGATTGCGCTGGAAGGCGAAGACGCCACCCGCATGCAAAAGCTGCTGGATGTGCTGGAAGACCTGGACGACGTGCAGGCCGTCTTTCACAACGCCGAGCTGTAGGCATGAAAGTTCTGGTAATCGGCTCGGGCGGGCGCGAGCACGCTCTGGCCTGGAAGCTTGCGCAGTCCCACCGAGTGCAGCAGGTGTTTGTGGCCCCAGGCAATGGCGGCACGGCGCGCGACAGCAACTTGCGCAATGTGCCTGCTAGCGCAGTCAACCCGTCTGACGTGAAAGCCCTGCGCGCCTTTGCGCAGTCCGAAGGCATCGCCTTGACCGTGGTGGGGCCCGAAGCCCCCTTGGCCGCAGGCGTGGTGGACGAATTCCGCGCCCACGGCTTGCGCATTTTTGGGCCCACCAAGGCCGCTGCGCAGCTTGAGAGTTCCAAGGCCTTCAGCAAAGCCTTCATGCGCCGCCACGGCGTGCCAACCGCCGACTACGACACCTTCACCGACGCAGCCGCAGCCCACGCCTTTGTCGACCGTCTGGGCGCACCCATTGTGGTGAAGGCCGACGGTTTGGCAGCAGGCAAGGGCGTGGTGGTGGCGCAAACCGTGGCCGAAGCACACGCGGCGGTTGACTTTATGTTGGCCCGCGAAAGCGCCCTGGCCGTGCACCACAACGCCGGGGCCAATGGCCAAGCCCTGCCCCGGGTGGTGATTGAGGCGTTTTTAGAAGGCGAAGAGGCCAGCTTTATCGTCATAGCCCACGGCACCCACTGCGTGGCCCTGGCCACCAGCCAAGACCACAAACGGGTGCGTGATGGCGACCAAGGCCCCAACACCGGCGGCATGGGCGCTTATTCGCCCGCGCCGGTGGTCACACCCGATGTGCATGCGCGGGCGCTGCGCGAAGTCATCATGCCCACCCTGCGCGGCATGGCGGCTGAAGGGCACCCGTTTAGTGGCTTTCTTTACGCCGGTTTGATGATCGACGCCCAAGGCCGCCCAAAAACGCTGGAATTCAACACCCGGCTGGGCGACCCCGAGACCCAACCCATCTTGATGCGCCTCAAAAGCGACCTGTTCGAGGTGCTCTACAAAGCCACCGATGCCGACGGCGCCGCGCTGGCCGATCTTGAGCTGGAATGGGACCGCCGCAGCGCCCTTGGCGTGGTGATGGCCGCCCACGGCTACCCCGAAAACCCTCGCAAGGGCGACGTACTCACCGGCTTGCCTGCAGACGCAGACGACGCCATGGTCTTCCACGCGGGCACCACGCTAGGCGACGATGGCACGATGGTCACCAGCGGCGGGCGGGTACTGTGCGTAACCGCCTTGGGCGACAGCCTCAAACTTGCACAGCAGCGCGCTTATGGGTGGGTCGATCAAATCCGGGGCGAGGGGCTGCACTGGCGCACCGATATTGGCCACCGGGCCTTGCAGCGCTAGCGGCGCGACCATGGCCGACTTTGCCGCCGTCAAACCCTGGCTGCTGGGCTTGCAGCAACGCATTGCCGCTGAGGTGCTGCGTTTAGACGGTGGGGCAACGCGCTTCACCACCGACCCCTGGCACAAAGAGCCCGGCGCCACGCTGCAAGGTGATGGCGTCACCATGATCTTGGAAAACGGCGCCGTGTTTGAGCGCGCGGGCGTGGGGTTTAGCCATGTGCGCGGCCCCAAGCTGCCGCCATCGGCCACCCAACACCGCTCAGAGTTGGCCGGTGCGCCATTTGAGGCGCAGGGCGTGTCACTGGTCTTTCACCCCCGCAATCCGTTCGTGCCCACGGTGCATCTGAACGTGCGGATGATCGCCGCGCACCCTAGTGGCCAAGCCGATGCCCGCAGCGTGGCGTGGTTTGGTGGCGGCATGGACCTGACGCCCTACTACGGCTTTGCCGAAGACGCGCAAGGTTTTCACCGCGTCTGCCGCGACGCCGTAGGCCCCGAGCTCTACGCCCGCTTCAAACCCGGGTGCGATGACTACTTTTGCAACCGCCACCGCAGCGAACAACGCGGCATAGGCGGTATCTTTTTCGATGATTTCTCAGAGGGCGGCTTTGACGCGGGTTTTGCCCTAATCCGCGCAGTGGGCGACGCCTTTATTGGCGCTTACAGCCCCATCGTGCAGCGGCGCGTGGCCACGCCCTACACCGAAGCTCAGCGCCAATGGCAGCTCTACCGACGAGGCCGCTATGTGGAATTCAACCTGGTGTGGGACCGGGGCACCCACTTTGGCTTGCAGTCGGGCGGGCGCACCGAATCCATCCTGTTGTCCATGCCGCCCCTGGTGAGCTGGAGCTATCAGCGCCAAGACCCGCCGGGCAGCCCTGAGCATGAGTTGATCCACCACTACCTGGTGCCGCGTGACTGGATCTGATGCCGCCCCGGCGGCGCCGCAGGTGGCCCTATTTGGCAGTGCGTTTGATCCGCCCCACCTGGCCCACGCGGCGCTGGCCCGCGCTGCGCTGGATCAACTGCACTTGCAGCATTTGCTGATTGTGCCCACTGGCCATGCTTGGCACAAAGACCGCACCTTGTCGGCGCCCCAGCACCGCCGCGCCATGGCGCAAATGCTGGTGGACGATTTGGCTGCCACCCACGGCCATCGGGTGCAGCTAGATGACTGCGAATTGCGCCGCAGCGGCCCCAGTTACACGGCCGATACCTTGGCGCTGGTGGCGCAGCGTTATCCTCGGACCCAAATGCACGTGGTGCTGGGGCTTGACCAAGCCACCAAATTGCACCGCTGGCATCGGCTGGCTGATGTGCTGGCGCAGGCCCGCATGGCGGTGGCCTTGCGGCCCGATGAAGCGCAGGCCGCCACCGGTGGCGCCGCACTTGGCCCGCCCATTCCCGTGCCGCCCGATCGCTTGGTGTGGCTGCAGATGCCGCCTTCCACCCTTAGTTCCACGGCAGTGCGCGCCGCTGCAGCCCAAGGCATCCCGATTGACGCCATGGTGAGCCCGCCAGTGGCGCGTTATATTGACCAAAACCACCTTTACGCCGCGCCAGCGGCCCGTTGAATGACCACTACCCCCGCCGCCCCCCTGAAAAAAGCCGACGTCCAAAAGCTGCAACGCGCCATCGTGGACGGGCTTGAGGATGTGAAGGGGCAAGACATCCAGGTCTTCAACACCGAACACCTGTCGCCGCTGTTTGAGCGCGTCATCGTGTGCAGTGGCACCAGCAACCGCCAAACCCAGGCCCTGGCCGCCAGCGTGCGCGACGCGGTGCGCGAAGCGGGCTTCCCCAAGCCGCGCATCGAAGGCCAAGACAACGGCGAATGGATCATTGTGGACTGCGGTGCTGCCGTGGCGCACATCCTGCAACCTGCGTTTCGGCAGTACTACATGCTTGAAGAGTTGTGGGGCGAAAAGCCGGTGCGCCTGCGCCTGGGTGCGCCCAAGCCCAAGCCCCGCGCGCCCGCCGAGGCTGAAGCCCCGGCCCGCCGAGCCCAACCCAAGGTAAAACCAACCGGGGCAGGCACTGCTACAAAAAAAGTAGCTGCTTCGGCAGCAGATACGGGCGCAACGGCCAAAAAAGCCGCAGCTACCAAAGCGAGCGTCAAAGCGCCAGCCAAAACCGCTGCGTCTGGCAAAAGCGCAGCCGCCGCACCCAGCGCCGCCAAGCCGCGCAAACCCGTGGTGCGCGCCAAAGTGGTGGCCAAGCCGGTGGTGGTCAAGCCCGGTGCGGCGTCGCGGCCCAAGGCATCGCCCAAGGGTGAAGCGGCCAAGCCCGCCGCCCGGCGCGGCAGCCGCTAGAGCGTCGCCCGTTTAGGCGCTGCCGAAGCCGCCCATGAAGCTGCTGGTGGTGGCCGTGGGCCAGCGGCTGCCTGATTGGGCTGATGCCGCTTGCGCAGACTTTGTAAAGCGCTTTCCGCCCGATTTGCGCCTGCAAGTGCATGCGGTGAAGACCGAGCCGCGCAGCAAATCGCAAGCCGATGTGGCCGCGCTGCAAGCGGCTGAGGCGCAGCGCATTGAAGCAGCCATCGCCGCGCACGCCAGCCGCGGTGCCCACCGCGTGGTGATGGACGAACGCGGCCACGCCCGCAGCACCGCGCAGCTGGCGCAGCGCCTGCAGGCTTGGAAGCAGCGTGGCGACGATGTGGTCTTCATCATCGGCGGCCCCGACGGCCTGGCGGCGCCGCTGCGCGAATCTGCCGCGGAGACCCTGCGCCTGTCTGACCTGACACTGCCCCACGCCATGGCCCGCATGGTGCTGGTGGAAGCCCTCTACCGTGCCTACACCTTAAGCGTGGGGCACCCCTACCACCGCGAGTAGCGGCCCAGCCCTGGGGGCCGCTATGGGCATGGCGCACACTTGCCACCACTGTGAACCCATACCCCTACCTCTATCTCGCCTCTCAAAGCCCGCGCCGCCAGCAATTGCTGCAGCAAATCGGCCTGCCTTGCCAACTGCTGGCGCCTGACAGCGCCGAGGCTGAATCTGCCGAAGCGCTGGAATCCATCCAAGGCAGCGAATCGCCCAAGCGCTATGTGCAGCGGGTGACGGCGCTCAAGGCCGATTCAGCGGTGGTGCGCTGGGCTGATCGGGGCTTGCCCATAGCGCCTATTTTGTGTGCCGACACCACCGTGGCTTTGGGCAAGCAGATCTTGGGCAAGCCCCATGATGAGGCGGACGCCGCCCACATCTTGCGCATGCTGTCGGGCCAAGAGCACCGCGTGTTGACGGCGGTCACGCTGGTGCTGCCCGCCACCCGGGGGCGGGCCGAGCGGCGCTGGTCGGCGGTGGATGTGTCCAAAGTGCGCATGCGCGAGCTAAGCCGCGCCGACATTGCCGCCTATGTGGCCAGTGGCGAGCCCATCGGCAAAGCCGGCGCCTATGCAGTGCAGGGCAGGGCGGCGGCGTTCATCACCCATTTGAGCGGCTCGCACACCGGGGTGATGGGCCTGCCGGTGCACGCTGTATCGGCCCTGTTGGCGCAAGCCAAGATCAAAATTGGGCCATGAGCCAAGAAATCCTGATCAACTGGGCCCCGCAAGAAACCCGCGTGGCGGTGGTCGAATACGGCGCGGTGCAAGAGATGCACCTAGAACGCACTTTGGAGCGGGGCCGGGTGGGCAACATCTACCTGGGCCGCGTGGCCCGCGTGCTGCCCGGCATGCAGTCGGCCTTTGTGGACATTGGCCTGGAGCGGGCGGCCTTTTTGCATGTGGCCGACTTGGTGCCTGCGCCCAGCACCGCCGCTGTAAACGCTACAGAAAAGATAGCTGCTAAGGCTGATGAACAGGCCGCTGCAGCCGATTCAGACACAAGCCCCCACCCTGCGCCAGCCCCGAACCCGACAGCCGCTGCTGCTCCGCTGCCGATTGAAAAGCAGTTGTTTGAAGGCCAATCGATCTTGGTGCAGGTCATCAAAGACCCGATTGGCTCTAAAGGCGCGCGGCTGTCGGCCCAGATCAGCATTGCCGGGCGCCTGCTGGTGTTTTTGCCGCATGACGACCACATCGGCGTGTCGCAAAAAATTCCGGGGGCCCAGCGCGAAGCCTTGCGCGCCCGAGTGCAAACGCTGGTGGACGCCAGCGCGCCCGCCCACGCATCCAGCGACGCTCCCGCACGCGGCAACCGCCGCGCGGGCGGCGGCTTTATTTTGCGCACCAATGCCGAAGACGCCACCGACGCCGAGTTGGCCGACGACATCGCCTATCTGCGCAAAGCCTGGGCCCGGGTGCGCGAAGGCGCTGCCCGACTGCCCCCGCGCAGCCTGATCCACCAAGACTTAAGCCTGCTGCAGCGCGTGCTGCGCGACATGGTGACCGAGGCCACCACCACCGTGTGGATGGATTCGCGCGAGCAGTTCACCGCGCTGCAACAGTTTGGCCGTGAATTCACCCCCGGCAGCGTGGGCAAGCTGCAGCACTACACCGGCGAACGGCCGATTTTTGACCTGCACAACATCGACGCCGACGTGGCCCGCGCCCTGGGCCGCCGGGTGGATCTGAAAAGCGGCGGCTTCCTCGTCATCGACCAAACCGAAGCCCTCACCACCATCGACATCAACACCGGCGGCTATGTGGGCGTGCGCAGCTTTGACGAAACCATCTTTAAAACCAACTTAGAAGCGGCGGTGGCCATTGCCCGCCAACTGCGCCTGCGCAACCTGGGTGGCATCGTCATCATTGACTTTATTGACATGGCCCGCGAGCCGCACCGCGAAGCCGTGCTGGCCGAGCTGCGCAAGCAACTGGCGCGTGACCGCGTCAAAACCATGGTGGGCAGTTTCAGCAACCTGGGGCTGGTGGAGATGACGCGCAAGCGCACCCGCGAAAGCCTGGCCCATGTGCTGTGCGAACCCTGCGACCACTGCCAAGGCCGAGGCCACCTCAAAACCCCAAGAAGCGTGGCCTACGACATCCTGCGCGAAATCTTGCGCGAAGCCCGCCAGTTCAACCCCAAAGAATTCCGAGTGCTAGCCGCCCCCCGCGTGGCCGAGCTGCTGCAGGAAGAAGAAAGCGCCTATCTGGCGGGCTTGAGCGAATTTATTGGCAAGCCGATTGCCATCGTGCCCGAGCCCAGCATGGGGGTAGAGCAGTACGACATTGTGTTGGTGTGAGGGGACTCGCTAAACCAACCAATCTGAGTGAAAAGCGATCCCTTGCAGCGTGACGCCAGCAGGCGGTAGTTGCGTGCTCAGGTCCACATAGCGCCCAACCACCAGGGCCGTGGCCTGCGGTGTGGCATACACCTCTTCTCCGACCCTGAGGTACTCCACATTGCGCAGGGTGTTGATCGCTCCGGTTGCCTTGTGCCTTAGCAGCAGGTCAGCGGGGTTGGTGGATGCGCTGGATCGGCTGATTTCAAAGTCGCTCACCGCACCAAAGAACACCGCCATATCGGTGCCGGTCCCACCGTCCAAGAGGTTGTTGCCACTGCCGCCAATGAGCACATCGTTGCCAGCATCGCCATAGAGTTGGTTGTTGCCAGCTTGGCCCGACCAACCCGTTTCAGCCAGCGATTGGTTGTAGACCAAGCTGGTCATGCCGTCGGGCGTGGCGCCTGGCAATTGCGCTTTGTGTGCGTCACTGCGCACCACGGCCAGCCACAGGTTGGCCCAGCTGCCACCTTGGGCGATGAAGGTGCTGCCCGCTACCACCCATTGCGCGGCGGTGTCAGAGCTGGCAAAGGCACCGCCCATGACCCGGGCAATGATGGACTGCACTTGTGCCTCAATCGCTTGGGGCTGCGGGCCACTGTTGTGAACATGGCTTTGATGTGCGGCGGCTGCGAGCTGCGCGCTGCTGAAACCAGCCTTGGCAAAGGCGCTGAGCTCAGACAAGGTGGGCAGTCGGCCCGTCAGCCCGTGGATGAGCAACGCCACGTCTTGCACCAGGCTGTAGTTTTGATAGGCAAACGACAAGCGGCTGTCGGTGATTAGGCCTTGGCCGCTGGGTGTGCTCCAGTTGCCCGACAGGCTCAAACCCGTGGAGTCGGCCAGCTCGGTGTTGTCGGGGACAAAACGGATATGCAGTTGCCCCTGGGCGTCTAGCTTGACACCCCAACGCCCCGCATCACTGGGCCCGCCTTGCAGGATGTCATTGCCGTCGCCGCCGTAAAGCTGGTCATTGCCAATGCCGCCCACGATCTTGTCGTTGCCCGCATCACCCCAAAGTTTGTCGTCCCCGCCTTTAGAGCCCACGGTGTCGTCGCCACCACCGGCGTGCAATTCGTCGTCCCCTGCGCCCAGCACCATGAACTGGCGAGCGCCATCGGCCACCACCACGTTGCGGCCGTCACCGCCCGTCAGGGTGGTGCTGCCCACAATGACCGCAAAACGCACGTTGTTCAGATTCAGCACAGTGCCTGGTGGCAGTGCACTCACGTCAATTACCAAGACCTCGTTGCCCCGGCTGCCGCTGATCTGAATGGGCTGAGACGGAGGCGCGGTGCCCGCCACGGTCAAGGCAATGCTGCGCACCACCAAATCAGCGGGCGGCGGGGTACCGAACGCATCTTGCAAGCCTGCGCCTGCGGCTGTGATCAAGGCCTGGTTTAGCGGGCCGGGGGTGCCGGTGCTGCCACCATTGACCCGGTTCAGCACTGCGGTGTTGACCTGCGTGTCCGCCGTCAGGCCGTTGCCGTTGAAGCTGCTCACGAGCAAGCCCACGCTGGGCGGCAGGCTCACCTGCACCAGTGGGTTGCCTGATGGATCTGTAGCCAGTGGGATATCGGCCCGCCCGTTACTGCCGCCACTACCTTGTGGAACTGGCGCCACGGTCTGGGTAGTCAGGTTGATGGATTGGCCGTTGGATGCCGTTGTAGTGGTGCTGGTGGTGGTGACCGTGGTGCCGTCCACCACAACCACCACTGGCGTTGGCGGTGCAGGTTCGGGGTCGGGTGGGGGCGGTGGCGCCGCTTCTGCCGTGAAGTTGAAGGTGCTTGAGTTGGCCACTGCCGCCACGGCGTTGCCCGCTGTGTCTTTCAAGGCGTTGGCGTCCCAGCTGACGTAGTAGGCGGTGCTGTAGTTCAGGTTGCCGCTGGGGTTGATGACGACATTGCCGTCCACATTGATGCTCACTACGCCCGGCACCAGAGTGTTGGTGGCCGCGTCTTTCAGATACACCTTGCTCAGGTCGCTGCTGGCGTCAATTCGCTCGCCAAACTTGGCCACCACGTCGTTGCCGATACCGAAGGCTGTGGCGTCGTCTGCGGGCGTGCTGGTGGCGGGCAGGAAGGTCGGCGCCGTGGTATCGAGAACATAAGCCTGCGTGAAGGCGGTGCTGCTGCCCGTTGAATTGCTGACCCGCACCTGCAACACGCCACTGGCGGCCAGCGTCGCGTTGGCCGACCAGGTGTTGCTGCCGCTGGCGAAACTGGTTGCGTCGATCCAGGTGCTGCCGTTGTTGAACGAAACCTCCACCTTCTCGCCACTGGCCAAGTTGGCGCTTAAGGTGCCAGAGATGGTTTGGGCCGCAGTGCGGGTGATGAAGTCAGTGGTGCTGGCGCCCGTGTCGGCCGAGAGCGCCGCCGACAGCACGGTAGTGGTGGGCGCCGGTGGGGGCACCACCACAGCGGAGTCAATGACCAACTTGCCCTTGGATATGAGGTCATTGAGCACCTGCAGATCTGTGGTGAAACCGCTCGTCAGGTTCACCCCGCTGAAGACAATTTGCTGCACCGAATTGTTGGTGACGTCGGTGAAGGTTCCCCCTACCGCATGCCCGGCCGTGAATGCGCCCGTGGTGCTGATGAAAGCGGTGGTGTTCGTTCCGTCCCACCTGAAGTGGACGAACTTGTCCAAGGTGGCCGTCGATGCACCAACTAGCAGCGTGGAAAGATCGATTCGGTCCCCGCCCGACGCGTAGGTGGCGGTGGAAAAGTCACTGATGGTGTCAACAGCCTGCGCCGCGTTGGTGCCGTTGTCGTTGGCTGCCCATACAAACGTGTCCGCGCCACCGCCTCCGGTCAGGCTGTCGCTACCCGCGCCACCCACAATAAGGTCGTTGCCAGAGTTGGCGCTGACGCTGTCGTTGCCAGCACCGGCAGCGATGGAGTCGGCCCCGGTGGTGCCGTTGATGGCGTTGGGGTTGACGTCGCCAAACAAGTAGCTGTAGCCGTCAGCCCCCATGCCGCCCGTGACTCTGAAGTTGAAGGTCTGCGGGGCGCTTGTGCGGGTGCTGCCGTCAGCATCGGTGGCAGTAGCCGTCACTGAGACGCTGAAATTGCCCAAGGCTGAAGCAGGCAGCTGCAGTTTGGCGCTGGCCACGTCCGCTGCGGACACCGCCACGCTGCCAGCCACGGCGGCGATACCCGATGGGCTTGCCGTTGTGACGATGGTGGCACCCACCGGCAAGCTGCTGAAGCTGTAGCTGAGCGACTCCGACCCATCGGTATCTGACAAGGCCGCACTGATGTAGCTGGCCAATGCAATTTCGGTCTTGGTGCCGCTGGCCGCATTGCCCGCCAGCACGCCTTGATGCTCCACCAGGGTGATGACATCCACCATGGCCCCTCGCCCGCTTGACGAGTACTGCAAGGCCTCGGTGACGATCTTGATCTGCTGGCTGCCACCGCTGCCCACAAACGAAAACTTGGCCTGCTGCCAGTTCAGGGCGTCCTGCGGACTGAGGTTGGAGTAGCTAGCCAGCTTCACGCCATCCACGTAGACGCTGATGAGCGTGAAGTCATTGCTGAAGCCCAAACGGCCTGCGTAGCTCAGCGACAGCTCATACACCCGACCCGCCGTCGTGGTCACGTTTCGGCTGATACCCAGCGTTTGGAAAAGAGCGCCAGCGTTGTCCGCATTGGCCAATTCCAGCCAGTTCACTCCGTTGCCAGCGGCTGGCGAAGCCGCGTAGCTGGTGCCGTTCTGGGCGGCCAGCAAGTCGCTGCTGGACCAAATCTTGAACACGTTGGTCCCGCCCGGAAACGGATCAGGCGTGTCCACCCGTGTCCAACCTGCGAGCGTGGCGGCCGATGCGTAAGCCGTCGCGGTGGTATCCGGATTCAGCGTGAACTGGGTCACGCCAGTGTCAGCCGCCTCCCACGAGGTGGTGAAACGCGGCGTGCTCGAAAAATTGGTCACTGACGACACAGGCGCGTCGGCCACTGGCTTGACATCCACCGTCATGGTGGCGCCGGTGGCGCTCGTCAAGCCCGAACCATCCACCGCTACGAACGTAAATGTGGCGTAGTCGTTTCTGCGGTTGCCCACGCCTGCGCTGGCGAAGCTGCTGTCACCCGACTCATTGGCCGCCGGCACAAAGCGCAAGTGGCCGCTGCCAATGGCCGACGACGTCAGGGTGGTGGTGCCAGCCACCACCGCATTCCACGTGCTTCCGTTGTAGAACTCAAGCGTGCCCGAGATCGGCACGCTCATGATCTTGATGCTGAGGTTGGCGACCGCATCTGCATCTGCCACACCAAAGTCGCTCCACCCGAACCGATACGCGCCACCCAGTACCGAACCGGCGCCAGTGACCACAGCACCTGCATCCTCAGTGACGTACACCGTGCCATTGGCCACCGTGGGTGCATAGGTGCCGGCGTCCAGCACATAGCTTTGGGTCAAGGGCGTGCTGCTGCCTGTTGAATTGCTCACCCGCGCTTGGAACACATTGCTGCCTGCCAGGGTGGTGGTGCTAGACCAGGTGCTACTGCCCAGGGTATAGCTGGTGGCGTCGCTCCAAGTGCCGCCGTTGTCGTACGACACCTCCACCTTCTCTCCCGCGGCCAAGTTGGCGCTCAGGGTGCCCGACACGGTTTGGGCCGCTGCACTGGTGATGAAGTCGGTGCTGCTGGTGCCTGTGTCTGCCGACAGCGAGGCAGTCAAGACGGTGGTGGTCGGTGCAACGGGCATGAGTGATCCTCAAGACAAGCCGCCTAGCCAATCAGGTAGCCAGACTTTTCAGCAATTGTCGAGCAGTCAACCCATTGCAACTTAAGCGCGCCGGAGCGTTACAAGTGAACCCAGGGCCTGCGCTGCCCGCCACCCCCTCAAATCACATTCGCCTCCACCACCCGCACCCCCGCCGCAATGCGCGCAGGTGTCAGCGCGTCCACCTCGGGCGCGGGCTGGCCCATCAATAGCCGCGCCATGGCTTGCCCCACGGCAGGCGCTTGTTGCATGCCGTGGCCGCTAAAGCCGCAGGCGGTGATGGCGTTGGCGCAGCCAGGCACGGGGCCGGCCAGGCCGTTGTGGTCCCAGGCGTTCATTTCGTAGTAGCCGGCCCAGGCACTGCGCACGCGGGCGGCTTCAAACTGCGGCACGCGGTGGGCCAGGGCGGGCCAGATGAAGTCGTCCCACAGGGCGTGGTCAATGGCGTGCAGCGGGGCTTCGTCGGGGTCATCCAGGTCGGGGTTGCCCGTGGTGGCGCGGGGCGGCGCGCCGCACAGCCAGCCGCTGCCTTCGGGCCTAAACCAGATGCCGCTGGGGTCGATCACCAGCGGGCAGCCGGGGGTGGCGGCGGGGCTGTCAAACACAAACACATCGCGCTTTTTTGGGGCCACGGGGATGTGCAGGCCCATTTGCGCGGCCAGGGGGCTGCTCCACGCGCCTGCGCACAGGGCCAGGGCGTCGATGCCGTCTAGCTGGGTGCCGTCGGTCAGTTGCAGGGCGTGGGCGCGGTCGTTGCGCGTGTGGACGTGCGCCACCTCACCGGTGCGCCAGCGCGCGCCCAGGGACTGGGCCTTGCGCTTAAAGGCTTGCAACAGCGCGGGGCCGTCAAACCAGCCTTCGCCGCTGCGGCCCCAAGTGCCCGCGGCCAAGTCGTCGGTGTGCAGCCAGCCAAAGCGCCGCGCCAACGCGGGCTGGGGCAGCCATTCAATATCGGCGCCGTGCAGAGTCTGCGTGGCCTGCTTGGCTGCCAACATGGCCCGGCCTTGCGGGGTGGCCAGGTACAGATAGCCTTGGGTGACCAGGCTTAGGTGCGGGGCATCGGCGCCCACGGCCAGTTCAGTGTGAGCGCGCTGCAAAAAGTCAAAGCTCCAGCGGCTCAAACGCATGTTGACCGGGGCCGAGAACTGCTGGCGGATGCTGCTGGCCGACAGGGCACTGCTGGCGCGGGTGTAGGTGGGGTCGCGTTCAATGACGGTGGCGTGCACACCGTGCTGGGCTGCCAAAAAGTAAGCGGTGGCGGCACCCATGACGCCGCCGCCGATGATCATGATGTGGGGAGAAGCAGCCATCGCGCAAGTGTTGCACGCTATTGAATTGATAGCTGCTTAGGCAATCAAATAGGGCGGTACAGCCCGATTCATTTCAGACCCTAAGCCTTAGGCAACTCAAACGGCCTGCAAGTGGTGGTGGCCACACAGACCAGCGTGAGGGCGTCGCTGTCTTGCGCATACACCTCGGCGCGGCTTACCGCGTGGCTGCGCCCCACCACCTGGGCGCGGCCCACCGCCACCAAGCGCTGGCCGCGCGCGGGGGCCACGTTGTGCACTTCAAAACCCAGGGTGCTGCATATCCAACCCGGGGGCAGGGTGCTGGCCGCCGCGCTCACACCGGCGTAGTCGGCCAGCAGGCCCACGATGCCGCCTTGGGCTGCGCGGCCGTCAAAAGTTAGCTCGGTGCGCAGCGGCAGTTCGATCAACGACACGCCCGCCGCATCAAAACCCAGCACCCGCAGGCCCATCAGCTTGGACGCAGGCATGGCGTGAATGGCGTCGCGCAAATCAGCGCGGCAGTTGATGTCTACCGTGGGTAAGTCTTGAACAGATTTCATGGGCAAAAGAAAGAAAGGGCTTTGACTTGCACACTATCGTTTGAGCTTGCTCATTACCTGCAATGCCCTTGGCGCGCAGGCGACATCCACTCCACTTCAGCGGCCCCCATGCTCACCTTTCATTCCCTGCAAGCCACGCCCGTCAGCGTGCCATTGGCCCAGCCGGTGCGCACCGCCAGCGGCACCGTCACGCACGCGCCGCTGGTGCTGATTGATTTGCGCACCCACCAGGGCGTGGTGGGGCGCAGCTACTTGTTTACCTACACCCCGCTGGCGCTCAAGCCGGTGGTGCAGTTGCTGGAGAACCTGGCCGCGCTCCTCAAAGATCAGCCTGCCGCCCCCGCCGCAATCGAGCAGATGCTTGACCCGCGCTTTCGCCTGCTGGGCAATACGGGCTTGATCACCGCCGCGCTCGCCGGTATCGACATGGCCGCTTGGGACGCGGCTGCCATCGCCCAAAACCTGCCGCTGATGCGTTTGCTGGGCGGCGTGCCCAGGCCGGTGCCCGCGTATTTCAGCCAAGGCATGGACGGCATTGAGCGCGGCTGTGAACTGGCGCAAGAGGCGTTAGACCGTGGCTTTGCGCTGATGAAAATCAAGATTGGCTACCCCACGCTGGCTGAAGACATCGCCACCATTCGCGCGGTGCAAAACGTGCTAGGCAGCCAGTGCGCGCTGGCGGTGGATTTCAACCAATCACTGACCGTGCCGCAGGCCATGCAGCGCCTGCGGGCCTTGGACGACTTGGGCTTGGCGTGGATTGAAGAGCCCACCCGCTATGACGACGACGCGGGCCATGCCCAATTGGCGGCGCAAACCCACACCCCGATTCAGCTGGGTGAAAACTGGTGGGGCACCGCGCCCATGCAAGCCAGCCTGGCCGCAGGCGCGGGTGATTTGGTGATGCCCGATTTGATGAAGATTGGCGGCGTGTCTGGCTGGCTGCGCGCGGCTGCAATTGCGCAGGCCTGGCGCAGGCCGATGTCGTCGCACATCTTTCAAGAATTCACCGCGCATTTGATGCCTGTGACGCCCACCGCGCACTGGCTGGAGTACCTGGACATTGCCGACCCGGTGCTGCGGCAGCCGCTGCAAATCGTGGATGGCAAAGCGGTAGTCAGGGATGCGCCCGGTGCGGGTCTGGCGTGGGTGGATGAGGCGGTGCAGCGCTTTAGGGTGCCGTAGCCTTCAGCAAGCTGATTCCTACTATTTTGATAGCTGCTTGCGCAATTAAATAGGGCGCTGCAGCCCGATTAGCCTCAACGCCACCGCAATCAAGCCACCAGCTTGTAATGCTTGTGGCTCAAGTCCCAACCGGTGGCCCGTTCAATGGCCATGCTGATGCGGTGCTTGCGTTCGCGCCGCGTGAGCACATGGCCGGGGTTGGGCGTGTACTGCGTTTCAGCCTCATGCGCCAGCCAATGCGCCATCACGGCCGGGTGGCTGCCGGTGAAGGGCTTAAGCGATTGCGGATCAATTTGCGCATAGTCCACTTTGGGCGGCGCGCCGTTCCAGTAGCGCGCCACCTGGTTCATCTTTTGCTGCATGTAGTCGGTACGCCGCACATGGCCATAGTGGTAGATGGGCGCTAGGGCCAGCGCGGCCTGCGGGTGGCGGCCGCGTTTGTGTTGGTCCATCACCACCCAAAACTGGCCGTCCGGCGCGTAACTACGGATGGTGTTGCGTATCAGCCGACATTCACGCCGGTACCACGCCGGGCTGCTGGCCAGCCAGTGCGGGCTGCCGTAGAAGTGCAGGTAGTCAAACACCAGTGCTTCTACCTGCGGGTTGGCGTGGTGGCGGGCCACGCTGGCCGCGATGGTCGGCAGGTCGGCCTCGTGCAGCACCTCGTCGCCTTCAAGGTAGAAGGCCCAGTCGCCAGTGCAGGCGTATTGGGCGATCATTTTTTGCTGGGCGTAGACAAAGCCGCGCTCGGCCATGCGCTCGTTCCAGACGGTCTCAATGATGCGGATCTTTGGGCTGCCCAAAGCGTGGATACGGGCCAAGGTGTCGTCACGCCCGGCGCCGACGGCAATCACGTATTCATGCACCAGCGGTAGCAGGCTTTGGATGCTTTCAATGAAGGGAAAGCCAAGCTCCACGCCGTTGCGCAAAAAGGTGAACCCGCTGATGAGTGGGGCGGTGGCCGCGGGGGCAGAAGTTGGCGTGTTCATGGCGTTTCAGCAAATCCACCCTGGTACAGCCGTGCATAAAGGCCGCCAGCGGCCAGCAGGCTGGCGTGGTCGCCCGCTTCCACGATGCGGCCCTGCGCCATCACCACAATGCGATCACAGCGCTCCACGGTGCTCAATCGGTGCGCAATCACCAGCGTGGTGCGGCCCAGCATCAGGCGGGCCAGGGCTTCTTGCACCAGCCTTTCGCTTTCGGTGTCCAGGGCTGAGGTGGCTTCGTCCAGGATGAGGATGGGCGCGTCTTTGTACAAGGCGCGGGCGATGGCTAGGCGCTGGCGTTGGCCGCCGCTTAAGGTGTGGGCGTTGTGGCCCAGTGCGGTGTCAAGGCCTTCGGGCAAAGTGGCCAGCCAAGGCCCTAAGTGCGCGGCGCGCAGGCACACCAGCACGCGGTCGCGGTCAAGGCCTTCAGGGTGGCCCAGCGCCACGTTGGCCGCCACGCTGTCGTTGAGCATCACCACGTCTTGGCTGACCAACGCAAACTGTTGGCGCAGGTTGGCCAAGTTCCAGTCTTCTAGCGGCACGCCGTCTAGCAGCACGTTGCCCGCAGTGTGGCGCACAAAGCGCGGCAGCAAATTGACCAGCGTGGTTTTGCCCGAGCCCGATGGCCCCACCAGCGCCACCGATTGGCCGGGGCCAATTTGCAGGCTTAGGCCGTCTAGGGCGGGGGCGGCGTCGGGGTCGGGGCGATAGCGCACCTCGACCTGTTCAAACTCAATCAGGCCGTCGGCGCGGTCGGTGCGGTGGCGGCCGCTTAACTCCACCGGGGTTTGGTCGAGCAACTCCAGCCCGCGCTCCAAGGCTGCCAAGCCCCGGGTGATGGGGTTGGCCACTTCGCTCAAATGTTTGATGGGCGCAATCAGCATGAGCATGGCCGTCACAAAGGCCACAAAACTGCCCACGGTTTGCCCGCTGCCGCTGCTTTGCCACAGCGCCAACGCGATCACGGCCGACAGGGCGCAGGCGGCCAGCATTTGGGTGAGTGGCGTCATGGCCGCCGATGCGGCGGTGCTCTTCATGGCCAGGCGGCGCAGG
>JAAFIY010000024.1 GCA_013297985.1 Comamonadaceae bacterium | reverse complement strand
TGTCCAGGCTCTTGTGCAGGCCGTGGTCTTGCTCGCTGGTGTGGCGACGCGGCACCTCGGGGCCCACCTGGGGCTGCGCAAACAGGCGGCGGAAGTCCAGGCCGCTGGCTTTCCAGTGGCTGATGGCTCGGCTGGTGTCCAGCAAATCAGCGCGACCGATGAGCTCATCAAAGCTGCGAATGCCCAGCTGGGCCATGATCTGGCGCACTTCTTCGGCCACAAAGAAGAAGTAGTTGACGACGTGCTCAGGCTGGCCAGTGAATTTTTTGCGCAGCACCGGGTCTTGCGTGGCCACGCCCACCGGGCAGGTATTGAGGTGGCACTTACGCATCATGATGCAGCCTTCCACCACCAGCGGCGCGGTGGCAAAGCCCATTTCGTCTGCGCCCAACAGCGCTGCAATCACCACGTCGCGGCCGGTTTTCATCTGGCCGTCGGCCTGCACGCGGATGCGGCTGCGCAGGCGGTTGAGCACCAGGGTTTGCTGGGTTTCGGCCAAGCCGATTTCCCAGGGGCTGCCTGCGTGCTTGATGCTGCTCCAGGGCGACGCGCCGGTGCCGCCGTCGTGGCCTGCGATCACCACGTGATCGCTCTTGCACTTGGCCACGCCTGCAGCGATGGTGCCCACGCCGATTTCACTCACCAGCTTGACGCTCACGCTGGCGTGCGGGGCGACGTTTTTCAAGTCGTGGATGAGCTGCGCCAAGTCCTCAATGCTGTAGATGTCATGGTGCGGCGGCGGGCTGATCAGGCCCACGCCAGGCACGCTGTAGCGCAAGTAGCCGATGTAGTCCGACACCTTGCCGCCAGGCAGCTGGCCGCCCTCGCCCGGCTTGGCGCCTTGAGCCATCTTGATCTGGATTTGGTCCGCGCTGCTTAAGTATTCAGCCGTGACACCAAAGCGGCCTGAGGCCACCTGCTTGATCTTGCTGCGCAAGCTGTCACCGGCTTGCAGCTTCACATCACTTTCGATCTTGTCGTGGCCAATCACCGAGCCCAGCGTGGCGCCTTGCGCAATCGGGATGCCTTTGAGTTCTTGGCGGTAGCGCGCGGGGTCTTCGCCGCCTTCACCGGTGTTGCTTTTGCCGCCAATGCGGTTCATGGCCACAGCCAAGGTGCTGTGCGCTTCGGTGCTGATGGAGCCTAGCGACATGGCGCCCGTGGCAAAGCGCTTGACGATGTCTTTGGCGGATTCCACCTCATCGACCGGAATGGCGCGGGCGGGGTCGCTCTTGAATTCAAACAGGCCGCGCAGCGTCATGTGGCGACGGCTTTGGTCGTTGATGAGCTGAGCGTATTCTTTGTAGGTGCCCCAGTTGTTGGCGCGGGTGGCGTGCTGCAGCTTGGCGATGGCGTCGGGCGTCCACATGTGCTCTTCGCCGCGCACGCGCCACGCGTATTCACCGCCGGTGTCCAGCATTTGGCGCAGGGTGGGGTCACCCCCAAAAGCGGCCTTGTGGGTGCGGATGGCTTCTTCGGCGATTTCGAACACGCCGATGCCTTCTACCCGGCTGGGCGTGCCAGTGAAGTATTTGTTGATGGTCTCGGTGTTCAGGCCAATGGCCTCGAAGATCTGCGCACCGCAGTAGCTCATGTAGGTGCTGATGCCCATCTTGGACATGATCTTGGACAGGCCCTTGCCTACTGCCTTTACATAGTTGTAGGTGGCTTTTTCGGCGCTTAAGTCACCGGGCAGGCTGCCGTGGATGGATTGCAAGGTCTCCATCGCCAAGTAGGGGTGCACGGCTTCGGCGCCATAGCCCGCCAACACGGCGAAGTGATGCACCTCGCGTGCACTGCCGGTTTCCACCACCAGGCCCGCCGTGGTGCGCAGGCCTTCGAGCACCAGGTGTTGGTGGATGGCCGACAGCGCCAACAGGGCGGGGATGGCCACCTGCGTGGCGCGCACCGCGCGGTCGGAAATGATGAGGATGTTTTTGCCGGTACGAATGGCGTCAACCGCCTCAGCGCACAACGAGGCCAGCTTGGCCTCGACCCCTTCATGGCCCCAGGCCAGCGGGTAGGTGATGTCTAAGGTGTAGCTGCGGAACTTGCCTTGGGTGTAGCGCTCGATGTCGCGCAGCTTGGCCATGTCGTCAAAGTCCAGCACCGGCTGCGCCACTTCCAGGCGCATGGGCGGGTTGACTTGGTTGATGTCCAGCAAGTTGGGCTTGGGGCCCACAAAGCTCACCAGCGACATCACGATGGCTTCGCGAATCGGGTCAATCGGCGGGTTGGTGACCTGCGCGAACAACTGCTTGAAATAGCTGTACAGCGGCTTGTTGCGCGACGACAGCACCGCCAGCGGGCTGTCGTTGCCCATGGAGCCCACGGCTTCTTCGCCGTTGGCGGCCATGGGGCTCATCAAAAACTTGAGGTCTTCTTGGGTGTAGCCAAAGGCCTGCTGGCGATCAAGCAAGGTGGTGCCGGTTTCGGCTGCCGTGGCACTGGGGGGCAGGTCAGCGTCGATGTCGTCGAGCTTGATGCGCAGGTTTTCAATCCACTGCTTGTAGGGCTTGCTGTTGGCCAAGCCCGCTTTGAGCTCTTCGTCGTCGATCATGCGGCCCTGTTCCAGATCGATGAGGAACATCTTGCCGGGCTGCAGGCGCCACTTGCGCACGATGCGGTTCTCGGGCACCGGCAGCACGCCAGATTCAGAGGCCATGATGACCAAGTCGTCATCGGTCACGCAGTAGCGCGAAGGGCGAAGGCCGTTGCGGTCTAGCGTGGCGCCAATTTGGCGGCCGTCGGTGAACACGATGGACGCGGGGCCGTCCCAGGGCTCCAGCATGGCGGCGTGGTATTCGTAGAAAGCGCGGCGGCGCTCGTCCATCAAAGTGTGCTGTTCCCACGGCTCGGGGATCATCATCATCACCGCCTGGGCCAGCGGGTAGCCGGCCATGGTCAACAGCTCCAGGCAGTTGTCAAAAGTGGCGGTGTCAGATTGGTCGGCAAAACTGATGGGGTAGAGCTTTTTGAGCTCGGCGCCTAGCACCGGCGAGCTCATCACTCCTTCACGGGCGCGCATCCAGTTGTAGTTGCCTTTGACGGTGTTGATTTCGCCGTTGTGGGCCACGTAGCGATAGGGGTGAGCCAGCGGCCATTCGGGGAAGGTATTGGTCGAAAAGCGCTGGTGCACCAAGCCCAGGGCCGACACGCAACGCGGGTCTTTCAAATCCTTGAAGTACACGCCCACCTGGTCGGCCAGCAGCAGGCCTTTGTAGATGACCGTGCGGCTGCTCATGCTGGGGACGTAGTACTCCTTGGAGTGCTTGAGCTTCAAGCGCTGGATGGCCGCGCTGGCGGTTTTGCGGATGACGTAGAGCTTGCGCTCCAACGCGTCTTGCACGATGACGTCAGCCCCGCGGCCAATGAAGACTTGGCGGATGATGGGTTCTTTTTCGCGCACCGTGGGCGACATGGGCATGTCGCGGTCTACCGGCACATCGCGCCAGCCCAAGAGCACCTGGCCTTCGGCCTTGATGGCGCGCTCGAGTTCTTGCTCGCACGCCAGCCGAGAGGCGTGCTCTTTAGGCAGAAACACCATGCCGGTGCCGTACTCGCCGGGCGGGGGCAACTCCACGCCCTGGTTGGCCATTTCTTGGCGATACAGCGCGTCGGGCATCTGAATCAGGATGCCGGCGCCGTCGCCCATGAGCTTGTCGGCCCCCACCGCGCCCCGGTGATCGAGGTTCTCCAGGATCTTGAGCGCCTGGGTGACGATGTCATGCGTTTTGGCGCCCTTGATGTGCGCCACAAAGCCTACGCCACACGAATCGTGTTCTTGGGCAGGGTCATACAGGCCGTGCTCAGCGAGATGTTGGCGGGCTGCGTCGGTGGTCATGGCGCTCTCCTTGCGAACTGACAAAACACGCGAAAGGGCGCGAATGGTACCCCGGGTAACCACCTGATCAAAGAAAAATAATTGGGGTCTGACCCCAATTATTTGAAGCCAGAGAACTTGACCAAATTAATTGGGGACAGGTTGATTGGAACCAGAGGTAACTGCAGCAGCCGCAGGCCCTGCGACGCTACCCAGCCGCGGCAGGTGGCCGCTTGAACGGGCGACCGGCTTTGGCGGGCGCAGCGCGGCGGGCGGTTTGCTGCGCCAATTGGCGGGCGAAATCGGCCTGCCCCAGCGCCCAGCCGCCCAGGGTGGATTGGGTGACGTCTTGCACCTGCTGGGCGCTCAAGCCCGCTTCTACCAACTCTCGATAGGCCGCCTCGCGCGCAAACGGCGTGTTGCCCAATTGCCAATACACCGGATGAGCCGACAAGCGTGGCTCGGCCTGCAGACCTACCCAGTGTCGGTATCCGCTCCAGCCAAATGCGGCGGGCTCGGTCACCATTCCTGCACGGACCGGGTTCAAGTCGATGTAGGCCATGCAAGCCAACAAATACCGTTCGGTCTCGACCACCGAGCTGCGGTAGCGCCCTTCCCAGAGTGACCCTGTTCGACCATGCCGAGCATTGAAAGTTTGTACATACTCACGGCTCATGCCCTGTATTGCCTTGGCCAAACCGTCGGCGGTCTCGGGTGTGAGCAGCAGGTGGGTGTGGTTGTCCATCAGCACGAACGCATGCACCGCTACCCGATGGCGACCGGCGTAGTCAAACAGCAAATCGAGGTACTTGGAGCGGTCATCCGGCCGAACAAACACCGCTTGCCGGTTGTGGCCCCGTTGGATGACGTGGTGCGGCAGTCCAGGTGCAATCAGGCGAGGTTGTCGGGCCATTGGCTGAGCGGGAAAAATAATTGGGGTCAGACCCCAGTTATTCTGGATGGCTATTGCGCTGACAGCGTCAGGTTACGGCTGGTTGAATAGGCCTCAGAGCCTGGTGCACCCCCCGCGCCAGGCGGCAAGTAGATCAACCGCACCACCACCGCAAAGATATTGGGCACTGGGCTCAGTGCCACCACACTGGGGCGCTCGAGCGTCCATTGCAGGGTTTGCGGCTGCGACAGCGCCAGTGATTGCGTCACCAACCGCCGCCCCTCTCGAACCAAGTCAATCTCTACCCGATAGTTGCCAGCTGTTTTGCCATCGACGTCGGCCCGCAGTTGCCAAGCCCCAGACGGCAAATCCGTCGCCACCACCGCACCGAGCTTGAACACGTCCTGCATCACCGCCAAGTAGGCCTGCCGATGTGCCTGGGTATCGCGGTCCCCTTGTGCCCTGTGCGCGTTGATTTGCTGTGCCAGCTCTGTGCAAGCTCGAGGGCTGTGCGCAGCGCCGTTACCCAGCAGAGTGCGCCGCTCAATCACTTTGGGGCACAGGTCAGCTCGGCCTGTGCGCCGCACCAGTTCGAGGTAGCACGCAGATTTGTGAAAGTAAGTGCGCCCAGCGCCAGGCACCGAGATCCATGCGCTGTCGGTAAGGCCACTCGCGTAGGTATCGGGCCGCATTTGGTCGCAGACGGCCTCAAGCTCGGCGTTGCTGTAACGGTGGTATTGGTTGGCTGGGTCGGCACTGCTGCCATCAACGGCCCTGGCGGACGCCCAGGCACCGCACACCACGGCGCACAGAGCAAACTGAAGCCCGACCGACGCAATACCAACGGCAGGTTGCATCGACAGCCCGCTATGAGAGCGCTTGCGCCCAATCGGCCTGCAGCGTGGCCAACGACTCCAGCCCCACTGACAAACGGATCAGCCCGTCAGCAATGCCCATTTCGGCGCGCTTGGCGGGCCCGGCTTCCCAAAAGATGGTGGACGCCACAGGAATCACCAGGCTGCGCGTGTCGGCCAAGCCGGTGGCGCGGATCACCCACTGCAGGCGATCTAGCACGCTCTCAAGCCGACTGGCATCGCGCAGCTCAAACGACATCAACCACGAACCACCTGCGAAAAGCTCGGTCACCCAGGCATACTGGGGGTGCGACGCCAACATCGGGTAAGCCACCCGAGCCACGGCCGGGTGCTGCTCAAACCAGTGCGCCAGCGCCAGCGCCGTCGCGCTCGTCTGGGCTTGGCGCAGCGCCAGTGTTTCGGCCCCAGTGGCCAAGCGGTGGGCACTGTCTGAAGATAAGGTGCCGCCCATATCGCGCAGGCCTTTTTTGCGCAGCTGCGTCAGGCCCCACTGGCGAGCATCGCCACGGCGGTAGGCATCAAACAAATTGGGGTAGCGCTCCCAGTCAAACAAACCGGTGTCAGTGACGGCGCCGCCCAGCGCGTTGCCGTGCCCGCCAATGGTTTTGGTGAGTGAATTGATCACCAGCCCCGCGCCGACCCCCTTGGGCTGAAACAGCGCCGGTGACGTGACGGTGTTGTCCACCACGTACAACCAGCCGTGCTGCGCGCACAAAGTGCCAATGGCGCGTAAATCGGGCACCTGGGTACCCGGGTTGGCGATGGTTTCCAGAAACACCATCCGGGTGTTGCCGCGGGCTGCAGCCGCCACTTGGCCCGCGTCGGTCACATCCACCATGCTGACTTGCACACCCAAGTCTTGCAGCGTGAGCAACAGGCTGTTGGTGTTGCCAAACACGTAGCGGCTAGCGATCAGATGGTCACCCGCGCGCAGCAGCGTCATGAACACGGCCGCGATGGCCGCCATGCCGGTGGCAAAGCTCACGGTGCCCAGACCGGCTTCGAGCTGGGTCACCTTGGCCTCAAGCGACTGGGTGCTGGGCGTGCCTTGCCGCGCGTAGTTGAAGGTGCCCTTGACGGTGCCTTGGAAGGTGCCCACCAGATCGGCGGTACGGGCAAAGCCATATTGCACCGAGGTGTGGATGGGTTTGTGTACCGCGCCGTGTTCGGCGCCCGCCGCAAAGTCAGCGTGCACCAAGCGCGCCGTGATGTCGACAGGATCAGCGGAATCAGCAGGAGTGGGCTCAGAGGGGCTCATGGGCAAATCATGCCGGAGTTGGCAGGTGGGCAAATCGGGCAGCGAGCAGATCGCCTAAGCCAAATTCACTGGCGATGGCGCGCAGGCGCTGCGCAGCGGCCCGCTGCGGCTGGCCGGTGCGGCGGGCCACGATCAGCTCATTTTTCAGGCTGTGTTCCCACCCCACCAGCTCGGTCACCGTCACCTGATAGCCGCAAGCTTGCAGATACAGGCAGCGCAGCACGTTGGTGATCTGGCTGCCCAACTCTCGAGTGTGCAGCGGGTGGCGCCACAGCTCTGCCAGGGGCGTACGGGACAGTTGCAGGGCTTTGCCCGCGTTCAGGTGACGCGCCACCTCCGCCTGACAACACGGCACCAACAACGCATGACGGGCCTGGCGGGCCAGGGCGAAGGCGATGGCGTCGTCGGTGGCGGTGTCACACGCATGCAAGGCAGTGACCATGTGCACCGGTTGAGTCAGGTCTGGCGCAGTCACCGCGTCCCCCGCAGGCATGGGCAAGAAGCGCAGGCGATCAAACCCCAGGCTTTGGGCCAGGCTTTGACTGCGGGCGACCAGCTCGTCTCGCCATTCAATGCCCACCACGTTGATGTGCGCCATGTCTCGCACAAACCGCTGATACAGCAGAAAGCCCAAATACGATTTGCCAGCACCGAAGTCCACGATACAGCTCTGCTCAGCGCCCAAAGCCGGGGGTGTCAAGGCTTCGGTCATGAAGCCCAACAAATGCTCAACCTGTTTGAGTTTTCGGCGCGCGTCTTGGTTGAGCTGCCCATCGCGGGTGAGCAAGTGCAAAGCCTGCAGCAGTTCGATGGGCCATTCGCCGGGCGCTGCGTTAGCACTGGCTGCTGCAGCGCGCCCTTGTTTGGGCGAGGTCATGCGCTAGGCCCACCAAGCGAACGCACGGCTGGGCTAGAAGCCGGCGTCCAAGCGGCTGACAGCGCTGCCCAGCCCTCAGGGCCCAAGCCGGCCAGAGTGCGCAGGTTGGTTTGCACGATTCGATCGGCATCCCCTCCCACTGTGGCCACCGCCCGCGCCACGCTGTCTTCGCGCAGCAGGTGCAAGGCGGGCCAGGGGCTGCGATTGGTGCAATGGCTGATATCGCTGGCATCAGCCACCTCAGCAAAGGCAAACTGCGGGTGAAAGGGTGCAATCTGAATCAGGCCACGCAGGCCTTTGCGCCGCAACAGGGGTTCGGCTTGCAATTGCACAAACAGGTGAAAGTCATCAAAGCGCCCCAACGCGTGCGGTAGCACCAACACCGTGGTCTCGAGCGTTTCTGGGGGGCTTTGCCGTAACTCGTCCAGCGCTAGGCTGAGGTCGTCGTAGGCCTGCCCATCGTCTTCGGCTGCACTGACGCGCCAAGCCAAACGCTGTTTGGCCACGACCTGCTTGGCAAACGGGCACAGGTTCAGGCCGATCACAGCGCCCTCAAGCCAGGCTTGCATGCGGTTCACGACCTGCTGCTGTTCAGCGGGGCTGAGCGTGTTCATCCCCCCGATTGTGCGGTGCGGGCTGCCGGGATGGGCTCAAGGGGCGTGAGTCGCTGGATCCAGCCCACCAAACCCAGCCCGAGGGCCACGCAGGTGGCACTGAACGCTGCTGTCCACTGCCAATGGCCCGCAGCGCTGGCCAGCGCCGCAACCACCATGGGGCCACCAAACTGGCCAAGGGCTGAGCACTGTTGCATCCAGCCCAAAGTGCCGGCCGCCAGCGCGTCGCTGGGAGCGTGTCGCATGGCCAGCGCAAACAAGCTGGCCGGAATCAAACCCCCGACCATGGAGAACAGGCCCATGGCCGCAAACCGCAGCGCCCAAAAGGCCTCCGCCTGAAGCCAGGGGCCAAAGGCCGACGCGGTGCAGCCGCCCATCACCAAGAGCGCCGTGGCGATGAGGGTGGTAGGACGCAGCCCGCGCTGCAGGGCCCAGCCTGCGCCCAGGTTGCCCACTATGTTGACGGCCGCGACCAAGGCCGTCAGCCCCGCTGCCGCCTGCAAGGCGCGGCCTGATTGCACCGCGATAGACGGCAAAAAGCCCACCACCGCCAGCCACTGCGCCGAATAGCAGGCAAAGCACAAGGCCAGCGCCCAAGCAAGGGGCCAGCGCAATGGCGCTGTGAGGACACCGGATGCGCTCATTGGTGCAGTGGCTATTGCTTGGGGGCTTGCGCGATCTGCCGGCACGGCCCACCACACGGCCGCTGCCATGAAAGCCGTTAGAGCGCCCAAAGCTAGCCACCAGATGCGCCACGAAGTCGCCTCTAGCACCACTGCGCCTGCCGCCAACGCCAGCGCCGTGCCTGCAGGCATGTAAGCCCCCCAGGCGCCCATGGCCGCACCCAATGAAGCGGGTGGCACATGGCGCCGAACCAAAGCGGGTGCACTCACCACTACTGCCAGGAAGCCCAGGCCTTCTAAGGCCCGGCTAGCTATTAAAACAGTAGCGCCTTGCGCCGTTGCACCGGCCGCTGAGCCGACAAACAAGCACACGAGACCGCCCACCAAACTGCGCCGCAAGCCAGTGCGTTGAGCGAAAAACCCAGCCACCAGGCCCAACAGCAATCCCCCCAGCTGAACCAGCGACAGCAAGGCCGCAGCCAGCGTCAGGCTCAATCCCAAATCGGCCTGCAGCAGCGGAATGGCCGCAGGCAGCTTGCCCACGTGCAGAGCCGCGCAAACCCCAGCGGCTACCGCCCAGATGGCCACACGCTGCCCAGACGGGCGGTGCAAATCAGGCACTTGGCTCAAGCTAAACCGGCGACGGCCGACCGGTGACGCGCTCGTATTCGCGCAGGGCGAAGCGATCTGTCATGCCTGCGATGTAGTCGGCCACCGCGCGCGGCTCGCTCGTCTGCGCATCGCTCGCCGCAGGGCGGTGGGGTGGGTGCTGCAGATAGTGCGCAAAAAGCGCTGCCACCACCTCTTGCGCGCCATCGGCCATTTGCACCACTTGGGGATGTCGGTACAAATTCCGGTGCAAAAAGCGCTTGAGGTGCTTGGACTGCTCCGTCATTGCCGCGCTGAATGCCACCAAGGGCTGGGGCTGCCGGCGCACCTGCGCCACGTTGGCCACTGCGGCGGATCGAATTTGCGCCTGCGTGCAGGTCATGAGGTCATGCACTTGGGCCGACAGCATGCGCCGAATGGCTTCATACAGCAGCCCACGCCCGCTCAAAACGGGATGGTCGGCGCGCACTTCGTCAGCGAACTGCTTGAACAAAGCGACTTCTGCGATTTGCTCCATCGCCAGCAAGCCCGAACGCACGCCGTCATCGATGTCGTGCGCGTTGTAGGCGATTTCGTCAGCGAGGTTACAGACCTGGGCCTCCAGTCCGGGTTGGCCGTGCGTGAGAAAACGCGCCCCCACGCCGCCCCCCTGCGGCTGCCACTGAGGGGGCTCTTGTGCTTCGACGCGGCGGGCATTGGCAGCGCTGCAGTGCTTCAGGATCCCCTCGCGGGTTTCAAAGCTGAGGTTCAGGCCGGGGTGGTTGGGGTAGCGCTGCTCCAACGTGTCCACCACCCGCAGGCTTTGCAGGTTGTGCTCAAAGCCGCCGTACTCGCGCATGCAATGGTTCAGGGCGTCTTGCCCCGCATGGCCGAATGGGGTGTGGCCTAAGTCATGCGCCAGCGCAATGGCTTCCACCAAGTCTTCGTTCAAGCGCAGCGAGCGCGCGACCGACCGGCCGAGCTGCGCCACTTCCAGCGAATGGGTGAGCCGGGTGCGAAACAGATCGCCTTCATGGTTCAAGAACACCTGGGTTTTGTAGACCAGGCGCCGGAAGGCCGTGCAGTGCACGATGCGGTCACGGTCCCGTTGGAATTCTCCACGCGCCGGGTCAGGCGCCTGGGTGTGGCGGCGCCCGCGAGAGGCTGCACTGCGGCAGGCATAGGGCGCCAGCAGCAAGGCCTCACGGGCTTGCGCGTCAAACGGTTCCATAAGGCGGTGTGGCGCAGCGCTGGGTGGGGTGGATGCGCATGCTGCACTGCAAATGAAAACAGCCTGATACGCCCATCTTGATTGCGGAGGCAGCTACGTTTTTTGTAGCAATTGCATCAAAACGGCACGCGTACGGCTGCGCTGCAGCAGTGATCAATCACCGCACGCACCAAGGCGTCTGGCGCGCTTTGCACGCGCGCAAGTCCAGGCCGCGCCAACAGCACAAAGCGGATGTCGCCACCCACCGATTTTTTGTCGAGGCGCATCAATTGCAGGTAGCGCCCCGCGTTGTCAGCCGCATCCAAGACAGGGCCTTGCACGGGTAGGCCAGCAGCCGCCACGATGCGTGTGAGTCGCTGCACAAAAGCCCGATCGACGCCACCCAAGCGGCATGACAGCTCAGCGGCCATCACCATGCCCGCACCTACGGCTTCGCCATGCAGCCATTGCCCGTAACCCAACCCCGCTTCCATGGCGTGGCCAAAGGTATGGCCAAAATTGAGAATGGCGCGCAGGCCGCCTTCCCTTTCGTCCGCCCCCACCACCTGGGCCTTGATTTGGCAACTGCGAGCCACGGCATGGGCCAGTGCATCAGGCGCCAGTGCCCGCAGGTCTGCGATGTGTCCATCCAGCCAATCGAGCAGCGCCATGTCGGCAATGGGCCCGTACTTGATGACCTCAGCCAGGCCAGCGCTGATCTCGCGTGCGGGCAGCGTTGCCAAGGTGCTGAGGTCGCACAGCACCCGAAGCGGTTGGTAGAAGGCGCCAATCATGTTTTTGCCCAGCGGGTGGTTGATGGCGGTTTTGCCACCCACTGACGAGTCGACCTGGGCCAGCAAGGTGGTGGGCACCTGCACAAAGGGCACGCCGCGCATGTAGCAGGCAGCGGCAAAACCCGTCATGTCCCCCACGACACCGCCGCCCAAGGCCACCAGCAAGGTGTGACGGTCTGCCCCGGCGCTTAGCAAGGCGTCAAAAATCTGATTGAGGCTGTTCCAGTCCTTGAACTGCTCGCCGTCGGGTAAGTGCACCACTGACACACGGTGACCCTGGGCCTGCAAGGCCTGCTGTACCAATTCGCCGTGGTGGGCGGCCACTGTGGCGTTGGTGATGACAAAAGTCTGCGCGCTTTTCGGCAACCCAGCCCAAGCCGTTGGTTCAGCCAGCAAATGAGAGCCGATCAAGATGGGGTAGGAGCGCTCACCCAGATCTATGGACACTGTTTGAACAGCATCGGCTACACGCTCCAGGGAGGTGTGGCGCACGCCGACGGGTGCAGCAGAGCGCGTGATCGCCATGTCTAGGTCTTGCATGGGCGTCAGTGTAGGGGCGTGGAGTTGGCACACCGGCTGGACTTACCCAGAGGCGCACTTTCGGTAGGACCGAGAGACGTACTCCTCAGGCTTTGCCGCTGATCGGCACCGCAGTCGGCACGCCGTGCAACGCACCCAAGGACTCAAGTGCGGCAATGACTTCGCGCACCATCACGCTGACAGACCCTTTGCCTTGCGAAACGCAGATATGGGCTGTAGCGGCATACAGAGGGTGGCGCACTTCATAGAGCTCGCGCAAGCGGGCCATCGGATCGGGGACCTGCAAAAGTGGACGCACTCGATCGTTGCGCAGGCGAACGATCAGCTCTTCAGGCGAGGCGCGCAGATACACCACCGGGCCAGCCTGCCGCAACATGTGCCGATTGGCCTCACGAAGCACCACGCCGCCGCCCGTGGCCAAAACGCCATCATGGCTAGCTGCCAATTCGCGCAGAGAGGCCTCTTCGTGGTCTCGAAAGGCGGCTTCGCCATGCAGCGGAAAAAAGTCGCTGATCGCACAGCCCAAGCGAGTTTCCAGTGCGACATCAGCGTCCACAAACGGCAAACCCAGTCGGCGCGCCATTTGGCGGCCCACCGTGGATTTGCCGCAACCGGGCATGCCGATGAGGGAGATCAAAACGAGCTACACCCGCTTACTTGCCCGGCCCTCATCTTCGGCCAAGACCAGCGCTGTCATTCAGCCGCACGCATCGCCTCTACGGCGTGACAGTCACCAGGGTCGTGGCAATCGCTCCCGCAGAGTCAACCAAAGTCAATGTAACAACTGTGGTAGCTGTGAATCCTGCTGGCCGCGCCTGTACCGCAGCGGTCACCGTATTGCCAACGACAAAGGCCCGAATCAAATCCAAATTGCTGCTGAACACTGAGTAGCTGCCAGTACCACCAAAGGCTAGGAACGTGAGGTTTCCGCCAGTGTCGATATCTAAAGTCAGCGCATTCGGCGACACACGGAAAGCAAGCGTGTCGGCAGTCACTGTCAATGTCAAAGTCACCCTGGCGCCCAAGGCATCAGAAATCGTGACTACCGTATTCCCAACTTGACGAAGCGCCGCATTCACCGTGGCTCCATTCAGAGTCACGATCGCGATGGCCGGGTTGTTGGTGGATATCTGGTAGGGCGCGGTGCCACCATCCACCCGGAAAACGAGCTGGTCATTGACCACCCCAGTCGCTGCGCTAGGTGCCACTGCAAGCGGGATAGCCACGGGCGCCGGAGTGGCGGTGACGCTGACACTGATCGTGACCGTTGCGCCGGCAGCGTCGACCACCACAATGGATGCCGTGCCAGCCGAACGAGCCGAAATAGTCAGCGAGCTCCCAGTCACTTGCGCCGTAGCTACAGCGACTGCGCTACTGTTGGCCGTGTAGGGCGTTCGCCCCCCCGAAATGGTGAAGTTCTGCTGGGTGTTGGCCACCATCGTCAACGCGGCGGGGGCCGTGGTGAACAGGTTGCCAGGCGCCGCGGTGGTAGAGGTCACAGTTACCGTGACAGACACCGACGCGCCAAGCGCATCGCGTATCACCACACGGGCAGTTCCGGCACGGACAGCCACCACGCTGAAGGCGTTGCCGTTAACGGAGGTCATCACAAATGCGGCCGTGTCGCTCACGGCCGTGTACGGAGCACGCCCACCCGAAATGCCGAACGAAGTGGTAGTGCCCTCAACCACGTTAACTGTGTCTGGCGCCGTGGTGAAGAGGTTGGCCGGGCCCGTGCCTTCTACTGTCACGCCGATCAACACGGTTGAGCCACGCGCATCGGTCACCACCACCGTCGCAGAGCCTCGAGCCACAGCGCGTACCGAAAGCGCATTGCTCAATGTCGATACCGTCGCCACACCAGGGGCACTGCTCGTTGCGGTGTAAGGGCCAACACCACCGCGAATGGAGTAAATCGCAGTGGAGTTCTCGATCAGCGTGATGGCAGACGCGGCCGTCGTGGACAGCGGTGTAATTGGGCCCACCACCGCGCTGAACTCAACGAATGAGCCGAAGGCGTCTCGCACAATGATGCGCACCGTACCCAGGGCGACACCCCCCACCGACAGGCGATCCCCATTGATGACCGGCACCGCCACACGTGGATCCGCTGAAGAAGCGGTGTAGGGCTGGCGCCCGCCGGAAATCGTGTAGGTATCGCTTGTGCCGCCAAGCGGCACGATCACGCCACCGTCTTGCGGCACGGATACAGTGAGTTGCACGGTCGGATTCGGTCCCGCCACGGTGCCGCTACCGCCGCCACCGCCGCCGCATGCGCTAAGCGCCAAGGCGACCAGGGAAAGCCAAAACAGTTGGATGATTCGTTTCATAAAGGCGTGGCTCGGCTTGGACAAAGAAAGAAACGTAAACCCTCGCGGTCTAACGTAGACCCGCGCGATCGCTAATGACTTTGGGCGTGATGAACACCAACAACTCTTGTTTGTTAGTGGTGCGATCACGCCGCTTGAAGAGGTTTCCGACCCCAGGCAGATCGCCCAAGAGCGGCACTTTGGCTTCGTTCTCCTGCTCTTGAAGCTCAAAGATACCGCCGATCACCACTGTGCCGCCGTTCTCAACAAGCACTTGCGTTTTGATGTGCTTGGTGTTGATGGCAAAGCCCGCAGCCGTGGCCTGGCCGACGCTGTCTTTGTTCACATCCAATTCAAGGATGATGTTGCCCTCTGGAGTGATCTGAGGGGTCACTTCCAATTTCAAATTCGCTTTGCGAAAGGCGATGGACGTTGCACCGCTGGCGGTGGCTACCTGATAGGGCAGCTCGGTACCTTGCTCGATTAGAGCTTTGGTCTGGTCGGCTGTCACCACACGCGGGCTAGAAACAACCTTGCCTTTGCCGTCCGCCTCTAGCGCGGATATCTCTAGGTTCAAGAAACGGTTCGCTGACGGGCTAAAGATTGAAAGCGCAAAGCGCGCTGCTTCGAAGCCGCCGGCACCTGCAGTGGGCAGGTTGACGAAGTTGCTAGCGGTGTTCATGGCCGCATCCGACACAGAGGTATTCGCTCCAGTTGTGCCGGTTAAGTTGTTGTAAGAACTTCCAATCGCCACTCGGTTGCCACCGCCGATGCCGTACCCACCTTCACCACCTCGCAATGCACGCTGGTCCGTACCACCCAAACGCACGCCTAGGGATTTACCAAATGTGTCCGACGCCTCAACGATGCGGGCTTCGATCAGCACTTGACGCACAGCGACATCCAAGCGACTCAGCAACTCCTGCACCTGGGCCAAGCGCGAACTGATGTCGGTCACAAACAGTTGGTTGGTTCGAGGCTCCGGAATGGCAGTACCACGGGGCGAAAGAAACCGTGCGCCACCTGCCCCACCTGCTCCGGTTCCGGTAGCAACCAGCTGGGCAGCGATATCCGTCGCTCGCGCGTAGTTCAGCTGAAATGCCTGTGTCCGCACGGGCTCAAGATCTTCGATGGCGCGGCTTGCTTCAAAGTCGCGCTTGGTGCGGGCGTCAATTTCTTCTTTTGGCGCAATCCACAACACCGACCCGTTCTTCTGCAAGCCAAGTCCTTTGGCGTCCAAAATGATTTGCAGCGCCTGGTCCCAGGGCACATCCTTCAAGCGCAAGGTGAGCGAGCCGGTCACCGTGTCTGAAGTCACCACGTTGAAGTTGGTGAAGTCAGCGATCACCTGCAGCAGCGAGCGCACGTCAATGCTCTGGAAGTTAAGCGACAGCTTTTCGCCAGTGAAATTGGGGCCCTGGGTGAGCTTGGTGGGATCGACCTTCAGCTCACGTACTTCAACCACCAATTGGTTGTCGTTCTGATACGCCGAATGGGTCCACGAACCCCGGGCGTCGATGGTCATGCGCACACGCTCGCCCACTTCGGTGGTGGTGATCATTTGCACGGGCGTGCCAAAGTCAGTGACGTCGAGTCGCCGACGCAAGCCTTGGGGCAAAGTAGATTTCAAGAACTCCACCACCAGGGCCGAGCCTTGCTGCCGAATGTCAACACCCACCTGGTTGCTGCGCAAATCCACAACGATGCGGCCGGAGTTGTCACTGCCTCGGCGAAAGTCAATGTCGCGCAACGGCAGCGCCGTGTTGTTGCGGCTTTCCGCGAAAAGCGTGTTGCCCGCCGTGCTGGTGGCCACCGGCGCCGCCGCAGCGGCGACGCCATCGAGCGACACCAAGAGCGTACGGCCCTTGATTTCTGACTTGTAGGTGGTGGCCTGCTTTAGATTGAGCACCACCCGAGTACGCTCACCGGCTTGCACCACAGTAGCTGAGCGCAAGTTGCCTTGGTTCACTTCGACGGTGCTGCGGCCCATGCCATTGACTACACCCGGAAAATCCAGCGCAATGCGGGCGGGGCTTTGGATGGTGAACCCGGACGGCACAGACGCAATGGGGCCACTCAAATCAATGCGAATCACCTCGGTGCCGCCTTGCACCGAAGCACTGATGGACTCGATCGACATCTGGGCCCAAGCCGCAGATGCAAACCACACACTCCCAAGGGCGAGCGCAATAGACCGGAGCCACCGCAAGCCATAGCCGACCGGGTTCTTCATCTGCTCTTCTCCTGCAACTGCAAGGTTGCTAAACGTTCAACCCATTCGCCGGTGGCGTCTTGGACGATCTCACGCAATTCAATTTGGGTTTCAGAAATGCGCAGGATGCGCCCAAAGTTCTGCCCCACATAGTTGCCAGGGCGAACCTGATGGATCAGGTTGTCAATGCGCACCAGCGCCACGGGCCGCCCCTGCTGTAGCAGGCTGCCCACCATGGCAACGGAGTCCAATGGATAAGCCTCCAGAGGTTCTTTTCGACGCGCCATCTCAGGGCCAATCAAGGCCGCGCTTGCAGACGGTTGCGACGCTTCGCTTTTGAGCACCTGCGTCAGTTTCTGCAGGTTAAACGGCTCTACTGATGCCGACTGGGTGTACTCCTGGGGCACAAACTGCTTGGGCGGTGACAAGGGCTCAACCCGCGGCTTGACTTCCGCACGTTGTTCGGCCATCCAACGCGTCAACTCATCGATGCTTGACTGCGTGCAACCAACAAGCCAAAGGCAAGCACAAGCCACCGCACCGCGAACTAGCGAGGCCCTCATTTCTTGGCCCCTCCGGTCGCTTTTTCTTGCGCTGCCACCTCTTCCGCATCTAGGTAGCGAAAAGTGCGAATCGTGGCGTCCATGGTGAGTACATCATTGACTCTGGCCGCAGCGGCAGCAGGTGCGCCCGCAGCCGTCACAACCACGTTGTTCAAGGTCACGATGCGTGAGAGATGAGCGATGTCGGAGGCAAACGCCCCAATGTCGTGATAGCGGCCCGTCACCCGCACCGCAATGGGCAATTCGGCGTAGTACTGACGCACCACCACTTGTCCCGGTCGGAACACTTCAAACTGAAGGCTGCGACCCAGGCCGGCTTGGTTGACATCTGAGAGCAGCGCAGCCATTTCGGCACGACTGGGCAGCTGTTTTTCCAACTGGATCACATACTGCTGAATCTGCTCACGCTGCTGCTTGAGCTGATCCAGATTGACGGCCTTGACCAGCTTGCGCCGATAGTCTTCCTTTAACGAAACCTCGGTGGCCTCTTCAGCCTCAAGAGATTCCTGAAAGCCCTTTAACCAACCGAACCAAAGTCCCACGGCTACCAGAACTGTGACAGCAACAAGCAGCGCCGAGCGCGGAAATACAGGCCACAGTGACGGATCACGCGGATCCAGATTGCGGAACTGCGAACCCACGCGCTGCGACAGCGCCTTGAAGTCGATAGAGGGAATGCTGCGCTTGGTGGCCATAGGGCTAGCTCAACGGCTTTAGCAAAAACGCGGGCGATAAGCTCATGGCGCTTTCCCCGCCGCAGTAGCACCCGACGCAGATGCAGCCGCTCCGGCGGCCGGAGGGGCCGCTGGACTCATCGCCTTTTCAGCTTCTGCGGTGCGCGCCAAGCGGAATCCCACATTGAAGTTGGAAACCCGGCGCTGATCACGAGCTGACAAGTTCAGGTTGCCAGCAACGATTTCGACCAATGACGGCCTAGACAACCAAGGGGTGTTGTCAGCGAGGTTGCGCAGCAGTTCTGACACTCGCTCATTGGATTGGGCAACGCCTTGTATCGAAATCTCTTGGCCTTGCTGTTTCAAACTCGAAATATAAAGACCGTCCGGCAATTGCTTGACGACCTCGTTGAGTAGGTGGACGGGCAGATTTCGATCCGATTGCAAATCCTCTACTGCCTTTTGCCGCGCGCGCAGGCGTGCGATCTCGGTTTCAATATTCGCAATTTCAGCAATCTGGCGTTCAAGTTTCTTGATCTCGCTACGCAAAAACTCATTGCGCTCTTGTTGCGCACTGATCCGCCCCTGGAAATACAAGAAAATCAGCCCGCCGATGGCGGCACCCACCAGCACGGCAGCCACCATGGAAGCCCCGAATGCCTCCTTACGGCGCTTACGGGCCTCTTCGCGGTGCGGCAGCAGGTTGATGCGAATCATTGCGCGAACCTCCGCATGGCCAGCCCGCACGCGGTCAGGTACGACGGCGCCTCTCGCGTCATTTTGTTCAAGCGAACGCCAGACCCCGTTTCCATGCCCTCAAAAGGGTTGACGATGGTCGCAGGAGCGCTGGACTGCTCCATGATGGCCTCTACTAGCCCCGGCATCGAAGCGCCACCGCCGGCCAACATGATCTGGTCCACCCGGTTGTGGGGGGTGCTGGTAAAGAAGAACTGCAGCGCCCGGGCCACTTCCTGCGCGGTGCTGTCCACAAACGGCTTGAGCACTTGGTTGGGGTAGTCGTCTGGCAAATCGCCGCTGCGTTTTTTCTGCTCGGCCTCGTCTTGAGAAAAGCCGTACTGCCGCATGATCAGCTGCGTGAGTTGTGCGCCGCCAAAGGCCTGATCTCGGTCGTAGATGGATTCGCCATTGCGAATCACCTGCATGCTGGTGTTGACAGAGCCCACCTCAAACAGTGCGACCAGAGCGTTTTTGCCCTGCTCGGGCAAGCCTTCGATCAGCCGCCCGGCCGCCAAACGCGACGCATAGGACTCCACGTCAATGACCACCGGTTTGAGCCCCGCAGCTTCGGCAAGGCCTTGACGATCCTGCACTTTTTCCTTGCGCGAAGCCGCAATCAGTACGTCGACGTCGCCCTGAGACGTAACGCTGGGGCCAATGACGCAAAAGTCGAGACTGACCTCATCCAGCGAAAACGGGATGTACTGATTGGCCTCAGACTCCACTTGCACTTCTAGCTCTTGCTCTGACATACCGCCGGGCAAGACGATGCGCTTAGTGATCACCGCAGACGCAGGCAAGGCCATGGCCACGTTTTTGGTGCGGGCGCCGCTTTTTTTGACCACGCGACGCAGGGCTTCGGCGACTTCATCGAATTTTTCGATGTTGCCGTCGGTGATCCAGTCACGCTCAAGCGGCTCAAGCGCACACCTTTCGACCACAAAGCGGCCCGCTTTGTCGCGCGACAACTCCACGAGCTTGATGCTCGACGAGCTGATGTCTACGCCGACCAGCGCAGCCTGCTTGCGTCCGAAAAGCGAACCAATGTCAATCAACGCGATCCCCTCGAAATCGTCGCCCGGGGCTTCCAAAAAGCTACGAAGCTACTTCAATACTAGCAGCAAGGTTGTTGTCACTCAATGAAAAAAGTCCGATCAGCCTCTGCGGGCCGTTGCCAAAACAACACGCTTCGGTAACTGGACGTACCGCTGCACTTCGCCGCCGGACAGCACTAGGGATTTCTATAATCTGGCCCCTTGGCCGTCATATCATGAACCCACACACCTCCGATCGCGACCGCGCAGCCAGCGCCTCTGCCCAAGGAGTATCAAACAAAGGCAGTGCGGCCGCCAAGTGGCTGCGCTGGCCGGTGCGATTGATTGGCCTGGCCGCCGCCGCAGGGTTTGCGCTGCTGTGCGGCGTGGCCTTGGCCTTGGCCGTGGCCTACCCCAATCTGCCCGACGTGTCGGACCTTCGCGACTATCGGCCCGCGCAGCCCCTGCGCATTTTTTCCGCCGACAAACTGCTCATTGGGGAATTCGGCGAAGAGCGTCGCAACGTCACCCGCATTGACGACATCCCGCAGGTGATGAAAGACGCCGTGCTGGCCATCGAGGACTCACGCTTTTATCAACACAGCGGGGTGGACTACATCGGCGTGGCGCGTGCGGCATTGGCCAACCTAGGCCGCCTGAAGAGCCAAGGCGCATCCACCATCACGATGCAAGTGGCGCGAAATGTTTATCTTTCGTCTGAAAGAACTTTTACACGCAAGATTTACGAAGTCTTACTGACATTCAAGTTAGAACATTCGCTGACCAAAGACCAGATCCTTGAGATCTACATGAACCAGATTTTCTTAGGAAATCGGTCTTATGGTTTTGCCGCCGCATGTGAATCCTATTTCGGCAAACCGCTGAGTAAGATCACCGTTGCTGAGGCGGCGCTTCTGGCGGGACTGCCCAAAGCACCGTCGGCGTTCAACCCCCTGAACAACCCCAACCGAGCCCGCTCACGCCAACTGCACATCATTGAGCAGATGGAAGAAAAAGGCTTTATCACTGCGGAACAAGCCACCCAGGCCAAAGAGCAACCCATCAAGCTGCGCACCAGTTCCGACCCGAATCGGGCGCACGCTGAGTTCGTCGCCGAAATGGCGCGCCAGTTGGTCTTTGCGCAGTACGGAGAAGAGGCCTATTCGCGCGGCTTGCACGTCTACACCACAATCGACTCCAGTGACCAAGCCGTGGCCTACCGGGCGCTGCGCCGCGGCATCATGGACTACGAGCGTCGTCAGGTGTACCGGGGCCCTGAAAAGTTCGCCACCCTGCCCACTGATCCCAAGGCGCTGACGGACAAGATTGACGAACTGCTGGAAGAGCATCCCGACAACGGCGACGTTATGGCCGCTGTGGTGCTGGAAGCCAGCGCCACCAAGGTGGTCGCGGTGCGACAAAACGCCGAGCGCATTGAAGTCACAGGTGAAGGCCTGCGGCCGGTGCAGTCGGGCCTGTCGGACCGGGCACCGCCCAACATCAAGATTCGACCCGGCGCCGTGGTTCGGGTGGCAAAACTGCCCAAGGGCGGGTGGGAGCTGACCCAGCTGCCTGAGGTCGAAGGCGCTTTTGTGGCCATCGATTCGCAGTCCGGCGCCATTCGGGCCTTGGTAGGCGGTTTTGACTTCCAGAAGAACAAGTTCAACCACGTCACCCAAGCGTGGCGGCAGCCGGGCTCCAGCTTCAAGCCCTTCATTTATTCCGCGGCACTCGAGCGCGGCTTTACGGCCAAAACGTTGATCAACGACGCGCCCATCTTTTTTGGCTCGTCGGTCACAGGTGGTCAGCCATGGGAGCCCAAGAACTACGACGGCAAGTTCGACGGCCCCATGTCGCTCAAAACCGGCTTGGCCAAGTCCAAGAACATGGTGTCCATTCGGGTGATTCACTCCATCACCGCCGCCTACGCCCAGCGCTGGGTGACACAGTTTGGCTTTGAGGAAGACAAACACCCGCCCTACCTGACCATGGCTTTGGGGGCCGGGTCAGTCACGCCCATGCAAATGGCTAACGCGTACGCGGTGTTTGCCAATGGCGGTTATCGCACGCAGCCCTGGCTGATTACGCGCATCACCGATCCATCGGGCCGCGTGCTGGTCGAAAGCCCGAGCCCCAGCCCCAAAGAGGCCGACCGCGCCATCGACACCCGCAACGCGTTTGTGATGAAAACGCTGCTGGGCGAAGTCACCCGCGCGGGCACCGCCGCACGTGCACAAGCCACACTACAGCGAGCGGACGTCTACGGCAAAACGGGCACCACCAATGACTCACGCGACGCCTGGTTTGCGGGGTTTCAGCCCAAGATCACGGCTGTGGCTTGGATCGGCTACGACACGCCGCGCAAGCTCGGTGACCGCGAAACCGGCGGCGGCTTGGCCCTTCCGGTGTGGATCACTTACATGCAGCACGCGCTGAAAAACGTGCCCGTGGAGCCGCTTGCCGCGCCCGCGGGCGTGGTGCTAGAGGGCGGCGATTGGTTGTACGAAGAATTTGCCCGAGGCAACGGGGTCGCCGGTGTCGGGCTAGATGAGGCGCAGGCTGGGCCGGTCACCGGTGCCGACGGATCGCCCGTGGCGCCCGCAGGCGCCCCGGTTCAAGGCTTGCCCGCAGCAGACGAAAAAAAGTCTATTCTGGAAATGTTCCGCAACTAGCCTGGCGTGTGCGCCTACGGGTCTAAGCGCAGGGCCATGCCACTTTGCACGCTGGCATCAAGCGTCAAACGTTCAAACAACTCTTGGCCGGTCTTGGTGTCGCGCCACACCTGACCATCGTGCTTGAAGTGGTAGCCGCCAGATCGCGCTGCCACCCAGATTTCGTGTAGGGGCCTTTGCAGGTTGGCAATGATCTGCGACCCATTGTCAAACGTGATCGTCACCATGCCGCCCACGCGTTGGTTGTCCAGATCGGCTTCGGTCTGTTCGTTCAGGCGGTCGCAATTGAGCTCGATGCTGCGCAGCGCGGCCTCCGCCAGGGTCATGAATTCAATGTCAGTCATCGGCTAGGGCCAGTTGGGTGACAGTTAGGATTGGCGCGATTGTGGCTTGCCCACCCAACCGCATGTAGCCCTATGCCTTGCATCGCAGTGCTTTTTGATGAAATGAATTCAGCTGCCAAGCGTGGGGGCAGAGCTTCAATTGCAGGGGCAGTTCTGGTCTGCTTGGCCTTGGCTGGCTGCGGGCAGAAAGGCCCCTTGGTTCTACCGCCGCCGTCTGCTGGCCCCCAAACGCCCACCCCCGCCGCCGTGGTGCCCCCACCCCCACAGAGCGACACCACCCGCCGATAACGCCCACCGTCATGAACGCATCAGATCTCAACGCGCTGCGCTTGCCTGGCCAACCCCATCTGCATTGGCGGGGCGCTGAACTGTGGATGGACGGCGTACGGCTTTCGGACTTGGCCACCCGATTCGGCACGCCGCTATTTGTTTACAGCAAAGCTTCGATGCTGTCGGCGCTGGCGGCATACCAGCGGGCGTTTGCAGGCCGCAAGGCCCGTGTGTGCTATGCGATGAAGGCTAACTCAAGCCTGGGGCTGCTCAACGTGTTTCACCAAGCAGGCTGCGGCTTTGACATCGTCTCGGGCGGCGAACTCGAACGGGCGCTGGCCGTTGGCGCACCGCCCGCTTCCATCATTTTTTCGGGTGTGGGCAAATCGCGCGACGAAATGCGGCGCGCGCTGCAGGTGGGCATTGGCTGCTTCAATGTTGAAAGCGTGGGCGAACTGCGCGCGCTCAACGAGGTGGCCCAATCTCTGGACCGTGTCGCGCCGGTCAGCCTGCGGGTGAACCCAGATGTGGATGCGCAAACCCACCCCTACATCTCCACAGGCTTGAAGGGCAACAAGTTCGGCATTGCGCACCGTGACGCCCTTGCGGTCTACCAATTGGCCGCTTCGCTGCCCGGGCTGAAGGTGGTGGGCATTGATTGCCACATTGGCTCGCAAATCACCATCGTGGGCCCGTATCTGGACGCCATGGATCGCGTGTTGGACCTGGTGCAAGCGATTGAGGCGGCCGGCATTCCGATTGAGCACATTGACTTCGGCGGGGGCCTAGGTATTCAGTACCAAGACGAAAGCCCACCCGGCGCCGACGATGTGTGGGCCCAGCTGTTTGCCCGTATGGATGCGCGTGGCTTTGGGCAGCGCGCGGTGATGATTGAGCCCGGCCGCTCACTGGTGGGCAATGCTGGGGTGTGCCTGACCCAGGTGATGTATCTCAAACCAGGCGAGCAGAAAAATTTCTGCATCGTGGACGCCGCCATGAGCGAACTGCCCCGCCCGGCGCTGTATCAGGCTTATCACCACATCGTGCCGCTACAGCAGCTTGCCGCCAATGCCCAAGGGCAGATGTGGGATGTCGTGGGCCCAGTCTGCGAAAGCGGCGACTGGATTGGCCGAGACCGCGCGCTGGCCGTGCAAGACGGCGATGTGTTGGCCGTGTTGTCGGCTGGCGCCTATTGCATGAGCATGGCCAGCAACTACAACACCCGACCGCGCCCAGCCGAGGTGCTGGTGGATGGCGACACCGCCCGCCTGATTCGCCCGCGTGAGACGCTGGCCCAAGTGCTGGCTGGCGAAACGATCTGAGCGTGCCCTAGCGCTTGAGTTGAGCGCTGCGCGACGCCAGTCGCCGCCAAAGCCGCCAGCCCAACAGAACGGCCAAAATGGCGGCGTAGACCGCCACCTCGGCAAAGTCGTTTTTGCCCGAACGCATCCAAAAAAAGTGCAGCACCGCCAACCCGGCTACCGCATACACCGTGCGATGCAGCAGTTGCCAGCGCCGCGCACCCAGTGAGCGCACAGCGGCATTGAAAGAAGTCAGAGCCAGCGCCAGCAAGATCACCCAACTGAGCATGCCGACCAAGATAAAGGGGCGCTTCAGAATGTCGTGCCAGATGTCACCCAGCACCAGGCTCATGTCCAGCCACGCATAGCACAGCAGGTGAATACAGGTGTAGGTGAAGCACAGCAAACCCACATCTCGCCGCAAGCGCGCCAATGCGGGCACGCCCAGCGTGACACGCAGCGGCGTTACAGCGAGGGCCACGCACAACAAACGCAAAGCCCAATCGCCGGTGGATCGAATCAAGGCCTCGGCCGGGTTGGCGCCCAGGGTGTTGGCAATGGCGCCCCATAACAACCAAACGGCCGGTAGCAAGCCCAGCAGCCAAACCGTTGGCTTAGCAACGCTGTGCTGCAGCGCAAGGTGCGCCCCGCGGCGCCAGCCGATGGCTTGTGCCAAATCAGCCTCTAGCGCCCTGAAACAGGGCGTAGGCAGCTATTATTTTTATAGCAATTCATTCAGCGCAATGACTAGAACTGCTTGCGCAAATCCATGCCGGCATAGAGCTGGCCGACCTGTGCCTCGTAGCCGTTGAACATCAGCGTTTTGCGCTTTTTGGCAAACAGACCGTCTTCGCCAATGCGCCGCTCGGTGGCCTGGCTCCAGCGGGGGTGATCCACCTCGGGGTTCACGTTGGAATAAAAGCCATATTCGCCGCCTGCGGCCTTCATCCAAGAAGTGCGCGGCTGCTGCTCGACAAACCGGATACGCACGATGCTTTTGCCGTGCTTAAAGCCGTACTTCCACGGCGTCATCAGCCGAATGGGCGCGCCGTTTTGGTTGGGCAAGATTTCGCCGTACATGCCCACCACCATCATGGTCAGCGGGTGCATGGCTTCATCCATGCGCAGGCCTTCGACGTAGGGCCACTCCAGCACGCGCGAATTAAGGCCCGGCATCATTTTGGGATCAGCCAGGGTGTAGAACTCCATGAACTTGGCATTGCCCTGCGGCTCCACCCGTTTGATGAGTTCGCTGAGCGAATAGCCCACCCACGGAATCACCATCGACCAGCCTTCCACACAGCGCATGCGGTAGGTGCGCTCTTCAAGCGGAGCCACACGCAGCAGGTCTTCGATATTGATGGGGCCAGGCTTTCTCACTAGGCCTTCGACCTGCACCGTCCACGGCCGGGTGCGCAGGGTGTGGGCGTTGCGGGCCGGGTCGGCCTTGTCGGTACCGAATTCGTAGTAGTTGATGTAGGTGCTGGCGTCGGTGTAGGGCGTCACCTTTTCGATCGTCATCGCGCCGGGTGTGGTGCCCGGCGTGGACTGCAAGGGCGCGAGCTTGCCGGGCCGATGCACGCTGGCACGGGCGTCACGCGTAGCCCACGCGGCGGCACCCAAGCCCAACGCCCCGGTGGCGGCATGCTGCAACCAGGCCCGGCGGTCTAGCGCGACCGCACGTGGGGTGATTTCGCTTGGCACCGCATGGTCAAAGCCTTGCCGGTTGGTCTTGATCAGCACGCCCATGTTCAGTCCCTTCAACGTTATTCAAGAACCCTTGTAGACCGCAAGCGCACTACAACGTTCCGTAGCTGTGCAAGCCGCTTAGGAACATGTTCACACCCAAAAACGCAAAGGTGGTTATCGCCAAGCCCACCAGCGCCCACCAGGCCGACACCGTGCCGCGCAGCCCTTTCATGAGGCGCATGTGCAGCCACGCGGCGTAGTTGAGCCACACGATCAGTGCCCAGGTTTCTTTAGGGTCCCAGCTCCAATAGCCGCCCCAGGCCTCAGCCGCCCACAAAGCGCCCAACACAGTGGCAATGGTGAAGAAGGCAAAGCCAATGGCGATGGCCTTGTACATCACGTCGTCGAGCACCTCAAACGAGGGCAGCCGCTCGCCGATGCGTCGGCGCAGACCAATGATGCCCGCCACCAACAGGGCCGAAACGCCAAAGTAGATCGCCCAATAGTTGCTAAAGCCTTCACGCCGAAACACCAGGGGCTCAAAGCACAGCACCACGCCCAGCGCCCACAGCGGCGCCAGCTTGAGCCAGTTGGTTTCTTCAGCCTTTTGCTTGATGAGGTAGGCAAACGCCACCATGGCAGCGATGGCAAAGGTGCCATAGCCCACAAAGTTGGCGGGCACATGCACCTTCATCCACCAGCTTTTGAGCGCGGGCACCAGGGGCTGAATCTCGTGCGCCTCGCGCACCACCGTGTACCACAGCAAAAAGCCCACTGCGGCGCTGACCACCAGCATCACAAACGCACCCAGCGAACGGGTTTTGTAGCGGTCTTCGTAGTACAGATAAAACGCGGTGGTCATCCAGCAAAACAGCACGAACACTTCGTACAGATTGCTCACCGGGATGTGGCCGATGTCGGGGCCAATCTGATGGCTTTCATACCAGCGCACAAAGCTGCCCACCAGTGCCAGCGTGACACCCGCCCAAGCCAGCTTGGAGCCAATCGACTCCATGGCAGCGGCCTGGGTGCGCGACAGCAGGCCCAGCCAGTAAAACACCGTGCTCATGAACAGCAGCACGCTCATCCACAAAATGGCGGACTGGCTGGACAGGAAATACTTGAGCAAAAAGACGGTATCAGCCCGCGCCAAATCGGCGCGGCCATCGACCTGGTACAACCAAATGCCCAGCACCGCCAGCGCCGCCACTCCCAGGCTCAGGGTGCGCAAGGGCCGCCAGTACCAAGCCAGCCAGATCAAGCTGGGCGCGCAGCCCGCCAAGATCCATTCCTCGTACACGTTCATCGAGCCGCGGTATTGGCTGTAGGCGAAGCCGGTGGCCAGCAACACGACAGCGGCAAAGATCCAGTCGTACAGCGAACGGCTAGCCCAATAGCCTTGTTGAAGCGTCAGGGTGCGCGTGGCGCCGCGCTCTGCGCCCGTTTGCGCCGCGGCGGGTGTGTTCACCGTGGGGTTGGCCGAACTCATGCAGGATGCTCCTTGTCGCTCAACAGCGCTTTCGACAATTGTTCAAACTCGCGCTGACCGTCCAGCGTACGCCGGTTGGACGATTGCGCCAATGTGGCCTGTACGCGGCCCTGACCATCCGGTGCCAGCCACACCCACAGGCGGCGTTCACGCACGTACAGCATGGCAAAAATACCCAGAATCAAAAACAGGCAGCCCAGGTAGACGATGTAGCGGCCGGGCGCCCGCGCCACCTGGAACACGCTGGCTTGCACATGCTGGAAGTCTTTCAGCAAAAAGATCATCGGGGCTGGATACAAGGCCACATCGCTTAAAGCAAACACCGCTTGCGTCATGAAAAGCTGCGTAGCTTCAGACGGCTCTAGCGGCTTTAGCCCGACTTTGGCACGGCTTAACTGGGCCAGTTCAAACAAAGCGCCATTGAGCAAGCGCACCAGCACCTCGCCTGCCCGGCCCCGCTCTGCTTCGGGCACGTTGGCTTCCATAAAGTCAGCCACCGCTTGAAGGCCGCGCACACCCGGCAGCACCTCGCCAGCAAACAAGCCCAGGGCGCGTTCGCCACTGGCCGCCAACTGCGCCGCGAGCTCAGGGCGATTGGAGTCGGTCACAGTGGCTGCATATCGGCGCACCGCCTGCAGCCGCATGGCTGGATCAGCCAAGGCGTGCTTCAGGCGGATAAAGCCGTCTACCGAGCCTTGGTCGTCGGCCGGCAAGCGCAAGTAGCGGAACGACTGGCCCACGTCTTCGCGCACACCCAGCAGAAACACCGGCGGGCCGCCTTCACCCAGGTCCACCGGCAGCATGTAGTTGTGATATTCCCGCGCCTGTCCCGCCGCATCACGCAGCTTGTAGTTAACGCTCGGGCCAACATTGCGCAGTTCTTTGCGCGTGACGGTTTTGTTGGCGGCGCCCAGGCGTGACTCCAGCGAATGGCGCAAATCCACCGTGCGCACATCGGTGGCACTGGCGCCGTCTCCGCCTGCGCGGTTCTGCGCGAAATTCTCGACGTTGATGATGCGCAAGCCCGTGTATTCCAGTGTCAGCGCGTCTCCGGGCGCCGTAGCAGGGCCGCCCGCCTTGGTGAGCTGGGTTGACCCGCCCACCGCGCCCTTGACTTCAAACCGAGCCGCGCCTGCAGCCAGTGGCACCGCTTCAAGCGTAAGGCCCGAGCCACCGTCGTCAAAGCTGCTTTGAAAGATGTCAATACCGCGGTGGCGCACCGGGTGGTTCACTTCCACCCGTGCTTCACGAGAAGTGCCGTCCAGCCGGTCATGGATCACGATGTCGCTGGCAAACAGCTTGGGCATGCCGGTGCTGTAGTACTCGACGATGAACTTCTTGAGCTCAATCGAAAACGGCAGCTCTTGCACCAGCAGGCCACGCGGCTGGTTCAGCAGGGCGTAATGCGACTGCGTGCCTTCGGTCACCAAAATGTTGCCGCGGAAAGTGGGGTTGTGCATCGACAGCTTGTGCCGCTCTGGCACGTCACCGATCAGGCCGCCGCCGGTGTAGACCTGCTTGTCGTTGAACCACATCTGGGCGCGCACCATCATGTCGCCGTCCAGCAAGCCACCAATGCACACCAGCACGATGGCGCTGTGCGCGGCGATGTAGCCCAGCTTGTTGGCCGCACCTGTCTTGGCCGCAATCATCCAGCCCGCCCCGTTGGGGCCTGGGCGTTCTTGCAGCTTGACCTTCCAGCCCGCGCGCAGCAGGGCCTGGCCCAGGCGCTCGGCATGCGGCTGGGCGCTGTCGCCCGCAAACGCGCCGCTGGCCTTCAAGCCAAAGGCCTTCAGGCTTTGTTCGCGGATGTTTTCTTTGTAGGCCCGCAGCTCGGTGATGATTTTGGGCGTGTTGCGAATGATGCATAGCGAAGTGCTGAGCACCAAAAACGCCAGAATCACCAAGAACCACCATGCGCTGTACACGTTGGGCAGTTGAAGGGTGGCAAACACCTCGGACCAAAACGGACCAAAGGCATTGACATAGTTGGCGCTGGGCTCGTTTTGGCGCAGCACCGTGCCGATCACCGACGAGATGCAGATGACGCTGAGCAGCGAAATAGCAAAGCGCATTGAGCTAAGCAGCTCAATGGCCGAGCGCAACGCGGCCGAGCCGGTGCGCACATCAATGCCTTGGGTAGAAACAGTCATTCGAGCAAAGCGGAAAACAGCACGAGAAAATCTTCACGGTCGGCTGGAATAACGCCTGCGCCGAAGCACCGCAGTCCGGTTAGTGTGCCTGCCCGGGCCGAAGTTGCAGCCAACAGCCATTGACGATGCATGGATTGCCCCGTGGTGGCCATGACTTTGGACAAAAAAAACCCCAACGCCAGTCAAGCGTTGGGGCGGTGGGCGCTCCGAACAACTCGGGTTGCGAGGCAGACCGCGCGGCGCCGCTGGTGACTTAGCGCAGCCCCGCAATGTAGTCCGACACGGCGCGAATTTCGCGGTCATTGAGCTTGGCGGCCACCTGGTTCATTTGCAGGCTGTTTTTGCGCACGCCGTCACGGAAAGCCACCATTTGCGCCACGGTGTAGTCCGCATGCTGGCCCGACAGGCGGGGGTACTGCGCCGGAATGCCTGCGCCGTTGGGGCTGTGGCAGCCCGCGCAGGCAGCAATTTGGCGATCGGCCACACCGCCACGGTAGATGCGTTCACCCAAGGCCACCAATTCTTTGTCTTTGGCAAAACCGGCCTTGGGTTTTTGCGTGGCCAACCACGCGGAGATGTTCACCATGTCGTCATCCGACAGGGTGGAGGCGAAGCCTTTCATGATGGCGTTGGCACGCGCACCGCTTTTGTATTCGCGCAGCTGCTTGGCTAAATACTCGGGGTGCTGCCCTGCCAGCTTCGGGTTGGCTGGCGTGGTGCTATTGCCGTCTGCACCGTGGCAGGCGGCGCAGACCGCTGCGTACTGGGCGGCGCCCTTGTTCACGTCGACTTTGGCTTGCGGTGCGGCTGCGCTGGACTGCGCATGGGCCGAAGCCGCCAACACCAAACCCCCCAACACCCACGACAACTTGGCAAACAGATTCATGATCAAAGGCCGCAACAAAGGCCAGACACCCCAAGGGCCCTGCGCACCACGATGGTTGCAAAAGCCCTAAGACAACGGGGCGCGGTCCGCTCGGACCCACGCCTGATGCCAATTCTACAATGGGGTCTTTACGCCAAAGTCGCCCCCAGACTTGCCCGATCCGGGGCGCCAGACTGGCCCGCCAGACCGCTGTGCGCCGCAGCCGCCCCGGGGTTCAGACCGCAGGGTGAGCTTGCCGCCTCAGCCCCCGTGGCCGATGGGCGCCTGATCTCGCTTAGCGCCTCTCCATCCTTTTTGGCCTTTTTTGGCCGCTTGGTTCTTCTAGCCCATGGCCTTCGTCCGCACGGCAGCGCCCGCCACGTATTCGCCCGCTGAGCGCGCCGCCCTGTCGTGGCTGCACACAGCGCGGTTTTTGACCACCGCTGCCCAGCTGCACCAGTTGCCGGCAGTAGAGGTGCCTGAAATCGCCTTTGTCGGCCGCTCGAACGCGGGCAAATCGACCTGCATCAACACCCTGGCCCAGCAGCGGCAGTTGGCTTATGCGTCGCGTACACCGGGGCGCACCCAGCACATCAACTTATTCAGCCTGGGCCACCAAAACGCCACCGACGCGGTGCTGGCCGACCTGCCCGGCTACGGCTATGCGGCCGTGCCCAAAGCCGACAAGCGCCGCTGGCAGCAAGTGATGGCCAACTATCTGGTGCAACGGCCGTCGCTATCTGGCGTGGTGATGCTGTGCGACGCCCGGCTGGGTTTGACCGAGCTGGACGACGCCCTGCTCGAACTGCTAGCCCCGCGCCTGCCCGAAGGCCTGCGGCTCTTGGTGCTGCTGACCAAGGCCGACAAGCTCAATCGCTCAGAGCAAACCCGCGCTCTGTCGATTGCGCGACTGCAAACCGCCGGCGGCTCCGTACAGTTGTTCTCAGCGCTGAAGCAGCAGGGCGTGGCTCAGACCGCTTCGACCTTGTGGGGCTGGGTGCATGAGCCCTCTGACCCGCCCGCTGCTGAGCCAGAGCCAGAACCCGAAGGCGAATAGCCCGCAAGCCTTAAGCGAAATCGCCCGCTTCGTCCCTAAAAATAAGCCTATGCAGCTACTTTTTTTGTAGCAAATGCCTTTCTTACCCGATGACACCACCCCCCATCACCAGTTCACGCATCCGCCTGCCCCACGGCACTGAGCTGCACACCCTGCAGTGCGGCCCAAAAGATGGTCGGCGCGTCGTGTTGCTGCACGGTTTTCCAGAAGGCGCTTTTGTGTGGGAAAGCCTGATGCAGCAACTGGCCTTGCCAGAAAACGGCGGCTTTTTCTGCAGTGCGCCGTATCTGCGGGGCTATGGGGCTTCCAGCGCTCCGGCTGAGGTGGAGGCCTATCGCCCGCGCCACCTGGTGGCCGACATCGCTGCGCTGATTGACACCCTGGGTGGCCCGCTGCACGCCCTGGTGGCGCATGACTGGGGCGGCGCCGTGGCCTGGAATGTGGCCAGCCAACACCCTGAGCGCATGCAACGCCTGGCCATCCTCAACGCGCCCCACCCCGCTACGCTGCTGCGCGAACTGCAACGCAACCCCGCCCAGCAAGCCGCCAGCGCCTACATGAACCGCTTGGCAGACCCCGGCGCCGAAGCCTGGCTGGCCGCTGACGGCTTTGCCAAGCTGTGGAAGCTGTTTTTGGCGGGCGCCAAAACCACCGACTGGCTCACGCCCGAACGGCGCCAGCACTACATCGACACCTGGAGCGCAGGCCTCACGGGTGCCTGCAACTACTACCGCGCGTCGCCCCTCAAGCCCAACCCGCCCAGCACCGGCGCTGCGGCGGATGTGCAAGCGGTGCAATTGCCCGCTGGCTTGGGCCAGGTGCGCGTGCCCACTTTGGTGATGTGGGCCATGCAAGACCCCGCCCTGCGGCCCGAACTGATCGACGGGCTAGACGCCTTCATCCCCCAACTGCGCATTGAGCGCCACCCCGACGCTTCGCATTGGGTGCTGCATGAAGACCCAGCCTGGGTGCAGCGGCAATTGCTCTCTTTTTTATAGCTATTTGCGCCCTGTTGGCGGGCCTAATCAGCGATATCGGCCCGCATCACCAGGCGGCGTGGTTTTAAACCGCCGGTGCGTCCACAGGTAGTCGTGGGGCACTTCGCGCACCATGGCTTCGATGGCTGCGTTCATGCGCTGGGCGTCGGCGGGCGCGTCTGCCGTGGGGTAGTCTGGCCACGCAGGGCTGATGTGGATGTCATAGCCCTGCGGAGTGATCCGCGTCGTGAGCATGAACACCTGCGCCTGACCCAGCCGGGCAAAACGCGACAGCGACGTCACGGTGGCGGCCGACACGCCAAAAAACGGCACAAATTCAGACACCAGCGCGCCGTAGTCCAAGTCGGGCAGCAGGTACAGCAGGCGCCCTTGCGAGATGCCGCGGGCAATCTCGCGCACGCCCTCATCGCGCGGGTGCAAGCGCACGTCACCCCAGCGCTGCCTGCCCGTTTGGGCCCAGGCGTCCACCACCGCGTTGGACTGGCGCATGTAAATGGTGGACAAGGGCCGCTGCAACTGCTGCGCAAGCGCCGTCCAGGCGGCGTCTAGCCCATGCACATGCGGCCCCAGCAGCACCGCGCGGGGCGCGGCACGCAGCGCGGCCAGGTCGCCCGTCAAGCGAATGCGCTCGCGCACCAGCTCAGGCTGGGCATGCCACAGCCAGGCCCTGTCAAGCCAAGCCTGGGCCAAGCCGACGAAATGTGCCCGCGCCCACGCTCGCCGCTGGGCTAGCGGCACCTCCGCAAAACACAAGGCCAAATTGGCCAGCGCAATGCGCCGCCGTGGCCAGGCCAGCACCCACAGCAGCGCGCCCAAAGCGGTGCCTATGGCTCGCAGCAGCGGCAAAGGCCAGCGCCGCGCTGCGTGCATGAAGCGCACGCCCAGGTGGCTCAATGCCGTGCGGATGGCCGCGATCACGGGGCGCTCGCGGCCTCGGGGGCTGTCAACACGCGGGGCTGCTTGTACCGCTGGTAGCCCCACAGGTATTGCTGCGGGCAAGCGCGCACCAGGCGCTCCATGGCCGCGTTGATTTGGGTGGCCGCCGTCAGCGCATCGGCGCTGAGCACCTCGGCCAGCGGCTGGCAATGCACCACAAAACCACGCCCCCAAGACAACCTTTCGCCCCAGGCCAACACCACCGCCGCGCCGGTTTGCTGCACCAAGCGCGCGGCCAAGGTCATGGTGTAGGCCTCACGGCCAAAAAACGGTGCCCACACCCCTTGCCCCTGGGGCGGCACCTGATCGGGCAGCAGCCCCACGGCGTGGCCGCTGCGCAGCGCCCGCACCAACTGGCGCACGCCCTGCAAGCTAGCAGGCGCCGCTGCCAGGCCTGGGCGGTCTCGCGCCACGCGTTGCAGGTCTTCGAGCCAACGCTGGCGGGCAGGCCGGTACAACACGGTGATGGGCCCGAGTTGCGGCGCATGGATGCGTGCATAAGCCTGCGCCGTCACTTCAAAGCAGCCCAGATGCGGGGTGAGAAACACCACGCCTTTGCCGCTGGCAGCAGCCGCCATGATGGCCGCGTCACCCGCAAACCGAACTGGCACGGATCGGCCCAGCCACAGCCGGGGAATTTCAGCGGCCATGCGCCCTGCGTGACCCACCGCTGCCCATACCGTGCGGCCCGCATAGCCCGCAAGCTGGGCGTGGTCAATCACGGCGCGGCGGTAGCGCGCTGAGGCAACCAGCGCCAGCCAGCCCAGGCACCAACCCAAGGCATGAACCACCCACAGGGGCAAACCCGCACAGAGGCGAAAGACAAACAACATCAGACGTGGCAATAAAATCGCGGGTGTCGCTGAGTTAATCGAGCAACTTGCAGAGCGACCGCATCCCGCAGCGGGTGCAACGTCCAAACCCGGACGAATCTGCTAAAGCGTTCGCCAGCGCACTCTGAAAAGGGCACCAGGCGTACGCGTCGTGTTGAAACCTTTTTTGGAGTGTATTGAATGGCGAACGATTTCCTGTTTACGTCCGAATCCGTCTCTGAAGGCCACCCCGACAAGGTGGCTGACCAAGTATCCGACGCGATTTTGGACGCCATCTTCAAGCAAGACCCAGTCTCACGCGTCGCAGCTGAGACCTTGTGCAACACCGGCTTGGTGGTGCTGGCAGGTGAAATCACCACCAACGCCCATGTGGACTACATCCAGGTGGCGCGCGACACCATCAAGCGCATTGGCTACGACAACACCGAATACGGCATTGACTACAAAGGCTGCGCGGTGCTGGTGGCCTATGACAAGCAAAGCAACGACATCGCCCAAGGTGTCAACCGCGCATCTGACGACTACCTGAACATCGGCGCCGGAGACCAGGGCCTGATGTTTGGCTACGCCTGCGACGAAACGCCTGACCTGATGCCGGCGCCCATCTACTACGCGCACCGCTTGGTCGAGCGGCAAGCTGAGCTGCGTAAAAGCGGCAAGCTGCCTTTTTTGCGCCCCGACGCCAAAAGCCAAGTGACCATGCGCTATGTGGACGGCAAGCCCCACAGCATCGACACCGTGGTGCTGTCCAGCCAGCACGCTCCAGAGATGAGCCTGGGCGACAAGATGAAGCCCGAGTTCATTGAGGCGGTGATTGAAGAAATCATCAAACCGGTGCTGCCTGCCGCCTTGCTGAAGGACGCGCGCTATTTGGTCAACCCCACTGGTCGTTTTGTGGTGGGTGGCCCGCAGGGTGACTGTGGCCTGACCGGCCGCAAGATCATTGTGGACACCTACGGCGGCGCTTGCCCGCACGGCGGCGGCGCCTTCAGCGGCAAAGACCCGACCAAGGTGGACCGCTCGGCCGCTTACGCAGCCCGCTATGTGGCCAAGAATATCGTGGCTGCGGGCCTGGCCAAACAGTGCCAGATTCAGGTGGCCTATGCCATTGGCGTGGCCAAGCCCATGAACGTGACCATCTACACCGAAGGCACCGGCGTGATCAGCGACGAACGCCTGTCGGAGTTGGTCAACCAGCACTTCGATTTGCGCCCGCGCGGCATCATCGAAATGCTCGATCTGCGCCGCCCCATTTACGAGAAAACCGCCGCCTATGGCCACTTTGGCCGCAATGAGCCCGAGTTCACTTGGGAGCGCACCGACAAAGCCGCCGCTCTGCGCGCCGCCGCAGGTCTGTAAGCCGTGTGGGGCGGTCAGCGACGGGGCCACCTGTCGCTGACCGCTAGCGCAAGCGCCAAATCCCCAGAGGCCTGTATCCCATATGCCCCCATGGATGTCAGGCACCGACACAATTTTTAGCATCCGGTCCCAATTTCTCACACGAGCCATGTGCATGCCGCACGTGGGCCCGTGTGGTTTGGGCCCTCATGCAAACCGACGCCATCCAAACGCAGACCCCCTGCCCCGCCTGCGGCAGCCACCATGCCCAAGTGCTGTCGCGGCGCGACGGCAAAACCGGGCAGCCGCTCTTGACGGTGGCCTGCAGTGACTGTGGCCTGGGTCGCATTGACCCCTTGCCCACCCCGCAGGCGCTCGCGCAGTGGTATGCGCAGGCTTACCGCGAAGACTACAAGGCCGCCAGCCAGCCCCGGCTGCGGCATGTGCTGCGCGCGGGTCGCGTAGCACTTCAGCGCTGGTGCTGGTTGGCCCAGCATGCGCAATTGGCAAGCGACGCCCACACCCTGGACGTGGGCGCGTCCAGCGGCGAATTTGTCTACCTGCTGCGCCGCCTGGGGCTGCAAGCCCGCGGCATTGAGCCGCACCACGGCTACGCCCAACACGCCAGCCAACACCTGGGGCTGGACGTCGCCTGCGGCACGCTGCAAGACCAAGCGCACCGCTTTCACGCGGGTAGCTTGCAACTGGTCACGCTGTTCCATGTGTTTGAGCATTTGGTGCAGCCGATGCAAGAACTGCAGCGCCTTCGCAGGCTGCTGGCGGCTGATGGTTTGCTGTACTTGGAGGTGCCCAACACCTTGCGCGCCGCTGCGCCGCACACTTTGTTCTTCCGCGCCCACGCCCTGCACTTCACCCCGCGCAGCTTGCAGGCCGTGGTGCAGGCAGCGGGCTTTGAGGTGGTGGCGTGCACCGATGCATCTCATGGCAATGTGTCGCTGCTGGCCCGGCCCGCACCTGCCCCAGTGGATAACGACGTACGAGCCGCTGATGCCTGGTACCCCACTGACGAACTGACCCGCGCGCAGCGCCGCCGCACCTGGGGCCGCTACATCGGCCAGCAGCTGCTCACCGGTATGCCGCTGCGCAAACTGTTGCGCCAGTGGGAAGAACGCCGCTGGGTGCGGGGCTATGGCTCAGCGCAGCCGCTGCTGGATGCGGTGTACGCACCTTTATTGGGGCATCGTCCTGCGGCCAGCGCCATTCGCGCCGCAACGCTGCCAGCTCCCGGCGCAGGCAACCAAGCCCTGCGCCAACCTTAGGCGCTTCGGCCCACGGCGGCCCAGGCGCTCACCCAAGCACTCCCCCAAGCGCTAACCAAATGCCTGCGCCTTGGCCTGCGCCACAAAAGTGGCTGCAGCCAGGGGCAGGCGGCGATCACTGCGCCACACCAACTGCCACTGCCGTTTGATGGGAAACCCCGCCACCGGCAACACCGCCACACCCTCCGTAGCCGGGTCTTGCGCCAGCGCATGGCGGGAGATAACGGCCAGCCCCAAGCCAGCGGCCACCGCGTGTTTGAGCGCTTCATTGCTGCCCAGGCTCATGTGAATGCGGGGCTGATGTCCGTGGGTGGCCAAGTGGTCGAGAGCTGCCGCACGGGTGCCTGAGCCCGCTTCGCGCATCAACAAACCCACCTCGGCCAACTGGCGCAAGGAGCGCCGCGTGGCCGACTGCGCCCAGGCGTGCGCCAGCGGGCCAATCACCACCAATGGGTTGTCCAAGATCGGCAGTTGGTTCAGCCGCATGTCGGTGGGCGGCATCATCATCACCGCCAAGTCATCTTGCTCGCGCTGCAGGCGCTCGACCACCGCTGCGCGGTTTTCTACGGCCAAGTCAATTTGCACCCCGGGGTAGGCCTGGGCAAAGGGCTGCAACAGGCGGGCAATGAAGTATTCGGTGGTGGTCACACCCGCAATGCGCAACACGCCGCGCTGCAGGCCGGCGATGGCCTGCACCGATTCTTCAAACGCCTGCCAGTGGCCAAACATTTGGCGCACGCAGTCCAGCAGCGCGTGGCCGGTATCGGTGAGTTGAATGCCGCGCCCAGCCGGCACAAACAGCCGCGCATCCAGCCCCGACGCCAGTTCTTTGAGCTGGGTGGATACGGTGGGCTGTGACAAGTGCAAGCGCTGCGCGGCCGCCGTCACGCTGCCCAGCGCGGCCACGGCTTCAAAGGTGCGCAACTGCGCAAAGGTGGCGCGAGGGGCCCGCGCCAAGCCAAGGGGTGTTGCCATCGTGAGGCCCTTTCTGCACCGTTTAGTCCATCAAAATTACATTGACGATGGTCGATATTAAATCTTCAAATTCATTATTTGCACACAAACCGTGGGTTGTCCACACTCCATCCATCGACGACAACCCCTGCCGGAGACCGTTCATGCGACTCGACACCCCCATGGCCCCCCAGACCAACCCCCACAACGCCTTGCCCGCCACGCCCATGCGCACCATCACCGTGGCCGAAGGCGACGGGATTGGCCCAGAAATCACCCGCGCCACCCTGGCGGTGTTGAAGGCCGCCGGCGCCGCCGTTGACGTGCAGCCCATCACTGTGGGCGAAGCCATTTACAAAAGCGGCCACAGCACTGGCATTGCCCCCGAAGCCTGGGACAGCCTGCGCGCTACCCAAGTGTTCTTGAAAGGCCCCATCACCACCCCGCAAGGCGGTGGCTACAAAAGCCTGAACGTCACCATTCGCAAAACCCTGGGGCTTTACGCCAACGTGCGGCCCTGCGTGAGCTTTGCGCCCTTTGTGCCCACCATGCACCCCAAGATGGACGTGGTGATCGTGCGCGAGAACGAAGAAGACTTGTACGCCGGCATTGAGCATCGGCAGACCGACCAAGTCATGCAGTGTCTGAAACTGATCACCCGGCCCGGCTGCGAACGCATCGTGCGCTACGCCTTTGAATACGCCCGGGCGCATGGCCGCCGCAAAGTGACGTGCATGACCAAAGACAACATCATGAAGATGACCGATGGCCTGTTCCATCAAGTCTTCGATGAGATCCGCGCGCACTACCCCGACATCGCCACCGATCACATGATCATTGACATCGGCACCGCGCGCCTGGCCACCCGGCCTGAGCAGTTTGATGTGATCGTGACGCCCAACCTGTACGGCGACATCATTTCTGACGTGGCGGCTGAGCTGACTGGCAGCGTGGGTCTGGCGGGCAGCGCCAACATTGGCGAACACGTGGCCATGTTTGAGGCCATCCACGGCAGCGCGCCCGACATTGCGGGAAAAGACATCGCCAACCCATCGGGCATGCTGCTGTCGGCCGTGATGATGTTGGTGCACATCGGCCAGCCCAAAGTGGCCGAGACGATTCACAACGCTTGGCTGGCCACGATTGAAGACGGCTTTCACACCGCTGACCTGGCGCGCAGCCTAGACGGCACCGCCAAAACCGGCCCCACCGTCGGCACCCAGGCCTTTGCGCAAGCGGTGATCGAGCGCCTGGGCAAGAAGCCGCAAACCTTCAAGCCTGTGAGCTATGCCGCCACTGATGGCACCAAGGTCAGCGCGGCTGCTGCGCCCGCCATGGCTGCGCAAGCTGCTAGCAAAAAAGTAGCAAAGAAAGAAATGGTGGGGGTGGACGTGTTCGTGCACCAAAGCAGCATGACAGCCGACGCCCTGGCCGCCCAACTACAAGCCCTGACGGTGCCCGGCCTGAAGCTGCAAATGATCACCAACCGCGGCGTGAAGGTGTGGCCGGGCGGCTTTCCCGAAACCTTCACCACCGACCACTGGCGCTGCCGTTTTATGGTGGAAGGTGGCGACACCGCCACGCTGGCCCACCGCCAGATCGTGGCCCTGCTGGGCAACGTGACGGAAGGCGGCGTGGACGTCATCAAGACCGAAAACCTCTGCACCTTTGACGGCGAGCGCGGCTTTGCGCTCGGCCAAGGGCAGTAAACAAAATCGGGCGCTAGCGCCCTGTTTGATTGCCGAAGCAGCTACTAAAAATATAGCACTAAGCTGCTTTGAGTTGTCGGGCCAGCAGCACCGCGCAATGCACGGCCATGCGCTGGGTGCCGTCGGCAATCTGGTGGCGGCAGCTGGTGCCGTCTGCCACCACGACTGCGTCTGGCTGGGCGCGCACGGCGGGTAGCAGGGTGAGTTCGGCCATTTGCATCGACGCCGTGTGGTGCTCGGCCTCATAGCCAAAGCTGCCGGCCATGCCGCAGCATGACGATTCAATCAAATCGGGTTTGGCACCAGGGATGAGTGCCAACACCTGCAGCACTGGGCTGACCGCGGCAAAGGCCTTTTGGTGGCAGTGGCCGTGCACCAGCAGCGGCGCGTTCAAGGGCCTCAATTGGGCTTTGAGCGCGTCCAGCGCGTGCTTGTCGCGCTGAAGCTCTCGCACCAAAAACTCTTCCAACAGCAGCGATTGCACCGCCACGTTTTGGGCGGCTTCGCCCAGGCCCAGGGCCAAGGCTTCGTCCCGCAAGGTGAGCAAGCAGCTGGGCTCCAAGCCCACGATGGCGATGCCGCGCTGCGCCAGTGGAGCCACGGTGCTGAGCAGGGTGTGCAGACTGGCGCGGGCGCCATCCACATCGCCCACCGCCAGCCGGGTGCGACCACAACACAGGGGGCCACCGCTTTCAGCCTGGGCCACATGCACGCTGTAGCCCGCAGCGGCCAGCACCCGCACGGCGGCTACCGCGTTGTCGGATTCAAACCAGCGGTTAAAAGTGTCCACCAGGAGCACCACCGGCCGCTGGGCTTGCAGCAGTTCAGCGCGGCTGACCAAGGGCAGGCCTGCGCGCACCGCGTCAAAGTGGTCAGCGCGCCATGCGGGCAAGCTGCGCTGGGCGGCGATGCCAAGGGTGCTTTGCATCAGCGTGGCCAACCAGGGCCAGCGGTTGCGCAAGTTGGCCAGCGGCGCAATGCGGGCAGCCCAGGGCGCGTAGGCGGGCAAGGCCGCCACCAGGTGGTCGCGCCAGCGCAGCCCGCGGCGCTGGCGCAGGTGGTGACGCACTTCAATCTTCATGCGGGCCATGTCCACGCCGGTGGGGCAATCGCGCTTGCAGCCTTTGCACGACACGCACAGGTCAAGGGCGTCTTTCATCGCGTCTAGCTCCACATCAGTGAAGCCTTGGGTGGGCGTGGCCCCCGCCACTTTGCGCAGAGGATCCAACTGCCCCGACACCGCCAGCCGCAGCGTGTTGGCGCGGCCCCGGGTGCTGTCGACCTCGTTGCGGGTGACGCGGTAGCTGGGGCACATGGTGCCCGCGTCAAACTTGCGGCAGTGGCCGTTGTTGTTGCACATCTCCACCGCTTTGCCAAAGCCCTGTGCGGTGTCGCCGCCGGTGCCGGGGGCGGTGGTGGCTTCAGTGACCGGGTCGTTTTGCACGTCCCAGGCGCGCCAGTCCAAGGCCGTTTGGATGGGGATGGTTTTGTAGGCCCGCGTGCCCTGCTGGCCATTGGCAAAGCGAAACAGCCGGGCGTCGTCCATCTGGGGCGGATGAATGATCTTGCCGGGGTTGAACAGGCCGATGGGATCAAAAGCCTGTTTGATTTGCCCCAGTGCTTCAGTGATGCGTGGGCCAAATTGCCAGCTGATCCATTCGCCGCGGCACAAGCCGTCGCCATGCTCGCCGCTGAAGGCGCCCTTGTACTTGCGCACCAGGGCTGAGGCTTCTTCAGCCATGGCG